>CAZXMO010000018.1:41344-48360 GCA_964641125.1 uncultured Spirochaetales bacterium
GTCCATGGGGATGATGGTCCCCGGGTAGGGCGCGGCGAAGGCGACCCGCCTCTTTCCCATACCGGTGTTGGTAAAGTGGGTCATAAAGAGCGATTCTCCGGTCAAAAGCCGCTTGCCGGCGCCTACGGCCTTGTCGAAGAACCCCCGCGAGGGCCGCGAGCCGTCCCCCATGACCGCCTCGAAACTGATCCCCTCGTCCATGTAGTTCATGGCCCCCGCTTCCGCGATGACCGTTTAGTTGGGATCGAGCTCGATCTCCACGAGCTGCATATCGTCGCCGTGTATCTTGTAATCGATTTTGTGGGCCATACATCCTCCTCGTACCCCTCGGGTATACACCCTTCGTGAGATTTTCCGATAGAGGCTTAGATCTCCCGGTTCTCTAAGAAGCTGAAATACCCCTTTCGGGAAAAGATGATGTGATCTAAGAGGTTTATCCCCACGGTGTCTCCCGCATCCTTCAACCGGGCGGTTATGTCCCGGTCCTCCGCGCTCGGCTCGAGGTTCCCCGAGGGGTGATTGTGCGCGGCGATGAGAGAAGCCGCCGAATCGGCGATCGCCCGGATGTAAACCTCCCGGGGATGGACTAAGGTACGATTGACAAGGCCGATGCACACGACATGGAGGTT
The DNA here is from genome assembly GCA_964641125.1 of uncultured Spirochaetales bacterium. Classification (GTDB taxonomy): domain Bacteria; phylum Spirochaetota; class Spirochaetia; order SPDA01; family CAZSGZ01; genus JBKHAJ01. The sequence continues at coordinate 41,974 of CAZXMO010000018.1, forward strand.
GATGACCTCGTGGGCACCGTTGAGTGTTAGGGCTAAGAAATGCTCCTGCTTCCGGTCGGCATAGTGACTTACCAGGGGGAGAATGTCCGCGGGATAGGCTATACGGCCGCTCTCGGGGCAGAGCCTCCGCCTGAAGAACTCGAGCCCCGCCTGGAGGAGGGCTACCTTGGCCGCTCCGAGACCGGATATTTTCAAGAGCTCGGCGTCCCGGGCGGTGCAGCCGCTGCCGTCTAAAAGCCTCAACACCTCTCCCGCCACCGTCTCCACCGGCCTCCCCTTTGTTCCGCTCCCGAGGAGAACCTGCAGGAGCTCTTTATCACTCAGGACCCCGGCCCCGTGCTTTAAAAGGACCTCCCGGGGTCCGTCTCCCCCCGTTTTCGCCGTACCTAAGGGAACGGCTCTGTCGTATAGACTGTATCCGTCTTCTTTCATCCGATTACTAATACACCCAAAACAGTCACGGTGCTTCGGAACACCGCCCATCGGGGAATAAAAAAACACGAATCCTCTTGACCGGAAAAAGGAACCTTCCATAGAATGCAGCAGGAGGCCCCATGAAACATCGAATTGCGCGAGCGGCGGCGGGAGCGGCATTACTACTTTTACTGATTTCGGGAAGACCGCTCCCCGCTGATGCCGTTGCTCGGACCGCGGCGGGGACCCTGTGCAGAATCGATCGGGACCGGGGGTTCCTCGTCTCCAACGACGGAGGCGGTACCTGGCGGGAGCGTAACGAAGGCCTGCCCGATCATGTGGTTTACCCCTTTACCGAATCAAAACCGGTACCCCTGACATCGATCGGAATCGACCCCGCCAGGCAGTCCCGGGTAGCGGTGACCACGTCTTCCCGCATATTCATCTCCGAAGATCTCGGCAATTCCTGGCGGGAAGTTCCCGTGGACAAGCCGATCAAGGAAAGCGCCTTCTTTACATCCGTCGCCCTGTCTCCCGCCTCGAGGGACAAAATCCTCTTAGGGACATCCTTTAACGGGGTGTACGAGACCGGAGACTCGGGAATCAGCTGGAGACATTTGGAAGATTTGAGCGGCCCTCTCTATCGGGGAGCCGGATTCTACGAGGAAATCCGTTCGCTGAGTTACGACCTCGCCGGAGAAAACTCGATACTTCTCGAAGTCGGATTCGACGACGACATATTCACGGGGGACCTCGAAACGGAGACCCTCGAGAAGCTCCCGGAACCCGGTCTCGAACCGGGAGAACGGCGTCTTCAGCTCCGATCGTCCCGCCGGGGGCCGATACTTTTTACGGACAAGCGGAAATTTGTGTATCGGAAAAGCGCCGGGGACTGGACAGCCGAGCCCGGCGGCCTTCCCGTCCCTAAAAACGGCATTTCGGCGGCACGGAAGGAACGCCTGAGCACCGCCGCCGACAAGTCCGGAATTTATCTGAAATCGTGGAACTCCTCCGGGGAAGAGCTCGAGAAGCACCTGAAATTCTTGTCCGACCACGGCCTCAACTCCCTGGTCATCGATATGAAGGACGACAACGGCCGGATCACCTACGATACCGAGCTCGAGCTCCCCTACGAGATAGGATCGGTAAGCAGGCACATCGATCTGGAAGCCCTGGTCGAGGCCGCGGAAGAGGCGGGGATATACCTTATCGGGCGGATCGTCTGCTTTCAGGATCCCAAGCTCTATGCCTATAAGGACAACGCCTACGCGGTGTGGGATTCGCAAAAAAATAAGCCCTGGGCCAACCGGATTCCGGTCACCGACGAGGAGACCGAAGAACCGGCCTGGATCCAGCGGGAGTTCTGGGTAGACAGCTTTTCGGAGTTCGCCTGGGATTATCTTATTTCCCTGGCCGAGGAGCTCGAACGAAGGGGCATCGATGAAGTCCAGTTCGATTACATCAGGTTTCCCTCCGACGGCGATCTGTCTCACGCGGTCTACCGGCACCGGAAGCCCGGCATGACCAAGATCGACGGTCTGGAGTCCTTCCTCCGGGCCGCCCGGGAGCGTATTACCGTTCCCATCAGCACCGATCTGTACGGGTTCAATTCCTGGTACCGGATGGGCAACTGGATCGGACAGAACATTGAGATGGTATCCCACTACGTGGACGTTATCTGCCCGATGTACTACCCCTCCCACTTCCCCCGGGATTTCCTCAAAGATACGCCCTACCTAGAACGGGCGGAAGACATCTACCGTCACGGCTCCGACCGGGCGGCGAAGATCGTGGAAGGGAGGAGCATCATCCGCCCCTATGTGCAGGCCTTCCTTATCGGCGGAGAGCTCAAATTCGAGGAACCCACCTACTCCGACTACCTGATCCGTCAGCTCCGCGGAGCCGGCGAGGGGGGCGCGTCCGGATTTACCCTGTGGAACAACTCCAACCGGTACTACATGGTAACGGCTCCGCTCCACGGTTTTACCGGGGCGGAATCGGAGGAGCCGCCGTCGCTGCTCAATTGAAAAGCGGCATTCCCGGCAGGATGAAAAGGAGCACCAGATAGACGGGAAGGACGATCAGGTAGAACAGATAGGTTACGAGCAGTGTGACGGCGGTGTAGTTCTTGTTCACCCCGGCGTGGAGGGCCATGACCGAGAGATTCATGGCGGGCGGGGTCACCGACACCAGAAAGAGGACCCACACCTGGGCGGGGCTCGTTCCGATGTGCCTGAGGACGAGAAAGTACATCAGGAAGAACAACCCCGGTAGAAACACGAAACGCACCGTGGACACTCCGCCGACCATTAGGAGCAGCTTCCGCTTCATTCCCTTCTTTATCTCGAGGCCTCCGATTGCGGCTCCTAAAGAAATCAGAACTAGGGGAAGCACGGCGAGGCCCAGTTTTTCCAGGGCCGTGTAGATATGGACGAAGGGAAGGCTCATATCACCCAAGACGGACGATCCCCCGGCGAGAACGAAGACGAAACCGGCTATTACCCCGTACATAGGCGGTGAGACAATGTCCCTAAATGTCGGCTTAGCGGCATGACCGCTGATAAGGTAGTTTCCCATTGACCACAAGAGGGGGGTCATGGGAATCAAGTAGGCCCCCACGAACATAAGGGGAGTTTCCACGCCGAAAGTCCGGGAAATAAACGGGAGGGTAACCGGGAGAAATTCAATAATCGAAATGGGCATGTATCCCGAGTTTCCGAAGGTGGAAAAGGCCATTCCCGCCCGCCGGTCCTGCCGGTCGAAGGGGAGGAGGCGGAAGAGGGGCCAGCTGAAGGCCAATCCCGCCGCGACAATGATTACCGCCGCGACGGGAAAGATCCAGGCACGGCGCAGGCTCTCCACATCCGCCCCGGAAATGGCGATAAAAATGTAGACCGGCAGGAGTATGTTCCGGATCAATTTATTGAGGGTTATAAAAAAAAATTCCTTCCACCCGGCATAGCGCCTCAGGACGAAGCCGACGGCCATGAGGATGAGGAGCTGGAGCACGGTATAGAACACGGGAAGAAAGAATTGGCCCATAACGGCACATACTATTGCAGAAATATTATATTGACAACAGAGAGTATCCCGTTTATATATGGTTTCCAGGAGGAGAATATCATGAAGAGATGTATCCTTGTTCCGGTTATCCTTGCATGTATCGCCGGTACCGCTTTCGCCGACAATCCGGCCGTCGAGCGGGCGGAATCCCTTTTGAAAATGGACCGGCATAAGCAGGCGGTCGAAGTCCTCAAAGATGCCCTCGAAGAGGCCTACTCCACCCCGGACAAGGCGGAGCTCTACACCGCCCTCTCCCGGTTTACCCTGCAGTACGCCGACAGCAGAAAGATGGCCGGAGCGGACGACGATACCCTCCTGTCTCTCTATGCCGAAGGTGAGGAGTACGGGAATCAGGCAATCGACCTCGATTCGGACAATTACAAGGCCTACTTCTGGCGCGCCTCCAACGCGGGCAGGTGGGGGCAGATCAAGGGGGTCTTCGACGCCCTCGACAAGGCCAAACAGATGCGGGAAGACTTGAGGAATGCGGTTGAACTCAATCCCGATCACAGCCTCTCATGGTATGCCTTGGGTCAGCTCTACGAGCAGGTCCCGGGAATCGCCTTCGGCAACGACGACTACGCCGTTTCCTTGGGCAGGAAATCGGTGGACGCCTTGCTCGCCGAGATCCGCGGAGGCATTATCGACGAGATCATCTACGACTACTATACCCAGCTTGCCCGTCACCTCTACGAGCGGAACTGGAACGAGCGGAGACGGAACCGGGAATACAATAAAAAGCGGGATGCCTTTCGTTCCGCTTCGGGAATCCTCGAAAAGCACTACCACTACGAGGGAACCGTCGACCTCGAGGATATGTCCGACCGGGAAGAGGCCCGGGAGGTCCTCGAATGGACCATCCGGGCGCTCGAAGGGGAACGGAACCGGAGTAGGAAGATGAACGAGGACCTCGCCGACGCCCGGACGGCCATGGAGGAGCTGTTCTAACTCTCTACTCCGTACTCTCCGCGCGGCCTCTCTTATTATCCCGACGGAGGAGACTTGCCTTGACGATCGACTCATCGGGAAGCTTTCGCCGGAGCTCGAGCACCGTTTTCTCCACCCTCTTCTTCCGGTCGTACCGGTCCTCGAAGAGCTCAGGCTGTTCCGGCTCGGCGGAACCTTCCACCGAGGAGACCCCTATCCCGATGAGCCTCACGAGCCTGGAGCGGTTCCACCGCTTGTCGAGGAGCTCTTTAACGAGGGAGTAGATCTCCTCGGCGGAGCTTACCGCGTGGCGCAGGGTGGTCTGTGCGGTGGTGGTGGAGAAATCGTCGAAACGCACCTTGAGGAAAACCGTCTTCGCCCGGGCACCTTCTTTCATCATCCGGAACATAACCTGGTGGGAAAGCTCGAGGAGGACCCGTTCGACCGCGTCGGAGTCCCGGGTATCCTCGGGAAAGGTTATCTCGTTGCTTATGGACCTGCTTTTGGGCTCCTCGATGAAGACCCCGGGGTTTCGGCCCCTCGCCGCGGCGTAGAGGTAGGCACCGGCGGCCTTTCCGAGCATGCTCTCTAAAATCCCTTGGGAGAACTCTCTGAGCCTGGGCACGGTGGTGATATTGAGCTCCTCAAGTCTCTCTAAGGTCTTTCCTCCCACTCCCCACAGATCTTCGAGCTTAAGCTTGTCTAAAAATTCTTCCTCTCTCCCTTCCTCCACCCGGTACAGCCCGTCGGGCTTTCCGTAATCGGAGGCCATCTTCGCGACGTAGTGGTTCGAAGCGATGCCGATAGAGAGGGCACACCCGGTCTCGCCTCGAATTCTCTCTTTGATCGCCCGCGCCGCCTCCTCGGGATCGCCGAAGAGGCGCCGGGTGCCGGTCATGTCGAGAAAGGCCTCGTCCACCGAGATCTGCCGGACCACCGGGGTAAAGTCCCCGAAGAGCTCCATGATCCTCGCGGAAACTTCCCCGTACCGTACCATCCGCACCGGGAGATAGACCCCCTTCGGACACAGTCTATACGCCCGGGAGATGGGCATCGCGCTGTGAACGCCGAACTCTCTCGCCTCGTAGGAACAGGCGGACACCACCCCCCGGGTTCCCGGGCGCGCCCCGATGATAACCGGCTTTCCCCGATACTCGGGATGATCGTTCTGCTCGACCGAGGCGTAGAAGGCGTCCATATCGACGTGAAAGATTACCGCCATTTCAGACCTCCAGCCACTCCACGAGGATGAGCTCGAGATTAACCACCCCTTCCTCAGGCACTATAACCGGCGCCCGGGGATGCCGGTCGTACCGGATTCTCAGACGGATCTCCATGCTCCGCTCTTCGGGAATAATAAACTCGATCCGGAGGGGATTCGGAGGATTCCGTCCGATGTGGATTTCGGCGGTGTTCCGGACCGGGAAGGTGGAAAAGGGAAAATTCGCGTCGTAGAGGATAATGTCCTCGGTGCCGTGGAGGGACAGCGAAACCTTTTCCGGATTCCCCTCGAGGCGCAGGGTCATAACGATGTACTTCCGATCCAAAAAGGTCCTCGTCTCGGTCTCGATCTCGAGGTATTCGGGGAGGGTTTCGGCGTACGCCACGGCACTCCGGTTCTTTCCCGCCTCGATATCGGTGTACTCTTCGTTAGGAATCCGGACCGTCCCGATGGGGCCCCCGCTGATGATAGCGAGAGACCGGTCGTCCGATTCGTAGTTGATCGTCTCGATGGCCCGGTATATCTGCGGGTCTTCCCGGGTAAAGGGATCGAAGAGGAAGGCGTATACCGCCAGGGCCGCCGCCGCCGCCGGGAGAGAGGTGTAGAAGAACCAGCTCAATGCCTTTCGCTCCGGTCCCGCCGCCCTAAAAGCCTGAGCGACCCGAACGGTCATCAGGGCGAAGGGGAGAATAACGAAGGCCAAGAGGAGGTTTCCCCTCCAGGGAGAGAGGATAAGCGCTTCCGCGACCTCCATGGCGGGG
>CAZXMO010000019.1:0-45775 GCA_964641125.1 uncultured Spirochaetales bacterium
CTCGTCGCCTTGGACTTCTTCGTTTTCGCCCCCGCCCTCACCGAAAGTGTCGCCGCTCTTCTGTAATTTTACTGGCACGCATTTTGCATGTTAATTGGGGAGGAGAGAAGCATCTATGTTCAAGAATAAACTTACCCTTTTTACCATCGCCGGTTTCAAGATCCAGGCCGATTTCAGCTGGCTTATTTTGGCCGCTTTAATCACCTGGACCCTCGCTACGGGATTGTTTCCCCGGAACGTTCCCGGGACGAGTACCGCGATTTATTGGATAATGGGTTTTATCGGGGCCGTGGGGATTTTCGGAAGCATCATCTTTCACGAGCTCTCCCATAGTCTGGTAGCGAGGCGCTTCGGTATGGAAATCGAGGGGATAACCCTCTGGATCTTCGGAGGCGTCGCCCACATGGAGGAGAATCCTCCGAGCCCCCGGGCGGAGTTCGCCATGGCCATCGCGGGGCCCTTGTCGAGCTTCGTCTTGGCCGGAGTCCTCTTAGGCCTCCGCCGCCTTTCCGGACCGGGTGAATGGTCGCCCCTCTTTTTCGGCGGAGAAGCGGGAATAGAATCGCCGGTGCAGGGAGTGCTGTGGTATCTCGGCCGGATAAACCTGATCTTAGGGATTTTCAATCTGGTGCCCGCTTTTCCCCTGGACGGGGGCAGGGCCCTCAGGTCGGGATTATGGGCCGGAAAGAAGGACATAATATGGGCCTCGAAGATCGCATCATTTATAGGATCGGGATTCGCCTTTCTCCTGATCGGCGCGGGAGTCTTTTTCCTCTTCTCAGGCGCCTTTGTCGGCGGTATCTGGTGGGTCCTGATCGGATTCTTCCTCCACAGCGCTTCCCGAAACGCCTATCAGCAGTTGTTGGTAAGCCGCGCCTTGAGCGGGGTCCCTATCAAGAAATTTATGAAGAAAGACGTAATCACCGTCCCCCCGAATACGACGGTGGCCGCCCTGGTGGAGGATTATATCTACACTCACCACTACAAGCTCTTCCCGGTGGCCTCCGACGGAAACCTCGAGGGGTGCGTCACCACGGGGGAGGTGAAAGACGTCGACCGGGAGAACTGGGACACCACCGAGGTGGGTTCGATAACCCACGAATGTTCCAAAGAAAATTCAGTAACCCCGGAGACCGATGCGGCGAAGGCTCTGGGCATCATGAAGCGCACCGGGAGGGGACGCCTCATGGTGGTCAAGAACGGCGAACTTCTAGGGATCGTGACCCTCAAGGACCTCATGCAGTACCTCTCCATGAAGCTCGATCTGGAGCCTGACCGGCTGAAGAGGCAGAATCCGGACCTTCCCGGCGGCCCGGAGGGTTGAGAAAAATATACACACTCGGCGGGTCGTGTTTATCTCCGCCAGAACATCGGAGTAAACAACACGAGGATGGTGTATACCTCCAGACGCCCTAGGGCCATGATGAAGCTCAGGAACCACTTGACGTAGGACGGGTAGAAGGCGAAATTGAGGGTAGGACCGATCCTGCCGAAACCGGGGCCGATGTTCCCTAAAGTAACGAGGGCGGTGGAGAACGAGGTGACCAAGTCGTTTCCCGCGGTGGCGACTATAAAGGTCGTAAAAAGCAGGAAGAAGAAATAGAGAAAGACGAACCCCGCGATCACGTAGATGGTGTCCTTTTTGATGGTGCTCCCGTTCAGGCGGACGCTGAAGACCCCTCGGGGCTTGACGAGGTACTTCATCTCGTTGAACCCGAGCTTGATGAGGGTCACGATCCGTACCACCTTGATCCCTCCGCCGGTGGACCCGGAGGACCCCCCTATGAACATCAGGATAAAGAGAACCGCCTTGGCCAAATGGGGCCATGCGTCGAAATCGACGGTGGCGTATCCGGTGGTGGTGAGTATCGAAGACGCTTGGAAGCCCGCGTCGCGGAGGCTTGTTCCGAAACGGGCGTAGTTTCCGGAGGCGTAGAGATCGAGAGCTATTACCAGGGTGGATGCAATAAAAATCCCGATGTAGGCTTTGACCTCGGTGTTCCGCCCGATAGAGCGCCAGCTCCCCATGAGCATCTTGTGATAGAGGACGAAGTTGACCCCCGCCGCCAGCATGAAAACGGTAATCACGATGTGTATGTAGGTGGAGGGAAAGTGCCCCACGCTCGCGTTCTGCGGCGAGAATCCGCCGGTCGCCATGGTTCCGAAGGTGTGGGTCAGGGCCTGGAAGAGGTCCATCCCCCCGAGGAGGAGAAGTACCGTTTCGAGGACGCTTAAGCCTAAATAGGTGAGCCACAGGATCTTCGCGGTCTCGGTTATTCTCGGCGTTACCTTGTCCAGGGAGGGGCCGGGGGCTTCCGCCTTGATCAGCTGGAAGCCTCCGTGCCCGAGGAGGGGAAATATCGCCACGGTGAGCACTACGATGCCCATGCCGCCGAGCCAGTGGGTCAACGAGCGCCAGAAGAGGAGCGCCTTCGGCAGGCTCTCTATCTCGGTGAGTATGGAGGCTCCGGTGGTGGTGTAGCCGGACATGGTCTCGAAAAAGGCGTCCACGTAGCTCGGGATCGCGCCGGACAGGTAAAAGGGCAGCGCCCCGGTAAGGGAGGCCGCGAACCAGGTGAGTCCCACGAAGAGAAAGCTCCCCTTCGTGGACAGCGCCCGGTGCTCGGCGGTCCGGGTAATGAGGTAGAGCCCTAAGAAAACTATGATGTTGATACCTAGGGGAATCAGAAACGAAGATACAAGCTCCCCCTCGCCGTAATAGGCGGCGAACAGGAGGGGGATGAGCATGAAGAACGAAATGATCAAGAGGAAGATGGCGAAGACCCGTAAGACTACCTTGATTCTCATTGTTGGTACGCGAAGATCCTGTCCAGTTTTTTGATCGATTCCTTCCGAGTCAAGAGAACTATATGATCGTCGTATTCGATGGTTGCCTCTCCGGTGGGTATGATATTCTGCTCACCCCGGGATATGAAGATTATAAGGGTATCGTAGGGAAGGCGGAGGTCTCTGATCTTCTGTCCAACCAGGGCGCACCCCTCGTCGCAGGAGGCCTCGATTATTTCGAGCTTGCTGCCCAGGATGGTGTGGATATTCTTGATATTACCCCGGCGCAGGTATTTCAGGATCGAGTTGACCATGCTGCTGTTGAGGCTGATGGTCGTGTCCACCGAGAGATGCTGGGCTATGTGCATAAAGTTGTTCTTATTGACCAGGGCGACGGTCCTGCCGATCCCTAAGGATTTAGCGTACAGGGAGGTGACCAGATTGAGCTCCTGGTTACCCGTGGTCGCGATCAAGAGGTCGTAGTTCACGAGGTCCCCGTCTTCGAGGAATCCCTCCTCGGAGATGTCCCCGTACTGCACGAGGATTTCCGGAAACTCTTCGGCTAAGAGCTTGCACTGCTCGAAATCCCGGTCGATGAGGACGATATTCCGCTTCTGCCTGTTCAGGAAGGGGCCGAAGAGTTTCCCGAACATCTTCTTTTTACCGTTGGGCTGTCTGTCTAAGAGGTGCTGCAGGACGTAGGTCCCGATCCGTCCCCCGCCGACGATGATGATCTTCTTGATGTCCACCCGCTGCTTACCGGCCCAGGAGAACATGGCGTCCAGGATTTCGGGGCTCGCGATGAGATACAGGGTATCTCCGGTCTCCACGAAGGTCCCTCCCGAGGGGATGATGTAGTCATTGTCCCGGAGTATTACCGCTATTATGAACTCCGCCTGGATCTGGGCCTTGATCTCCTGTACGCTCTTCCCCGCGAAGAAGGAACCCTCGGAGACGGTGATGGAGCGCATCTGATACGAGGAATCCTCGAAATACATGATATCGGAGGTGGCCCCGTGTTCCACCGAGCGGACGATGGCCTTGGCCGCCTCGATTTCCGGGTTCACCACGAAGTCGATTCCCAAAAATGTATGTCCGGCTATTTTGGAGGCGGAGTAGTCGAAGTTTCTGACCCTTGCGATCTTGAAGGGGGTCTTGAACTCGCTCGAGACCATGCCGCAGGCAATCAGGTTCATCTCGTCCGATTCGGTTACCGCTATGAAAAACTCCGCCTCGTCCACACCGGACTGATTGAGGACCTCCCACCGGTTGGCCTCACCCTGGACGACCATACAATCGAGGCTGTTCTGGGCCAGTTTCACCCGCTCGGGATTACGATCGATAATGACCACGTCCTTTTTCTCGGAGATGAGCTGACGGGCAATCTGGATACCGACGTTACTTGCGCCGACAATGACTATTTTCATACCTCGTGTTAACTCCTGCGGGGTGCTCCTAAAGTTACCAGTATTACAGTGGGGTTGCAAGCCGTAGGATTGCACCGTAGAATTTACCTCAAGGAGGCTTTCATGACACGACTATCAGCCGCGGTGATAACCGCGGTTCTCTTCATTTTCGCGGGATGCGCGGTGGTTCCCCCGTCTACCCGGGAGCCCGCCGTGAGGATAGAAGGCATTCCCGGTCCGGAAGATATGGTCCTCGACCGATACGACGGCGGAACACGGCTCCTCGTCTCCTCGGCGGACAGGCGGGGGAGGGAACTTCCCGGGGAGATCTACGCGGTGGATACTATAACCCTCGAAAAGTTCGCCCTTCCCCGGGCGGGCGGTCCGGGGGGACTCTCTTTTTCGCCCCACGGGCTGTCTCTCGTTGTGCTGCCCGATCGTACGAAGCTCCTCTACGTCGTCAACCACTATCCCGAACAGGACGTCGAGCGGTACCGGATTCTTCCCCACAGCATTCTGGTCTATCAGGTCTACAACCGGTCGTTGAGTTTTCTCGAGGAGATTTCCGATCCCCTCCTGGTCTCACCGAACGATGTTGCCGCCCTTCCCGACGGGACCGTCTACGTGAGCAACGACGGTTCGGCGGAAGGGGGTATGCTCGAAATAGTCCTGGGGATGGAGCGGGCCAGCGTAGTGATGATATCACCCCGCGGTGCAGTGAAGGTCCTCGAGGAAAAACTGGCCATGGCCAACGGTATTCAGGTTACGGAGAAGGAGCTGTATTTAGCGGTCACCCGGGAGAATGCCGTCTACCGCTACGACCGTGAACCAGACGGATCCCTCTCCGGGCGCAGAAAGCTCGCCTATGTGAAGGGGCCGGATAATCTGACGTTGACCGATGACCACATTTTCGTCGCCGCCCATCTCAAGGATGTCGCCTTAGCCCGGCACATGAGTAATCCGGAGATCCCCGCCCCGTCGGTCGTCTACAGGATCGACCGGGAGAGCGGTAACCGGGTTCTCGTCTATGCCGACGGGGGCGATACGATAAGCGCGGCGTCGACGGCGGTGTCCGCGGAGGGGTTCCTCTTTATCGGGCAGATCGCCGACGACTACCTGATCCGGGTCCGGGATCCCGCCGGGCGTTGACAAGACGGTCGGCTCTCCCTACTATCTGTAGCCATGACAGCGAACGAACTACGCCGTAAATACGTCGAATTCTTTAAAAAACACGATCACGCGGAGATCGCGGGGCGCTCCTTGATACCCGAAAACGATCCTACGGTGCTCTTCACCACCGCCGGGATGCACCCCTTAGTTCCCTATATTTTAGGGGAGCCCCATCCCTCCGGGACACGCCTCGTGGATTATCAGAAGTGCATCCGCACCGGGGACATCGAGTCGGTGGGAGATCCCCATCACTTGACCTTCTTCGAGATGCTCGGGAACTGGTCCCTGGGGGATTACTTCAAGGACGAGGCCATCCGCATGAGCTGCGAATTCCTGACCTCTTCCGAGTGGCTGGGTATCGATCCGGACAAGCTGAGCGTGACCGTCTTCGCCGGGGACGATGACGCCCCGCGGGACGACGAATCGGCACGGATCTGGCGTTCCTTGGGTATACCCGACGAGAGAATCTATTTTTTCGCAAAGTCCGACAACTGGTGGGGCCCCGCCGGAGCCACCGGACCCTGCGGTCCCGATACCGAGATGTTCATCGACACCGGAACCGAGGCGTGCAGCTCCGAGTGCAAGCCGGGATGCTCCTGCGGTAAGTACTTCGAGGTGTGGAACGACGTTTTCATGCAGTACAACAAGAACGCCGAGGGAAAGTATCTCCCCCTGGAGCGGAAGTGCGTGGACACGGGGATGGGGATAGAGCGGACCGCGGCTATCCTCCAGGGAAAGACTACCGTCTATGAGACCGAAATGTTCCGCCCCCTCATAACCGCCGTCGAAGAGCTCTCAGGAACCTCCTACGGCGCGGGAGAGGATACCGACATTTCCATCAGGATAATAGCCGATCACATCAAGACAGCGACCTTCATCCTCGGGGACGAGAAAGGTATTACCCCCTCGAACCTCGGACAGGGATATATCCTCCGGCGCCTCATCCGCCGGGCCATCCGCCACGGCCGGAAGATAGGAATCGAGGATAAGTTTCTAGCCGATCCCGCCCGCCGGGTCCTCGACATGTACGAAGAGGTCTATCCCGATATGAAAGGACGGAGTGAGTTCATTCTCGAGGAGCTTGCCAAAGAGGAGGAGAAGTTCTCGGAAACCCTCAAGAAGGGGGAGGGTGAGTTCGAAAAGATGATCCCCAATCTCCTCAAGAACCCCGCCAAGGTCATTCCCGGCAGGGTCGCCTTCAAGCTCTACGATACCTACGGCTTTCCCTTGGAAATTACCGAGGAGCTCGCCGCCGAGCACGGCTTGACCGTGGACCGGGACGGTTTTCAGAAGGCCTTCGAGAAACACCAGGAGCTGAGCAAGCAGGGGGCCGAGAAGACTTTCAAAGGCGGCTTAGCGGACCATTCAGACACGGTCAAACGCCTCCACACCGCCACCCACCTCCTCCACGAGGCCTTGAGGAGGGTCTTAGGCGACCATGTCCTGCAGAAGGGGAGCAACATAACCGCCGAAAGGCTCCGTTTCGACTTTTCCCACCCCGAGAAGCTCACCGGAGAGGAGATCAAACAGGTCGAGGATATCGTCAACCGGCAGATCGAGAGGGACCTCCCCGTAACCATGGAGATGACTGATGTGGAAGAGGCGAAGAAGCGGGGCGCCATGGCCCTCTTCGACGAGAAATATGAGGATACCGTCAAGGTCTATTCCATCGGGGATTTTTCCACCGAGGTGTGCGGAGGACCCCATGTGGAGCGGACCGGGGAGCTCGGTAAGTTCGAGATAAAGAAAGAACAGTCCTCCTCCGCGGGGGTCCGGAGGATCCGGGCGGTCTTAGTCGAGTAGCTCTTCCAGGGACGAGCCGAGCTGGCCGCAGGCCCCGCCTATCCCCCGACCCCGGGTGTATCTGCGGGTGCAGGTGATATTCGCCGCCTCCAGTCGAGCCAGAAATGCCTCGATCTGTCCGGCTTCGGGGGGGGTATAGTGGAGCCCGGGGACCGGGTTCCAGGGAATGACGTTGACCACCGCCTTTAAGGGGCGGACGAAGAACTCGAGGGACCGTACCGCCTTTTCGGTATCGTTTACCCCCGGGATCAGTACGTATTCCAGGGTAATCCGCTTTCCCCCCTCACGCTGATACTCCGAAAGCGCCGCCTGGAGCCGGTCCAGGGGGTTGCTCCGGGCTATAGGCATAAGGCTTTCCCGCATCTCCTGCTCTGCCGTTATGAGAGATACCGCGAGGCGTACCTTAGGTCCCTCCCGGCTGAGCTCCCGGATCCCGTCGATGAGCCCGCAGGTGGAAATGGTCATTCTTCGTAGGCTCATCTCCCTCCCTAAGGGATGGGACAGAATAGTAATCGCCCGGCGCACCTCCTCGAGATTGGCCAAGGGTTCTCCCATCCCCATGAACACCAGCGAGTCGATACTTCCGGCGTTCTCTTCGGCCAAGCGGAACTGTTCGGTTATCTCGTAGGCGTACAGGTCCCGTATGAGTCCCAGGGTGCCGGTCTTGCAGAAGCCGCACCCCATGGCGCACCCCGCCTGGGTGGAGACGCACGCCGTCCTGCGCCCGGCGATATCGGTAAGTATCACCGTCTCTATCGCAACCGTATCGGAGGTACCGGCCCCGGGGCATCGGACTACCAGTTTGAGCGTCCCGTCCTCGTCTTCGATTCGATTCTCCACGGAGCACCGGGAGATTGAGGTTTCGGCCCCCAGCCGTCCTCTCATGGTTTTGGGGAGGACGGTCATCTCACCAATCGCCGCCCGTTCCTTCCACACCGCCTGAAAAATCTGACGGCCCCGGTAAGGGGGTGAGAGTTCGAAGACACGGCTTATTTCGTCGGGGAGATATCCGGTTAGGGGGAGAGGCTGCATGGAATTTAACCGCGGCGCAGCGAATTGAGCATCTCGGTCACATAGGGGTGCCTCAGGCCCATCTTCTGGTACCGGATGAGAACTTCGACGGCCTTGTCCCTCCGGTTGAGCTTGAGGTAGCAGTCGGCTATTTCGGTGTACAGGCGGTGATTTTTGGGATCGTTCTTCATAAGTCCGTAGAGGGACTCGACGGCATTCTCGTAGTTGCCCCGGGCCTTGTTGATCAGAGCGAGACCTAAGATGGCATAGACGTCGAACTCAATGTTCAGCGCCTTTTTGTAGTATTCCTCGGCGGATTCATATTCTCCGAGATTTCGGTAGGCGTCCCCCACCCGGGTGAGTATAACCTTGTTCGAAGGATCCCTTTCCAGAATGCGCTCCCAATACTCCAATGACCTCCGCTGCTGATTGAGGCCCCGGTAGCAGTCGGCGAGGCCGAAGAGGGCGTAGAAGTTCTTAGGATCGTTTTCCAGGGCCTGCTCGAAGTACTCTATCCCCTCTTCGAAGGTCTTGAGCTTCCGGTGACAGTTGCCGAGGGAAGTGAGGACCCTGATGTCGACGTTTTCCTTCGTTATCTCATACATCCGTTCCCAGTACTTGAGGGCCTCCTCGTATTCCCTGAAATCGTAGTGGAGGTGTCCGAGCCCGATGAGAGCGTAGGGATTATCCAGCTCCATTTCGAGGACCTTGAGGTAGATCTCCCGGGATTTTTTGAGGTCCCTGACCTTGCGGTAGGCATCGGCTACCCTCGTAAGAACGGTTACATTGCTGTCGTCGTGGAGGAGATACTGCTCCCATATCTTTATTGCCTGGCTGTATTTCTTGAGTGCCTTGTAGCAGTCGGCAAGGCCGAAGAGGGCGTAGTTGTTCCCCGGATGATGCTCGAGACAGGTTGTGTAGTATTCGATAGCCTGCTTGAACCACCGCTTTTTCCGATAGGCGTCTCCGATGCCCACTAAGGCATAGTTGTTCGCCGGATCGGCTTCGAGAATCTCCCGGAAGGCGGCGACAGCTTCGTCGAGTTTATTCTCCTTGAGAAGCTGGTATCCGAGCTTGGATTTTTCGGAAATCTCCTGGAGCTTTTCTTCGGGCAGATTGGCGGTATGGTCGGTCTCACTCATTATCGGATACCTTGTCATGGAGCCACGCCTGGACTACCCCGGCCATTTTTTCGATCAGCCGGTCCCGTTTTTCGGGGGCGGGGGCCAGGTAGTACATCCGAACGGCTTCCAAGAAGTTGTTTTTCTTGTAGTAGTAGTCGCCCATCCGGGAAAGACCGTCCGCATACCCCGTGGTAATGAAAACCCGTTTTGCCTGCTCGTAGTTACCGTTATTGAACAGCTCGTTGCCTTTTCGGATAAGGGCGGTGCGTTGGTCTTTGTCTAAGGACTTTATCTGCTCCCTGGTTACTTTTATAAATCCGTCTTTCGGGATTTTTTGTAATGCCTCTTTTTTAGTCATTAGTACGAATATCGTCTCAGTATGATACAGAATTTTAGGAGAAATTGCAAAGGTTTTGCGAAAAAAAACCGACCGGTCAGTCGGAAAGGGTACCCTTGGTGGACCGTACACCTCCCGTAGCGGATACGGGGGCCAGAGCCGCTTCGAAAGCCTTTCCCGCCGCTTTGAACATCGCCTCCGCGAGGTGATGACTGTTCCGGCCGTACCGCCCGATCAGGTGGATCGTCGCTCTGCTCCGGGTGGTGAAGGCGTACCAGAACTCTTCTATAAGGCACGTCGGAAGGCTTCCCACGTACTCCTGGGGAAAAGCGGCTTCGAATCGAAGGTACGGTCTTCCCGAGAGATCCACCGCGGTTTCGGCTAAGGAGTCGTCCATGGGTATTACGGCGTGGCCGAATCTATGTACCGGACCATAGGTCTCGACGTAGCGGAATACCGCGTCTCCGAGGACAAGGCCCACATCCTCGACCAAGTGGTGTTGATCGATCTCCACATCCCCCTCCGCCGTCAGGGCGAGCCCCAGATTACCGTGGAAGGCGAAACCGTTCAGGAGATGCTCGAGAAAGGGGATTCCCTTGATAGAGAGCTTTATATCCCGTCTCCTCGGCACCTCGAGCTCGAGAGAGACCGCCGTTTCCTTTGTCTTTCGTTCCGCGGAGATAATACGGGTTTCGGTTTTCATCTCTCTTCCTTCACTTCTCTTCCTTCACTTCTCTTCCTTCACTACGAGATCCGCGAGTGCGTTGACCCGCTCATAGTTAAGTTTATAGTACGCGGGATTGGCGATCAAGTGCACTCGAATCGTCTCGAGCTCTTCCAATACTTCGAGATCGTTCGCCTCGAGGGTTGTCCCTGTTTCGACAAGGTCCACGATGTAGGGGGCGAGACCTAAGATCGGGGCCAGTTCCACCGAGCCGTTCAGCTTGATGATTCGGATGGGAATGCCCCTCCCGTGGAAGTAATCTTTGGCGAACCTGGTGAACTTGGTGGCCACCTTCATGACCCGGTCCGCGGACCCGGAAAACCCTCTCTTCGCGGCCAGGCACATCCGGGTGCTCCCGAAGGGGAGGGTTCCGAGATTGACGAATCGGGTACCCGATTCGTAGAGGACGTCGCCGCCGCAGACTCCGATTCCGGCAATCCCGTGTTTGACATAGGTGGGAAGATCGCTGTTCTTGACCAAAAAGCTCTCGATACTTCCCTCTTCGTCCCGTGCGACCAGCTTCCTCTCGTCGAAGTCAATGGATATTCCTTTCGCGGCGAAGAGCTCCCGGGACCGATCGAAGAGCCTTCCCTTGGGAAAGGCGATTGATAAGGGCATAACTTTCGAATTCATAGGATCACCGTCCTCCCTTCTAAGCGGAGCTTTTCCGCCGCCGCGAACCTTTCGGAGAAGGTCGCTCCGGGGGCGGGAACAGCGGTTTCCGTATCTCCCCCCGGGCCGGTCTCGAGAAAGGGCTCGATCTTGCGGAGCATCAACGAAAATCCTACCGACGGCGCGTCGAAACCGAAGAAACCCAACAGATTATCGTACCGTCCTCCGGTCACGAAGGATGAATCGATGTTCGGAGTGTAGCCCTGGAACACTATCCCCGTATGGTAGGGCTGGGAGCCTATCTCGGAGAGATCGATCCGAAATCGATCCGTTTCGGCGTGCCCGATCAGCTCGGTAAAGAGGTCGCTCAGGTAGCGGAGCTCTCTCGATTCCTCCCGAGAGAGGAGCTCCAGGTCGGATCCTTCGAGGAGTCCGGTGAAGTCCTTGGAGGTCCCTATAAAACCGAACAGCTCGGTGACGAGATCGGCCTTGACCGCGGCCATGTTGCGGGAAGTCAGCCCTCGGTGAAGCGTCTCGAGATCCCGAAAGCGGACGGCTTCCACGAGACCGTTCCGCTCCTCTTCGGGTATTTCCCGGCATACCGAATTCCAGAGGCCGCGGCTTCCCACGTGGACTGCCGCCTCGGGGACCTTCAGGGCGGAGAGCACCCGGTCGAGGAGGAGCAAAACTTCGAGGTCGGCGTCCATTCCCCTCTTCCCGATAAGCTCGACTCCGGTCTGGAAGAATTCGTTCCGGGATATATCCTCGCTGTCCTGGTGCCGGAGTATTGTATCGGCGTACCATACCCGGGCGGGGAGGTCCTCCTCGGTCAGAAGGAGCCCCATCTGCTTGGCTAAGAAGAGGGTGATATCGGAACGGAGCATGAGGAGCTCACCCTCCCGGTCTATGAGCCTATAGATCGCGTCGAGGCCGCTTCCCCGGAGTAGGGGGCGGTAGGTGTCGAAGAAATCGAAGACCGGGACCTGGGCCGGCAGGTAGCCCCATCGGGTAAAGAGACGTTCCAAGGAACGGACGAGGTGCTTGTGTTTGAAGGCCTCTTCGAGATGAAAGCTCTCGGTTCCCTGGGGTATTTGGAGAAGTTTGCGTAACTTTTCGATCATCGTTTTCCTCCCGGTCACTATATCAGAACGAGTCGAGCCCGGCAATCGCGCTGAATTTTTGAAAAACGGATCGAGGCGGGGTATACTCTTAAGCATGGACAGTAAAGAAAGTGATTTGGGGCTCTTCCTCCTGGAGATCCCCCTGCCGGAGTGCTGTGACCGGGATTTTATCCCTCCATTGGCTGAACATCTGAAGTTCGATGAAACACGGGTCGAAGAGCGGTGGCGCCGGTGGCTCGACATTGTGGATCGTTAAGAATAAATCAAGCGCGATAGAATCTGAGGACGGATCTTCCGTATGTCCGGGTATCAACCTCTTCGAGGCCTCCCGCGGTTTCGGGGAGGTCGTCTTCCCGGGGATAGTGGATGAGACACAACCCCCGGGCCCGGAGAACGCCGGATTCGCCGACGAGGGTGATGAGCTTTTCTTTATTTGCATAATCGAAGGGGGGATCGAGATAGACGATGTCGAAGGTATCCGGATCCGTACTTTTGAGGTAGCTCTCCGCTGAGACCCCTAGGAGGCGGATCTCGGTCTCCACGATGCTTATGTTCTCCTTGATGACGGGGAGCTTCTTCCGGTCCCGTTCGACCAAGACGACCGGTTCCGCGCCCCGGGAGGCCGCCTCGATCCCGACCAGACCCGAACCGCTGAACAAGTCGAGAAAGGCATAACCCTCGATAACGCCTAGGATGGAAAACATCGATTCCCGCATCCGGTCCATCGCCGGCCGTATTACCCCTTTGGGACAGCGGATTTTCCTGTTCAAATAACGTCCCCCGGTTATGCGCATGGGCGGAGTATACGGGATCGGGTGAAAGAGGGAAAGACCGAGCGCCGGCCGCCCGCAGGGACCGCCCGGGCGCTTTGACTTTTTCCGTCGATTACGTACATACTGTCCGCACCAAGGAGCCGGTAATGCAGGAAGTTCTCAAAGAAATTCTCGAGGCCGAGAAAGAAGCGGAAGAAGAGGTCAAGCGTGCCCGGGAAGAGGCCGCGAAGATCCGGCGGGAAGCCGACGAGCAGAGTGAAGAAATCCTGAAAAAGGCCCGGGAAGAGGCTCACGAGACGGCGAGGACGGTGGCGATCGAGGCGGAACAGGCCGTGGAAGAGGAGTACCGGTCCGAGATCGATAAGGCCGAGGCAAGGAAGAACCGGTTCATCGAGGAGGAGTCGGGGCGTATCGATACTCTCGTCGACCGTTTAACCGGTATGATTCTATCGGGGACTTGGAGAGAAGAGAATAGATGAGCTCCCCGGTCAAAAAATACGCGTTTATCCACGCCAAGCTCAGGGCCCGCCTCGGCAAGATGCTGGACCGGGAGTTTTTCTTCCGTCTCTCCATCGCTTCGGGGCTTACCGAAGCCCTCCATATGCTGAAAGGGACCGAGTACGATAAAGTATCCGACACCTACGACGAAACTGGGGATCTCAAGCTGGGTGAGCTCGAGCTGTTTCGGCGGGAGATAGAAACGGTTCGAAATATCGTAAAATACGTCGAGGATGAAATCGCCGGTTTCGTGGAAGGGCTTCTTATGTACTACGAAATCGAGGTCCTCAAACACGCCCTGCGTCTTTGGTTCGACAGGACCGTGCGAAACAGGGACATCCGCAGAGCGGTAGGATACATTATTCGGGAGCGGATCGTTCATGATTTTCGTGTGGACGACATCATCAATGCCGAGAATCCGGAAAGTATCGAGGAGGCCCTGGAAGGGACTCCCTATCGAGATATTGCCGTGCGGCATATACCCGAGGTGATACAAAGCGGATCCCTCTTCTCCCTGGAGACGGAGCTCGATAAATTCTACTATCGAACCGTCTTCCAAAGGCTCGAGCTGCTCCAGGGCCGGGACCGGAACACGGCCGAGCGGTTTCTTTCAGCGGAGGTAGACCTGGAGAATCTCAACCGAATCGTTCGTTTCAACAGCTTCTACGGCTATTCCTACAAGGAATCTCTTCCTTTACTCGTACCCTACGGACGGGCTATGGAAAGGGGAATTTTCGAAGATATAGAATCGGCGGATAAGGATGAGCGGGGTCGAAGAAGGCTCTATTCCGCCTTCCTCGAGAGCTATGGTTTAACCGACTTTCCTTTGACCGAAACTATCGGCGAGGGGAACAACTTGCTTCTCCTCAACTCTCTCATGGAAGAAATCATCGATGGTGAGATAAAAAAGATCCTCTACGGCTATCCCTTTACTATCGGGATTATTCTTGCTTACATAGTACTCAAGCAGAAAGAGATCCGGAAGCTCATGAGTATCTTGAATGCGCACTACTACGAGCTCCCGGAAGAAAAGATGAGGCGGATTGTATGAGTACGGCCCGAATGCGGCAGCTTATCGCGGCGGTGGATATCTCCCGTACCGACGCGGTTACCAAGGAGCTCCTCGATCAGGGGGTACTCCACTTTGTCAATATTCGGGAGCTCGACAAGGGATACTCCGACTCCCTCACTACGATCCCCCCCTCCGTTCCGCGGGAGTACTACGGGCGTCTTCGCAGGCAGATCGAGAGTTACCTCGCTCTGGCGGATATTCGTCCCGATGAAAGGGCCTCTCTGGACGTCCACGAGATGGAGCCGGTGGATACCGAGAAGACCGAAGGAATTCTCGACAATTTGAGCGGCCGCATAAATGAAATACGGGAAAGGCAGAGGGAGCTCCAGCAGGAGATCTTGAGGCTCCAGGATTTGAGCCGCCAGATAGACCGCACCGGGGGCTTGGGAGCGGAGATGCTGAATAGGGAGTCGGGATACCTGGTGAGTCGGGCCGGACGGGTTCCCGAAGAGAACAGTCCGGATCTCAAGGGGGGATTCGGTTCGATCCCCTCGGTAGTCCTTCCGTTAGGGCGTGAGGAGAACACCTATCTGGTCGTATACTTGAAGAGGGACCGGGACCGGGCCGAGCGGGTGCTTTCGAGCTCAGGCTGGACCGACATAGAGGTCGGGTCCGAGTCGGCGGAAGTCGGACGATTGGCTAAAGGAGACCTGGAGGCTAGGATCGATGAGCTTGGGAGCCGTCAGCGTGAGGAAAGGAAAGAGGTCGTCTCCGCCGTGGAGCCCCATCGGGACGATCTCGTCCGGCGATGGGCGAATCTCAAGATGAACGAGCTCTGCGCGGGAATTACCTCCTACTATGGAAAGACCTCGCGGACGATGCTCTTTTCGGGGTGGGTCCCCGAAAACAAGAGGGAGGACATAGACAGGGGCATCCGGCGGGCGGCCGAGGGCAAGTGTTATCTGGAGTGGCACAGCCCGAGACGGGCGGAAGGGGTCGACGCGGAGGAGACCCCGGTCAAATTCACCAATCCCCGGTTCTTAGCCCCCTTCCAGATGCTCGTGGAGAACTACGCGGTCCCCGCCTACGGCAGCTTCGATCCCACTCCCATCGTAGCCGTGGCGTATCTGATCATGTTCGGCCTCATGTTCGGGGATGCGGGGCACGGATTGGTATTAGTCGCGGCGGGAATAGTCGGGACCCTTCTCTTGAAGGGGAAGCCTATCCGGCGATTGTTCCAGCTCATTACCTGGTGCGGAGCATCGGCTATGGTCTTCGGGGCGTTATTCGGCAGCTACTTTGGGATGGGGTGGCTCCCTCCGGTGTGGTTCGACTATCACGGGGCGGTTCTCGGGCACGCGGCGCCTTCCGGGTTCGTAAAGGATATCTACGGAATACTCACTCTGACCATCTACTTCGGTATCGCCGTTATAGGGATCGGACTAGTTATCAACTGGTACAACCGGGTCCGAAGGGGGGAATGGTTCCGTCTGATCATGGACAAGGCGGGACTCCTCGGGGGATGGATGTACGGAGGGGGAATCTATACGGCCTTCTACTTCGGAAACCACGAGTTCAAACAACTTCCCGGCGGAACACTCCTGTTTTTTCTCTTAGGCCTTCCCGCGATCCTCTTCGTGGGTAAACCTGTCATCGAGCATCTCCGGGAGAAGCGGCACGGACACGGAAAACCTTTCGGACCGCTTACGATAGTCGATTTTTTCATGGAGTGGCTCGTGGAGATGCTCGAGATCTTTTCCGGGTATCTTGCGAATACCTTGAGTTTCATGCGGGTGGCGGGGCTCGGAATAGCCCACGTGAGCCTGATGGTGGCCTTCTTCGAGATGGCCGATATGGCCGGCGGGGGAGGAGGTCTTTCGATCGGCTCGATCCTCATTCTCGTCGTAGGAAATGTGCTCGTTATCGCCCTAGAGGGGCTGTCGGCGGGAATTCAGAGTCTCAGGCTCAACTACTACGAGTTTTTCTCGAAATACTTTTCCGGGACCGGGGTAGCCTATACACCGGTAACCCTCAAGCAATATACATAAAATGAGAAAAGGAAGGAGCAGCATATGGAAAATGCCGTACAGAGATTCAAACGGCGGGTCGGATTGAGTGTCCTCATTACATTCTTCGTCATGCTCATATTCGGCATTATGGGCGTAAGCGGCGTTTTTGCCCAGGAAGAGGTCGCGGTGGAGACCGCCGAAGTCGCTTCGGAGATCCCCGAGAACCGGTCGAACGTGATGAAGTACGGTTTGATCGGGGCGGCCGTTGCCTTCGGATTCGGAGCCATCGGAGCGGGAATCGCCATAGGGAATGTCGGCGCCGCGGCCATGGGGGCCATAGCCGAAAAGCCGGAAATCGCGAGTCAGGCCCTCATATTTATCGCCCTGGCCGAGGGATTGGTGGTATTCGGTTTCATTACCGCGCTGATGATCTTGGGCCGGGTGTAGTCCGCGTTGAGCGGTACGACATGAAGTACTATGTTATCGGAGATGAGGACACGGTCTTAGGGTTCGGAATGGTCGGCGTCGAAGGCTCGACGGCAACCTCGCGGGAAGACGCGGATGCCGCTTTCGAAGATGCCCTTGCCGACCGGGAAATCGGGATTCTTATCATAACCGAGGCCGCGGCCGATACCATCCGGGAGAAGGTGGATGCTCTCCTCTTTTCACAGCAGTTTCCGCTTATCGTGGAGGTCCCCGGCCGGAAGGGAAAGCTCCCGGATAGGCCGGACCTGAGGCAGATGGTCAACGAAGCCATCGGCATAAAGCTGTAACCGTACCGGAGCCGGAATGAACGAGGAAACGCAGAAAGATAAGCTCGTACTGCTCGACGAGATCCGCAAAAAGGCGGAAGCCGAGGGGCGCGGGATAATCGAGGAAGCTCGGAAAACCGTCGACCAAAAGAGGAAGGCCGCCGGGGCGCAGGCCCAGCGGATAAAGGAGGAAGCCCGGGAGCGCGCCGAAGCGCGGGCGGAATCGGTACGGGAGACGAAGCTCGCGAATCTCGCTATGCAGAAAAAGCGCATACGCCTCCACCGGAACGAAGAGATCATGCAGCTGGTGATAGGGCGGGTCGTAAGCTCCCTCGAAGAAAGGGTGGATACCCCGGAGTACGCGGAAGCCCTGGAGAAATGGGCCGTGGAAGCCTGTCTGGGGCTCGGCACCGAGGCGGCTATTCTCGAAACGAGTCCGGCCGAGAGGAAGTACTTCGACGCGTCGGCCCTGGAGAAGATTCGGCAAAAAATTCGGGACCGCGGAGGTCCGCGGATGGAATTAAGGTTCTCCGATAAGAGCACCGACGGCGCCGGCGTCGTAGCCCGGTCACCCGACGGACGGCTCGTCTACGACAATCGGATACGGACCCGAATACGCAGGCACGAGAATACGCTGAAAAAGATAATCCATCAGGAATTAATACAAAAAGGTACGCTATGACGGAACGGATAATCGGTCGAGTAGGAAGGGTCAACGGCCCGGTCATCGAGGCCCGGGGCATTACAGACGCTATGATGCTCGAGCTCGTCCGGGTAGGAGAGCGGAGGCTCGTGGGTGAAATCATCAAGCTCGAAGGGCAGACCGCCGTGATCCAGGTCTACGAGGACACGACCGGAGTAGCACCGGGGGAGAACATCTACGGTTCGGGAATGCCCTTGAGCGTCGAGCTCGGACCGGGGCTTATCGGAACTATCTACGACGGGATCCAGCGCCCCTTAGAGAAAATCTTCGAGATTTCGAAGCAGTTCATCGACCGGGGAATAAGCGTACCCTCCCTCGACCGGGAAAAAGAGTGGGAGTTTACTCCCGATGTTCGGGAGGGAGACACCGTTACCGGCGGGGCCGTGTTAGGCCGAGTCCAGGAGACCGAGAATACCGAGCACCGGGTCTTAGTGCCCCCGGGAACCGCGGGGACGGTGGAATCCATCGTGCCGCCGGGGGTCTACCGGGCGGAAGAGACGGTCGCGGTCATCGACACCGGGACCGATACGGCCGAATGCTCCATGATTCAGCGGTGGCCCATCCGGGTGCCGAGACCGGTCCAGGCACGCCTCCCCTTGTCGATTCCCCTTATAACCGGACAGCGGGTCATCGATACCCTCTTCCCCGTCGCCAAGGGGGGGACGGTGGCCATTCCCGGCGGTTTCGGTACGGGAAAGACCATGACCCAGCACGCCATAGCCAAGTGGTGCGACGCCCAGATCATCGTCTACATCGGATGCGGTGAGCGGGGCAACGAGATGACCGATGTGCTGACCGAGTTTCCCGAGCTTATAGATCCCCGCACCGGGAAGAGCCTGATGGACCGTACCATACTTATCGCGAATACTTCGAATATGCCGGTCTCGGCGCGGGAAGCGAGTATCTACACGGGAGTCACTCTGGCCGAATACTTCCGCGATCAGGGGTACCATGTGGCGGTCATGGCCGATTCCACGTCCCGGTGGGCGGAAGCACTCCGGGAGCTTTCCGGGCGGATGGAGGAGATGCCCGCGGAGGAGGGTTTTCCCGCGTACCTCCCCACCCGGATAGCCGAGTTCTACGAACGGGCGGGGTACATGCGTACCCTCGCGGGGGCGGACGGCTCGGTGAGTCTGATCGGCGCGGTCTCTCCTCCGGGAGGGGATTTTTCCGAACCGGTTACCCAGCACACCAAGCGATTCGTACGGTGCTTCTGGGGGCTCGACCGGCAGCTGGCCAATGCCAGGCACTATCCGGCCATAAGCTGGACCGAAAGCTATTCCGAGTACTTAGACGACGTCACCGCCTGGTGGGAACAGAACGCCGGGCCCGAGTGGGCCGAGGACCGGGCGGAGATCATGGAGCTCCTCCAGCGGGAGGTGCGGCTGCAGCAGGTGGTCAAGCTTGTCGGTCCCGACGCATTGCCGGATAGTCAGAGGTTCATTCTGGATGTGTGCGGACTATTCAAGATCGCTTTCCTCCAGCAGAACGCCTTCGATGATATAGACCGCTACTCCACGGTGGAGAAGCAGCTCAAGATGCTCCACATCATTCTCGTTTACTGGCGCAGGGGCGGTCAGGCTATCAAGAGGGGGGTAACCCTCGTCAAGCTCAGACGGATGAAGGTCTACCAGGATATCGTCAAAATGAAGTTTACCGTCCCCAACGACGATGTGGGGAAGCTCGACGCCGTTTTGGCGCGTCTCGAACGGTCTATCGGTCAGCTGGAGGCGATATTCGTATGAACACCCAAAAGGAACTATTAGCCGGACGAGAGTACCGGGGAGTAGACCGAATAGACGGCCCCCTCATTTTTGTACGGAAGACCCACCCCGTGGGATACCGGGAGCTGGTGGAATGCATCGACCGGGAGGGAAACCCGAGACTCGGAATGGTCCTGGACACCTCCGACCATGAGGTGGTGGTCCAGGTCTTCGAGGGGACCTCGGGGATGACCATGCCCGAGACCCGGGTCCGGTTCCAGGGAGAGCCTCTGTCTTTAGGGGTAACCCGGGACATGCTCGGGAGGGTATTCAACGGCTTAGGCCGGGCTATCGACGGCGGACCCGATCCGGTGGGGTCCGAAGAGCTCGATATTAACGGAAAGCCCATCAATCCCACCGCCCGGGAGTATCCGAGGGATTTTATCCAGACCGGTATTTCGGTCATCGACGGGATGAACACCCTGATCCGGGGGCAGAAACTCCCTATTTTTTCGGGAAACGGACTTCCCCACAACGATCTCGCCGCTCAGATCGCCCGGCAGGCAAAAATCCGGGGAGGAGCTACCGACTTCGCCGTAGTCTTCGCCGCAATGGGGGTCAAGCACGACGTGGCGAGCTATTTTATCAAGAGCTTCGAAGAGACCGGGGTTTTGGAGAACGTGGCGCTGTTCCTGAGTCTTGCCGATGATCCGTCTATCGAGCGGCTGATCACGCCGCGGACCGCCTTGACCCTGGCGGAACATTTAGCCTTTACCGAGGGTATGCATGTCTTAGTCATCATGACCGATATGGCAAACTACTGCGAGTCTTTGAGGGAGATTTCCACCTTACGGGGCGAAATTCCCTCGAGGAAGGGATATCCCGGGTACCTCTACAGCGATTTGGCGGAGCTCTACGAGCGTTCGGGCATGCTCAAGGGGTTCGACGGGTCGATCACCCAGCTCCCCATACTCACCATGCCCAACGACGACATCTCCCATCCCATTCCCGACTTGACCGGATACATCACCGAGGGGCAGATCGTCTTCGAGAGGGAGATGCACGGCCGGAATATATATCCGCCGGTTGCCGGGCTGCCCTCCCTTTCGAGGCTCATGAAGGACGGAATCGGCGAGGGAATGACCCGGGAGGATCATCCCCACTTAGCGAGCCAGCTCTTCGCGGCCTACAGCTACGTGAAGGATGTGAGGAACTTGGCTTCGGTCATCGGCGAGGAAGAGCTGACCCCTCTCGATCACCAGTACCTCGAGTTCGGAAAGAGCTTCGAGCGGGATTTTGTCAGTCAGGAAAAGACCGAAGACCGGACTATCGAAAGGAGTTTGGAGATAGGATGGCAGGCGCTTCGGAAGCTGCCCGCCGAAGAGCTCCATAGGGTTACCGAGGACGAGATCGACGAGTACTACCACGGATAATCGTTATGGCAAAGATCGCGCCGACAAAGACTAACCTCATCCGGACGAAGCAGGAGCTCAAATTCGCCCGGCAGGGGCACGAGCTTCTGGACCAGAAGCGGAATATTCTGATTATAGAGCTCCTGAACCTGGTAGATCAGGCGGTGGACTTCGATAGCCGGGTCCGGGAGGCCCTCTCGGAAGCCCACTCTTCGCTGCAGGAGGCGGTATTAGAGGCCGGAAAGATTACCCTTGTTCACGTTTCAAGCGCGGTCAACATGAAGGCCGAAATAAACCTCTCCCGGCGGAAGGTCATGGGAGTGCCTCTTCCGGTAGTGGACACCGATTTTCAGGCCAATCCTCCCTACTACAGTCCTTTGGGAACCAGCAGCTGGACTGATGTGTCCCTGGGGGCCTTCCAAAAAGCGCTGGAGATGATGGGGCGCCTCGCCGAGCTCAAGGTGTCGATCATGCGGCTGGCTAAAGAGGTCAAGAAGACCATCCGCAAGGTCAATGCGTTAGAAAAAATTGCCATTCCCGACCTCGAGGAATCGGTGGACTTTATCCGGAACCGGCTCGAGGAGAACGAACGGGATATGTTTACACTTATGAAGATGGTGAAGGAAAGGCTCGAAAAGAAGAAGGAGAGGGGCGTATGAAAAAGACCGTAGAAAGGATCCTGGTGTACATCGACGGCACCGAGGAGGCGATCACGGCGGCTCAATACGCGGTGTGCTTGGCCCGGGAGAACGGGGCTACGCTTGCCGCGGTGTACATCGTCAACACCCGGGCCCTGGACGATTTGGTTCGAACCCGCATCTTCCTCCAGGAAGAGCAGGAGGAGTATCAACGGGACCTCGAGGCGGACTCGGAGCGATACCTCAATCACGTAAGCAAGCTCGGGAGCGACAAGGGGGTCCATGTGGAAACAAAAAAGCTGAGCGGCAACGTCCACACCGAGATCAAAAAGCTCATCAAGGAGGAGAAATACGATCTCCTTGTACTCGGCGAAATTTCCCATGTCCGCAGCCGGAGGGACGAATTCTACAACGAGGCGGAGCGCGCCATGCGGAGCGTTCCCTGTTCGGTTCTCATCGTCAAGGACCCCGACCGGGTCTGGCGGCTCTACGAGGAGGCGTAATATGGCTCTGATCGATCTTATCGACAAAGACGTAATCAAGGTTCCCCTCGAGGCGACGGGGAAGGTGGATGTTATCAAAGAACTCGTCGGTGTTCTCGATGCAGCGGGACGGATACGGGACCGGGAACGGATAGAAGACGCCCTCCTCGAGAGGGAAAACCAGGGGAGCACCGGACTGGAAAACGGAATAGCAGTCCCCCACGCCAAGACCGACGCGCTGGACTCCATTATCGTCGCCATCGGCATCTCTCCGAAAGGGGTGGACTTCGGGGCCATGGACGGGAAGCCCTCGCATATCTTCTTTCTGATGCTTGCTCCCCCGGATCAGCCGGGTAAACACGTAGAGACCCTCTCGGAGATAGCCCGGCTCACCCAATCGGCGGCGGTCAGAGATTATCTCTTGTCGGTTAAGAGCGCCGATGAGGTGGTCGAGTTTTTCAAGGAGGAGTAGCCGGCTCCGGCGCGCCGGGTGAAAGGCTCCTACCCGCTCGCGAGGATATCCGCGGAGAAGGGCGGGGCTTCATTCAGGACAGTACGCAGGATTTCGTGTTCGGGCTGAAGAAGTCCCGGATCGTTTTCGACAATCTCTTTGGCGTCCTCCCGCGCTTCGATCAGTATCTCCATATGGTGGAGGGGATCGGCCACATTCAGGCGGAAGTATCCGGATTGGTTTGTTCCCGCCACATTGCCGGGACCACGAAGCTTCAAGTCTTCCTCGGCGATAAAGAAGCCGTCGGTGGATTCCATCATGATCTTGAGGCGGTGCTTGGCCTCTTCGGTGGGATTTTCCCCGTACACGCAGAACATGTAGGATTGGAGCTCACTTCGCCCGACCCGGCCGCGAAGCTGATGCAGAGTGGACAGCCCGAAACGTTCGGCATGTTCCACGACCATGCAGGTCGCGTTGGGAACATTCACCCCTACTTCCACCACGCTGGTGGCGACTAAGGCATCCAGCTTCCCGTCCGCGAAGGCGTGCATTATACGGGTCCGTTCTTCTTCACACAGGCGGGAGTGGATAAGGGCTATCTCGAACTCCGGGAAGACCTCTTTCGACAGATGTGCGTACATCGATTCGGCGTCCCGTAAGGCCGTCTTTTCCGATTCCTCGATCAGGGGATAGACGAAGTATGCCTGCCTCCCCTCGGAGAGCTCCTTCCGCACATGATCATAGACCTTCTTTTCCCGCCCATGCACGGCAAGGTGCGTCCGGACGGGCTTTCGCCCGGGAGGCATCGTTTTGATGGTACTCGTATCGAGATCGCCTAGAACCGTCAAGGTCAGGGTTCGGGGAATGGGGGTCGCGGTCATGAGAAGGATATCCGGGTAGAGCCCCTTGCGGGTCAAAGCGAGGCGCTGCATGACCCCGAAACGCTGCTGTTCGTCGATGATCGCATAGCGAAGGTTCTGAAAAACCACGTGCTCGGAAAAGAGGGCGTGGGTCCCCACCACAAGATCGATCTCTCCGGACCTCAAGCTTTCGAGAAGGTGCCGCCTGGGCTCGCCGTGGGTCGATCCGGAGAGGAAGGCGGTCCGGATTCCCAACGGTTTCAAGAGCCTATGGGCCTCTTCGGCATGCTGCAGGGCCAAGAGCTCGGTGGGGGCCATGAGGGCGGCCTGGTAACCGGCTTCGATGACCGGAAGCGCGGAGAGGAGGGCGACGAGGGTCTTCCCCGAGCCTACGTCCCCCTGGAGGAGTCTATTCATGGGACTTTCGCCGGTCAGGTCGGCGTGAATCTCTTCGATTGCCGTCTTCTGGTCGGGGGTAAGCTCGAAGGGCAGCCTCGATTCCGCCCGCTCCCGTTGGGTCACGGGAAGCTTCGCCGCTTCCCGGGTACTGCCCCGGTGCTTCAGGCTGTTTCTCAAAATTACGAGCTGCAGATAAAAGAGTTCCTCGTAGATGAGGCTCCGTTTGGCCGTGTCCACGGAGGCGAAAGAGTCCGGAAAGTGGACGAGCCGGAGGGCTTCGCTCTTTTCGATAATTTTCCGTTTACCTTTAAGATAGCCGGGGAGCTCGTTTTCCGCGTATACCCCGAAGGCCTGGACCGCTTCGGAAAGGGCTTTGCGCATGAATCCCTGGGTCAGATTTCCGGTAAGGGGATAGACGGGGAGGATACGTCCGAATTGGGAACGCGCCGCGCCGAACGGTTCGAGATCGAAGCCGGTACTCTGAAGCTCTCCGTAGCGGTACTGGAACCGCCCGTACAGCCTGTATCTTTCGCCGGGAAGAATCTTGTTCGCGAGGAAGTTCCGTCCGAAGCAGACTAAAGACGCAACCGAGGTCTCGTCCTTTACGTAGATCTTCAAGGTGCGTTTTTTTCCCCATCCGATATAGTCGTGGGCGATGACTTCGACCGCCGTGTTGACGAATCCCGTTTGGTTCGGATACTTCAGCACCTCACCGAAGGGGATGGGATTTTGCCGGTCTTCGTATTCCCTCGGCAGGAGAAGGAGGATGTCGGCAACCGTGTTTACCCCGGCGGCGGAGAGGGTTTCGGCGGAGACCTTACCCACACCCTTCAAGTGGGTAAGGGGTTTCGTCATCTGCCGGAGAAACATCCGTCAGACCGGCAGCGAGGCGAGTCCCGTAACGATGAGCCGGATGATGAGACGGGCGACTAAGGTCAGTACGACAAGCGCCACGGTTGTAATACCTAAGAGTGTGGGATACTGCATGGGCCGGCTGGGTTTCAAAATCCTCTGGACCCGGAAGATAAGGGGTTGGATGAAGGTATCCAGGGTCTGAAGGAACGTGCCGGTCCGGCCGCGGCTAATGAAGTAGCCAATAAACCGGATGACCATGATTGCGATGAACAGGAAGGCGAGGAAGGAAATTCCCGACCATGCCGCTTGGACGATCAAGGCGAGAACAATTCCCAAAGAAATCCTTCCGAATGCGGCGAGCCGCAGGGCGATGTTCTGAAGCACCACCAGGACGAGGATGGCGAGGACCGGAGAGAAGTCGAACCTCCCGGCACTCAAGAATTTCACTCCCCGAAAGAGGTCCAGATACGGGTCGGTAATCTTTCGCAGAAAGTAGTTGACCCGTTCTCCTCCTCCCATCGGCTGGATCCAGGTGAGCATGATTCGTATGAATATTACGAGCATGTACACCGAGAGGATTGTGCTTATGATTCTCATTATTGCAGCCATTATGTTCTCCAAACGTCTTCGATTTTAGGTATTGATTTGAGCTCCCGGATAACCTCGTCCTGACTGGATACCGTTATCTGCGGGGAGACCTTGATTACGATTTCTTTCTCGGGAACCGAATTGCGCAGGTGGAGGAATATCCTGGCGTTTCCGGGGTAGGAGAAGAAGGTCGATCGTAGGCCGAACAGCTCCTCCTCGTGGCAGTCCGGGCGCAGCCGGATGTGGATGTCCGCCGATTCTTCCACGGTCAGCTCCTCGGGGTTCAGGATTGCCTCGACCTTGAGCTTCGGCTCGTCATCCTTGGAGATGTCGAGCTTTCCCTGGAGGGCGTAGATCCCGTCCGGCTGGACCCGGTAGCGGTCCTTCTCCCACACCGAGGGGAAGAAGATCACCTCTATTGAGCCGTTGAAGTCCTCGATCTGTCCGAAGGCCATGGGTTTCCCCTTCTTGGTCTGGATCTCCCGGATTCCTTTGACGATCCCGATCAGGTTGTACATTTTGTCGGGGTTGTGCCGCTCGGGCTTGCTCAGGTCCAGGGTCACCGCCTTCTTCCAGAGGTCCCGGTACTTATCCAAAGGATGTCCGGAGAAGTAAAAACCCAGGTGCTCCTTCTCGTAACGGAGGATTTCCGACTCGGGCCATTCCTCGACCTGCTTGAGCTCGATCTGGGAAAAGGCCTCCTCCTCGGATTCTTCGAAGAGAGATGACTGGCCGAACTGGGCCGATTCTTTTTTCGCGGCCACAAAGGCGGTCAAAGTGTCCAGGTTGTAGCAGAGCTCGGCCCGTCCCGGTTCGATGGAATCGAAGAGCCCCGATTGGATAAGGGCTTCTAAGACCTTGTGGTTGACTGTTTTTAAATCTACCCGTTCCAGGAAGTCGACGAACGATTTGAAGGGACCTCCCTCGCCTCTAGCCCGGAGTATCTCGTCCACGGCCCCTTCGCCGACATTCTTGATTCCCACGAGGCCGTAGATGATCTTGCCGTCGACCACACTGAAGTATTTATCGGAGCGGTTTACGTCGGGGGGCAGGAGGTCGATACCCATGTCCCGGCTCTCGGAAATGTACTCGGTGAGCTTGTCGGTAAAGTTGATTTCATTTGTCAAATTCGCCGCCATAAACTCGGCGGGATAGTTTGCCTTGAGATAAGCGGTCTTATAAGCGAGAACGCTGTAGGCCGCGGCGTGGGACTTGTTGAATCCGTAACCGGCGAAGGGCTCGAGGAGGGTAAAGATCTTCTCAGCTTCTTTTTCCGAGATTCCCTTTTCCGCCGCTCCCTGGAGGAAGTCTTTCTTGAGTCTCTCCATCTCCTTGAGCTTCTTCTTTCCCATCGCACGCCTCAGGATATCGGCCTGTCCGAGGGTGAACCCGGCGATGATCCGGACGATCTCCATGACCTGCTCCTGATAGACGATGACCCCGTAGGTCTCCTTCAGGACCTTCTCGAGAGTGGGATGGGGATACCGGATGGGTTTCCGGCCCCATTTCGCATCGATGAACTGGGGAATGTTCTCCATGGGTCCGGGTCGGTAGAGGGCGTTCAAGGCGATCAAATCCTCTATGCAGTTGGGCTTCGCCTGGCGGAGAATTCCCTGCATTCCCGAGCTCTCGAACTGGAAAATACACTTGCTCTTTCCCTCGCCTAGGAGCTCGAAGGTCTTCTCGTCGTCCTCGGGGACCGCGTCGATGTCCACATCCGTGCCCCGCTTTTGGATGAGGTCGACGGTGTTCTTGATCAGGGTCAGGGTCTTGAGCCCCAAGAAATCCATCTTGACCAGGCCGCACTCTTCGAGCATGCCCATAGTGTACTGGGTCGATATGGAGCCGGTCTTGGGATCGCGGTAAAGGGGGACAAACTCGGTCAGAGCATCCTTGCCGATGACGATTCCCGCGGCATGGGTCGAGGCGTGACGATTGAGTCCCTCGAGTTTCCGGCTGACGTCGATAAGCTCGCCGTAGTTTCCTCCCCGTTCGATGACCTCCTTCAGCTTGGGCTCGAGGCCGAGGGCCTTCTCAAGGTCTATCTTCGGCCCCTGGGGGACCAGCTTCGCTATCCGGTCCGATTCGGCGTAGGGAATGTCCAAGACCCGGGCCACGTCCCGGATGACCGCCCTGGCTTTGAGTGTTCCGAAGGTTATTATCTGCCCGACCTTGTCGGTCCCGTACTTCCGGGTAACGTAGTCGATTACCTCCTGACGCCTCTCGAAGCAGAAGTCGATGTCGAAGTCGGGCATGGAGATACGCTCGGGATTGAGAAACCGCTCGAAGAGAAGACCGTATTTGAGAGGATCGATATCGGTTATCTTCAAAGCGTACGCAACGATTGATCCGGCTCCCGAGCCCCTGCCCGGTCCCACCGGGATGTCGTGGGTCCGGGCATAGTGGATGAAGTCCCATACGATGAGGAAGTACCCGGTAAAACCCATGGCGATAATTACCTGGAGTTCGTGGTCCGCCCGGGCCCGAATGTTTTCATTGACATCGTACCGTTCTTTGAGTCCCTCGTAGGTCAGATGACGGAGATAATCCTCCGGGGAGGAGAACCCCTTAGGGATTTGGTAGTCGGGGAGCATCGGGCCGGGGAGATCGATTTCGAGCTCCGCCATCTCGGCGATCCTCACCGTATTACTCAAGGAGTCGGGGATTTCTCCGAACATCCGCTCCATCTCCTCCCCCGACTTCATATAGAACTGGTCCGATTGAAACTTGAGGCGGTTGGAGTCCCCCTTTTTCTTGCCGGTATCGATGCAGATGAGTATGTCCTGGGCGTTGGCGTCCGATTGGTCGAGGTAGTGAATGTCGTTGGATGCAATAACGGGAATCCCCGTCCGTTTGGCAATCTCCACGATTCCCCGATTGGCCGCCCGCTGCTCCGGTATGCCGTGGTCCTGGACCTCGAGGAAGTAATTCCCCTTGCCGTAAACATCCTGGTAGAAGTGCGCCCGCTTCGCCGCTTCTTCTTCACGTCCCTGCAGGAGAAGCTTGGGTATTTCTCCCGCGAGGCAGGCCGAGGATGCGACGATGCCCTCCGAGTATTTGAGGAGGAGCTCCTCGTCGATTCGGGGCTTGTAGTAGAATCCTTCGGTGTACCCCAGGGAGGAAAGCCTGATGAGGTTCTTGTATCCGGTCCGGTTCTTGGCGAGGAGGACCAGGTGGTTGTACCGTTCTCCTGAATCTCCCGATATACCCCCCGATTTGATATGCCTCGATTCGGGAGCCACATAGAACTCACATCCCACGATCGGTTTGATCTCGTTACGGAGGCACTCTTTATAGAACTTGAGCGCACCGAACATATTCCCGTGGTCGGTAAGAGCCAGACGGGTCATCCCCAGTGATTTTGCCTTGGCAACGAGTTTTTCGATAGTTGCCGCGCCGTCGAGGAGAGAAAAATCGGAATGGTTGTGGAGATGAACGAAGTCGGGCATACCTGACTATAATCCGAACATTCGGGGTCTGTAAAGTGAGGGTCAGTATTCTCCGGAGATAAGGTCGATGAACCACGCCAAGAGGGCAATCATCCTGTCCCGTTGAAAGTCGGTTACCAGCCCCTCTCCCGTATCGAGTCCCTTGGTGAAATCTTCCAAAACCGCGCTGATATCCTTTTTCGAAAGGGGAAGCTTCCGGCCGGTCAGCTCGGCCTCGATCTGTTTATTGCGGACAATTACGTCCTTCATCCCCCCGAAACAGAACTTGAATCCGTTCAAGCTTCCCTTTTGAATCTTGGCTAATCCGGTGAAGCTCAAGCTCGTGTAGGGACTCAAAGATCTGCTCCCGATCTTTCGGTAGACCTGGACATCCGGCTGCTCGGTGGGGATACGGATTTTCGTCACGATCTCACCGGAGGAGAGGCTCAAAGCGTTGTTAGAGTCGACGAGCTGGTTCAAATTGATCCATTTCGAACCCGCGGCGCTTCGTA
The DNA here is from genome assembly GCA_964641125.1 of uncultured Spirochaetales bacterium. Lineage (GTDB taxonomy): Bacteria > Spirochaetota > Spirochaetia > SPDA01 > CAZSGZ01 > JBKHAJ01. The sequence goes on from CAZXMO010000019.1 coordinate 29,171, forward strand.
CCTCGACGCGAACGTCCATCAAGAGGAGCACCGGATAGCAGTCCAACCGCTGATCAGGGACGCAGAGATTTCCCCCCAAGGTGGCACGATTACGGATCTGATAGGAGGCGATCTGACGTATAGCCAAGAAGAGGGTCCTCGGTATTATGTGTTTCCCGATTTCCAGAAGGCGGTTCAAGGTGACCGCGGAACCGATTTCCAGGTATCTTTCCGTCCTCGAAATCCGTTTGAGCTCGTCGATCCCGTCTACGGTTATAATATCCCGGGTGAAGGACAGGTACTTCTCCTGTTCGTTCATGAGGAGATAACTCCCTCCCGCGAATACGGTGGCCTTGGGCATGGTCCGGTACTGCTGCAGCAGGGTGGTCAGGTTCGACGGCTGATAGATATGGATCGTCCTTTCCTCCGAGGGTTTACCTCCGTTTGTCACGCTTGCGCCTCCGTCTGAACTGAGAGGCGAGCTGAACCGCCTCGAGGAGTTGGATGTAGCTGGTGCACCCGCACTTGTGTCCCCACAAGAGCTCGAGGGTATCGGGATCCTCCGGATTCAGGTGGTTCTCCAAGAGGGAGTGGATGGAGAGGACCTTCCCGGGGGTGCAGAAATGACAGGGGGTGTAGCGGGTCTCATCGAAGGCCCTCGCTATATCCTGGTAATCCCGGCTCTCGATAAATCCTTCGTAAGTAAGGATCTCGGCGTTCTGTACGGCGAAGATGGGAAGGAGACACGACAATACGATGTTTCCGTTCATGAGGACGGCACAGGCCCCGCATTTGCCCCCGTAACATCCCGAGCGGGTTCTGCTCAGGGAAAAATCCCTATGGAGAACGTCGATAAGGCGTACACGGGGATCCGCTTCGATGGTTACCTCCCTGTCGTTGAGTACGAATCGCACCTTCATTTTCTAAAAGCCTCCACCGCCCTCAGAGTTCGCTGAATGCTTTCCGGTTTGACCGGGAGGGTGTCGAAGTAATATCCCGCTGCCTGGGCCAAGGCGGAAAAATACGCCGCCGGTATCAGGTTGAAGGGGAGGTTGTCCAGTCCTAAGGCCGGAGCTTTTTTTTCCGGTTCCAGAAATTCGATGTGGATATTGGGAACCGTGAAGATATGAGGTGTTCTGTATATTTGAGCGGAACGGTGCTGGTCCTTGAGCCATATCTGTTCCGAGGTCGCCCATTCCAAGGCGTGATAGATCCCCGCCTCAACCGTCTTGAAGGCGGCCTGTCTGTTGTAGAGATTCCCCGCATACACTACCGCCCATATCCCTTTGATTTCGGTCTCTAAAGTCACACTGTCGAGCTCGATCTCCACTACCGCCGATCCCAAGGAGGTGGAGGGAAAGGGGTTCCCGGTTTGAGCCTCGGAATCCCATCTTCCCGTTTTGGGCAGATTTATGTTCCTTTTCACTTCGATGGGCAGGGGGGACCGGAATCGCTTCTGCTGGATTGCCTCGCAGGCCCTGACTAAAACGTTCGTGATCAGTGTCACGTTGCGGGAAAAAATTGAGGGTCCGGAATCAGGCACTCGGGAGGTGTCGACCTCTTCGCAACGGATGTCCGAGATATCCAACTCCAATATCCCCGCGGCAAGGGAGCGCCATAAATCGTGGATATCCGTATCACCGGTCACGAGCGAGGACTTGAGGACGGCGGTGCTCTCCTCTTCGAGACGCACCGAGATGGAGTAGGTAGTTTCGATTTCGTCGTTTCCGCTCAAGCCGTTACCCTGATAGCCCGAAGCGAGGCCGATTCCGCGCAGGGGGACCGGGGTGTCTTCAAAACTCGACCTGCGTTTTTTCGCCGTCTCGTAAGCGGAGTATTTGCGCTTTAAATCGGACAGCACGGTGACCCGGTCGATGCACCCCTCGAGGCGCGGCGTATCGAAAAAAAGGTGCTTGGTGAAGGATCGGCTCTTTTGGGAGACCAGATGGTTTTTCCTCCACTCCTCGGGGGGGATTCCGGAGAGCTCGGACAGGCGGTTCGCGTGGGTTTCTATGGCGAAGAATCCCGCGCTCAATCCGCAGCCCGGGGGAAGTATCGTAGGGGCGTTGTTGGTTTTGACGATCCTGATGTCCATAGCACACGCTCCCGAGGAGTAGGTTCCGAAACTGCCGAAGAGGAGTCGATGGACGTATTCCCGGGTAAACAGGGGAAAGGCCCCCCCGTCTACATCGACGGTGACGTGGAGTGCCGAAAGGGCGCCCTTCTCGGTGATCCCGGAGCGTATACGGAAATTTACCTTGTTTTTCTGATAATTATCGTCGGATCGGGACCTGCTGATGTCGACGATTCGAACCGGCCTTCGCGCTTTCCATGCCAAAAGAGCCGTTTGGGCCGCAATGACCGAAGGTTCCCATATTTTGGTTTCGAAGGAGGGGGATATATCGAGAGTTCGTACGCTGACGGCGCTCTCGTCGAGGCCGAGGACTCCGGCGACGGCGGAACGGACGTGAAACGGATATTGGGTGGTGCAATAGACGGTAAATCCCTCCGCGTCGGGGATGACGAAGGCCCCTAAGGGGTCTTTGGCGAAATCATCCTTGAGTCTTACCGTGTACGCGGCCTCCACGATTTGGAACGCCTGGGCGAACCCTTTTTCGACATTTCCCCGGGTAAATGTCTCGGTCCGGTAGATCTGATTTTCTTCGTACGCGTCGATACCCGGAAGCGGCGGCTCCTGCTGATATTCGATTTGAGTTTGTTTGAGGAGCCGTACGAGGCGGTTTTCGCTGGGGCAGGATATGAGGAGGACCGGCTGGTGCTCGTATGATACGGTGGTCCCCGCGAGGAGGGGGATACCCTCCCCGGCGATATAAACCGTGTTGGAACCGGGGATGTCCTTGGCGCTGCAGAAGGTTACTTCCTCGGGGAGCTCCGCGGGCATCTTTATCGAGCTTATCCGGGCGTTTGCTACCGGCGAGGGGAGGGAAGCTCCGTAGAGCATATTATCGGAATAGCATTCGTCGAGATTTTTAAAATATCCGTTCGTGTCCATCGCTCCGTTTCTTATACGCGGTACCGGTTTTTTCCTATATCGATTACCGTCCGCACGATGTAATCAATCTGCTCGTCGGACAATCCGGGGTACAGCGGAAGGCTTATACAGGTTTCGAAGGCCTTACACGCCTCCGGAAAGTCCCGAGGACTCAAGGAGTACTCTATCTTGTAGTATGACATAAGATGAAGAGGTTTGAAATGGACTGAAACACCGATACCTTTTTCGTTTAATCGGACGATGAATTCATTCCGGGTTATGGTGAGCCTCTCAGGGCGGATGCGAAGGATAAAGAGATGCCAGGCGTGGTTTTCCGCGTCCGCCGGTGGGCGGAGAAAGTCGATCCCCTCGAATCCTCGAAGATACATCCGGGCTATCCGTTCCCTCTCTTCCCGGAAGGCTTTCGCCTTTTTGAGCTGCTCGATTCCGATCGCGGCGGATATGTCCGACATATTGTACTTGTATCCCGGGGCGACCACGTCGTACTCCCAGGCGGCGCCACGGGACCGGTACCGGTCCCAAACGGTCCGGTCGATTCCGTGGAGTCTCATGATTCTCATGCGCTCGGCGAGATCATCGTCTTCGGTAACGATCATACCCCCTTCGCCGGTGGTTATCGGTTTCGTCGCATAGAAGGAGAAAACCCCAACCGTCCCCAAGCATCCGACCCACCCGGCAGGGGCCTTTACCGGAAAGGCGTGGGCCGCGTCTTCGACGATGGGAATCCGGTACCGCCCGGCAAGGGCGCCCAGGGTTTCCATGTCGCAGCACAGTCCGGCAACGTGGACGGGGATGATGCCCGACACCCGGTTCCCGGAGGCGGCCCTTTCGCGCACCGCTTCTTCGAGACGGTCGGGATCGATATTGAGCGTGTCCTCCCGGATATCTACCAAGAGGGGGTGGGCGCCGACGTATCTGCACACCTCACCGGTGGCGGTGAAGGTGAAGGCCGGAACCGCAACGAAGCTTCCCGGCGGAATTCGAAGAGCTTCGAGGGCCAGATGGAGGCCCGATGTGGCGGAATTGACCGCCAGGGCGTTCTTTACCCCGAGGAACCCGGCGAACCTGCTCTCGAAATCCGCCGCCTTTCCCGCGGTGCTCAGCCAACCGCTGCGGAGTACTTCGAGGACGGCGGACTCTTCCTCGGCGCCTAGACTTGGCCGATGAAAGGGTATAAACTCAGTATTCCGGCTCATTCTCGGGCAACTCCAGAGTGGGAACATAGCGGCGAAGACGATCTCGAAGAATTATCCTGTTTCGGTAGCATTCCGGCTGGACCTCGGAAAAGAAACACACCGGTTTCAGGTTCTCGATGAGATCGTTCAAAGAATCGGACTCGATTCCCACTTCGGGCATCTCTAAAATTCGCGTGTGCTCGGTTGCTACCGGCTGCTGCCGGCCCTTCCACAGCTGTTCGTGGACTTTTTCACCGGGCCGCAGGCCGATATAGCGTATAGGAACCTCGTGATCGGGAGAGTATCCGTAGAAGCGGATCATCTGTTCGGCGACATCCCTGATCAGGATGGGCTCCTGCATATCGAGGATGTAGAGACTGTTTCCCTTTCCCACGCCTCCGGTCTTGAGCACCAACGATGCCGCCTCGGGGATTGTCATAAAGAATCTACTCGCCTCGGGATGGGTCAAGGTGACCGGTCCCCCCTTCAATATCTGCTTGCGGAAGAGGGGTACGATGCTCCCCCGGGAGCCTAATACATTTCCGAACCTGACAACCATGAACGAGGTGGATCCTCCATTGCTGCTCAGCACGAGGTGCTCGGCGATGAGCTTCGAGGCGCCGTAGATACTAATCGGATCCACCGCCTTGTCGGTGGAGATGAATACGAAGCGTGTTACCCCGCAGGCTGCCGTCGCCTCGATGAGGTTTTTCGTTCCGAAGACATTGTTCGAGATTGCCGCCACCGGATTGGATTCGACCATGGGGACGTGCTTATACGCGGCGCAGTGGAACACTACATCGGCCTTGAGACGGCTCATGATGAATCGGATGAATTCGGCGTCCTGGAGATCACCGACAACCGGAACAATCGTGGCTTTCTCTCCGACCCCTTCCTCCTGGAGGAGACGGAGCTCCTGCTCGATCTCGTAGATGCTGTTTTCTCCGTGGCCGAAGAGGTACAACCGTTCGGCACCGCCCGAGAGAAGCTGCCGGGACAGCTCGCTTCCGATACTCCCTCCGGCTCCGGTTATGAGGACCCTTTTCCCCTTGAGATATCGGAGGCTCTCCTTCAAAGGGATGACTACCGGGGTCCTCCCCAAGAGATCCTGAGGGTCGATATCCCGGGTCTGAATGAGGTGGGCGCTTCCGTCTATTATCTGGGAGAGACTCGGCAGAATCTGGATTTTACTGAAACCGGCTTCTTTCAGATACCCGTAGATGCAGGCGAGCCGGTTATTGTCCGCTGAAGGGATCGATATGATCGCTTCGTCGGCGGGAAAGCGTTCGCGGAGTGTTTTCGCTTCCTTGATCGGGCCGGCTACCGGAATTCCCTCTACCACGGTACCGATTTTTTCAGGATCATCGTCTAAAAAGACGCTCACCCTGCCCAGGATCCCCTTGGTTGTTATTTCACGCGCCAGGGAAATACCCGCGAACCCGGCGCCTACGATTATTATGGTCCGGCCGCTCATGGGGATTTTTCCGCCTTTTCGATGAGCTCGAATCCGAAATCGATGAGGAAACTATCCTTATAGAGATTCAACTTGACTTTGGCCCTCTGTTTACGCCTGTCCACCTTTACGATCTTACCCTCGATGCCCTTCATCGGTCCTTCGACTACGCGAATACGGTTGTCCGTATCGTAATACACTTCCGATTTTTCGACAACTTCGCCGAAACCGAGAAAATGGAGGAGCAGCTCCCGGTCCCGTCCTTCGAGGGGCTCGATGTTCTGATTGTTTCCAAGAAAACGGAAGAACCCGTCGATTCTCTTCAAGGTCCAATAGACCTCGGGGTCTATGGAATCCGCCTCGAAGAATATGTACCCGGGAAAAATTGGAGCTAAGGCTTCGTGAAGCCTTCCTCCGCGCCGAATGGTCAGCTTGCGCCGCGGCCACAGAAAACGCCCCTCCCGATCGGAAAGAAACCCCTTCGCGGTCAGCTGTGTCCGGGCGAGTTTCAAGTACTTGGCTTCGTTTCGCGTCTTTACCTGTAAGGCAAAATAATTCATCGCTTCCGGGACGAAATCCTGAATCTATTCTTGATCTGGTCGAGTTTCCGGGCTTCTTCCGGATCCTGCTTGACCCGGTCGAAATACTCTAAGATGAAGGCGAGGAAGATGCTCAAGAAGAAGGTCGTCAGGGTCACGATCATGCTGATCTTGCCGCGGCTCGGGCTGTCTTTTATCTCGGGAACCTCGGCCTGCTCTAATATCTGAAAGGTCCGGGTATCGTCCATCTCCTCGATTTTGGCGGTTTCGAACTGCTGCATCAAGAGCTCGAATATTCCCGCTAAGACCTCCCGGTCCCTCTGGAGATCGAAGTATTCGAGTGTTAGGGTGTGCCGTCGCTCGGGTCTGATATACTGCGCGAAGACGAGCTCCACCGCGCCGTTGCTGCCGCTGGGAATGATTTCGACGATCCCGTGGCGGATCTGGAACTGGATGAGCTCGGTCTGGCTTTTCTTGAGTTGACTTTCCACCTCGAAGAGGCGGTCTTCTAAGAATTGTTTCTTGTTGAGGACTTTTTCCATGGTGAGTCCCCGGAAGCGCTGTTCTAAGAGGGTCACCGCCCGATTGACGATACGGGTGGCGAACTCGGGGTCCACGTCGGTATATCCGATGGTAAGGATTCCCGATTCCTGGTTGAAATCGGTGGAAAACTTTTCCCGGATCATCTTCCGTATTTTAGGGAACACGGGTTCTTCGACGTCGTATCTGCTGCGGAATTCGAACTCCTCGGCTATCTGGTCTACGATGGTCCTGCCGAGGAGGAGCTCCTGGGCGAGGGCCACGTTGGTGGATTTCCCCTGTCCTCCGATGCCGATGAGGGCCCCGAGCCCCGAATCCTGATTCAGGAAGGAGGTCGCACCGTCCTCTTCCTGAAGCCGGACTTCCACCGTCGGCTTGTACACGTTGGGAAGGGTATTCAAGGGAGCATCGGGGGGCACCCTGAGGGTGTAGAGAGAATACAGCACTATGAGTATCGCAGCGATAAGAGTCGAGAAGAAGATGAGCTTCCACCTCTTCGCGAGGACGCCCAGGAGATCGAGGAGAGATATCGTATCCTCGTCACGCTGTCTGTCCTCAAGCTGCCGGTTCTGTTCCATGATTTCCTCGCTCAGCGGATAAACTATCACGGAAATACGGAACCATCAAGCGGAAGCCTTAGAAATCCAGCTCGATCCGGGTTCCTTCGTCTCCGGTAATGGTCAGGGTGCCGGAGAGCTGCCCGGCGAGTTTTTCGATAAGACGGAGACCCATCCTATCCTGTGTCTCCTTCAAGACAGCCTCGGGAATCCCCGCGCCGTTGTCCCGGTAGAGGAGCCGGTTTCGGTCTCCGTTGCGTTCGATGAGTATCCGGATCGCCGGGTTTTCAGTACGTTCAAAGGCATACTTGACCGTATTGGTAAAGGCCTCATTGATAATAAGCCCTACTGCGAGGGCCTGATCGATATCGAGACACACGTCGCTGATCTCGGTTTCGATCCGTATCTCCCTCCGGGGACCGACTAAGGATTGCCTGAGATTGTCCACGAGCTTCTCCATGTACCGGCAGGTGTCGATGTCGTCTACGCTCTCGATGGTGTAGAGAAGATTCTGGACCACCGCGAGGGACTTGAGCCTTCCGAGCAGATTTTTGAGGAAGCCGGACATATCGGGATCATCGGTCTCGAAGCTCTTGAGCTCTATAATTCCATGGATAATGGCCAGATTGTTCTTGATTCGGTGATGAGATTCTTTCAGGAGAAGGTGCTTCTGGGTATACGCTTTTTTCAGCTCCTCCCGGGCCTCCCGGTGTTCCGCAATTTCGTTCTTGAGCCGCCGGTAGAAGTGTCCTAGGTATCCTAAGAAACTTCCGGTGACGAATCCGAAGATCCATGCGATAAGCCGGCTCTCGGGAGCATAGCCGAGGTTTCCAAGAGCGAGGAAAAGGAGGAGATTGCAGGGGAGAGCCATGATTCCCGACAGTATCCCGCCGGGAAGTCCAAAGAGGGCGGAGGCGAAAAACATGGGAATGAGAACGAAGTAATTCGTCGAGACACCGAGTAGGGGACTCAGAAAGAGAAACGCCCCGACATAGACGATGATGCTTCCGAGGAGCAGCAAGTACCTCGCCGCAGGGTTAAGTCTCTTGTCCGGTTCGAGGAGTTTTCTGTCAAAGCCGGCTACTAAGCTGTTCGTAAACCTCATAGATGTACCAATACGTGAATATTCTAGGGTATATGATATACCCGAGTATACTATTAATCGGTATCTAATCGAATTTATAGGGAATAAAAAACATTTTTACCGGAAACGATTGATTTCCGCTAGGGAAGCTTCCGGAGGCGCTCTTCGATTGTTTTGAGCCTGTTCTTCAACGATTCGATGGTACGCTGAATCCGGCGTCGTTCCGCGTTCAGTTTTTCCACCGGATCTTCTTCCTCTTTCCAGGCCGAGGGGGTCATCATGGATTTGACCATGTCCGGGGAATTCCCCTCCGCAAGGGCGTTCAGGGCCTGCTCCCTCGCTTCGGGTTTTCGGATGTTGGCGACTAACTTCATAGTGTCGTATCCGAGCTCGGCGGGAATGTCCAAATCGTGGGCTTTGATCAGGGTCGATGCCGTCGATTTCTCCATTCCGAGCACCCGTTCGATATAGTCGTCGAAGCGGGCTCCGTACTTCCGGCAGAGCTCCTCCGCCCGGACGAACAGCGCTCCGAGCTCCTTCATGAGCTCGCCGTTTTTCTCTATAAACTCGGAGCGTATCCGGCGGGTCAGCTCGGTGAACTCAGGCTCGTTTTCGAAGACATTCCGGTAGATACCCTCTTTCTCCGCGGTCCGCAGGAGGCCGTGGAGGATACCGCGGAACTCTCGGGTGTGCGCCCGGGAGGAGACCGGAACAGGGGAAGCAGTAAAATGGATGTGATGGGCGAATTCGTGGACGGCGGTGTAGAGGAGGGAGTTGTCCTCCGAAAAATTGCGGTTGTGAAGGATAATCTCCCGGCTCTCCGGTTTGTACAGACCGTTGACCTTCTTGCTTGTTTTCCCGCTGAAAACAACTGAAAATTCCTCGCAGTCGGGCTCGAGGAGAAGGAGACGCTCTTTGACCTGGTCCTGATTCATATCTTGCTCTTTATACTACACGGTACCTCGTATGAGAATACTTTCTTTTTCGTAACGGAGCCCCACCGATTCGAGCAAGGGATGCGAAAAAACTACAGGCTGCCTCGCCGTTATTCCGCTTTACCCGAGTGTAACAATCAGGTTATAATCGCCGGATGATTTTCAACCGCAAGTACCGCCTGATTGCCCTATTGAGTACTATCCTCTTCGTCTCATTCATCGCAGTGAGTATCTTTAACTACACCGCAGCTAAAAAGTCGGTACGTGAGGAGATCGTCACCTCGGCCCTACCTCTCCTGAGGGAAAACATCTATTCCGAAATCAAGCGGGCCCTGACTCCGGCCATAAATGTCGCATCGGTCATGTCCAACGACAGCTTTCTCAAGAATTGGGCCCTCGCGGGGGAGCGGGATACGGATGCCTTGTTCCAATATCTTCTGGAGATTAAAAAAAAATACGGATATTTTTCTACTTTTTTCATCTCCGAGGCAACTGATAACTACTACCATTACAGCGGAATCTTGAAAACTATACAGCCCGAGGACGATCATGATATTTGGTATTACCGGTTTACCGAATCGGGAAAAGCCTTCGAGCTGGATGTCGATACGAATGAGGCGGCCCAGAACAAGCTGACCATATTCGTCAATTTTCGTCTGGAGGATTTCGATGGTAATCTCTTGGGAGTTACCGGGGTCGGGCTCGAAATGGAGAATTTTTCTGGGCTCTTGAGGGAGAAACAAGAAAAATATTCCAGACGGATTTTTCTGGTTGATCATCAGGGGATTATTCAGGCTCATCCAGACGCGAATTATATAGAATCGGTAAATATATTCCGAAAGGAAGGAATTCGAGAGATCGCGGACGCCCTCTTCAGCAATACCCATGATCCCGTCGACTCTTCCTACCGGGACGACCACGATCGAGTTCTCGTTACCTCTCGATACATCCCCGAAATCGATTGGTTTTTGATTGTCGAACAGGACGAGAGTGAAGCTCTTGCCGCGCCAAGACGCAGTCTATTGAGGACGATTTTGATCGGTTTTCTTTCATCATCCTTCATTATCGTGTTGACCGGAATTACTATAACCAGGTACCAGAAAAAGCTGGAAATACTAGCCGTTACCGATGAGTTAACCGGTTTAGCGAACCGGCGGGAATTCGAGACGCAATTTCGGAAAGCCGAATCTAGGCACCGAAGGCACGACCTCTCCCTCTCGCTCTTGCTCATAGATCTGGACAATTTCAAGGCGATAAACGATTCCAAGGGTCACCTTGCGGGGGATGCCCTTCTGCGGGATGTGAGCGCTTTGATACAGGATAATATACGCCCGGAGGATTGCCTCGCCAGGTGGGGTGGGGACGAGTTTATCCTACTCCTTACGGGAGGCCTCGAGGAAGCCGAGGTCACCGCGAGGAGGCTGACCGGTACAATAAGCTCGAAGAGGTTCCAAGCATCGGGAAGGCAGGTATCGGTAACCGTGAGTATGGGTGTCGCTGAATATACGACGGGAGACACCCTGGATTCTCTTACTCGTCGTGCCGACACCTATCTCTATCGGGCAAAGGAAGCGGGACGAAATAGAGTGATGGGGGAATCCTGAGGAAGTATTCGGCGAGATTCCGGGGCCTAGCGCGTATAGCAGGATCGTGAAAAAATATCTGCTCATTTTAATCATATTAACCGCTTTTATATTGTCCTGCCGGACTTCGGGATATGTTGGAGAGTGCCCCCGATCGTGGGGACTCCCGTTTCCCTAAGGGTAAGTAGCATGGAACGGAAATTTAAACATTCCGTTAAGGTTTACTAAATTACTCGTAAATATCCCCGGTCCGTAGTATATTTAAGTCGTTATGAAGAGAAATATATTTAGTTCCGGTGGTATGACAGCCATTTTAGCCGCGGTGCTTGCCTTTGCGGCGGGCGGACTCTTCGCGCAGGGAGTTCCGCCGATAGACCGCAATGTTCCCGCTCCTCTCGAAAAGGCGACCTTCGCCCTCGGATGATTCTGGGGCCCCGATGCCCGGTTCGGGCAATTAGACGGAGTCTACAAAACCAGAGTGGGATACGCAGGCGGGACAACGGAGAATCCAACCTATCGAAACATAGGGGACCATAGTGAGGCCGTGGAGATCTCCTTCGATCCCGAAGAGATATCCTACGAGGAGCTCCTCGATATTTTTTGGCGTTCCCACAACCCGACATCCCGGTCCTACTCGCGGCAGTACATGTCCCTCATCCTGTATCACGACGGGGAGCAGCGGATAGCGGCAAAGCGTTCCCTCGAGCGGAGGGAGAAGGAGCTCGGACAGAGTGTCTTCACCGAAATCGTTCCGCTGGATACTTTTACCGAAGCCGAAGCGTATCATCAGAAATACAATCTGCAAAACAACCGTTCTCTTCTCCGGGAGCTCAAGCGGTATTATTTCGATTTTTCCGATATCGTCGATTCGACGGCGGCGGCCAGGATTAACGGATATCTCGGGAGGTACGGGACTCCGGAAGAATTGATGGATGAAATAGAGGAGTTCGGTTTATCCGAAGAGGGGGAAGAGGAGCTGTTACGAATAGCCGGACCTCCCGAGCCGGGGCGGATCAGTCTGTTTTTTCGAAATATTCTCGATGCCTGCGGAATCGGGACGGGGACTAATTAGCCGGAAGACGATAGGTTTTCGGAAGCTTCACACACGTACCAGGCGCTCTTTTCGGTTACCGGTATTACCCTGATTTCCGGGAAGACCCGGCTCATCTCATCGAGTCCCTCTGAAACAAAAGAAAAATACCCGCCCCCCTCGAGCCGCTCCACGAGGGAGGTCAAGAAGCTCTTATTTTGCGGATAGTCGTGGAGGATTACCTTTTTACGGGCAAGACGCTTCGCTTCGGAGTAAAAAAGGGTTCTAAGAGATGGGTCGAGGCCGTGGGCCATGTAGGCGGCGGTAACGAAATCGAAGCTTCCCGCGGGGTAGGGAAGTCCCGTGGTGACGTCGTGTATCCGGCAGTCGAGATTGCGCTTTCGTCCGGCTTCAACCATCTTCGGTGCCATATCCACACCCGTAACGATGAATCCCACTCTCTCGAAAGCCCGGGTGAATGCGCCGGTGCCGCATCCGACATCGAGCACCGTGGAACCGGAGGGCTCACCGAAGATATCCAGGTGCTGGAGAATTATCCGGGTGTAGTGTTCTACCTGCCGTGAGAAGAACCACTTATAGGCGAAGGCAATCCTGTCGAACAGCCGGCGATGTGAGGAAATATCCATAGAGACAATATACCGTCCCTGCGGAGCAGGGACAAATGAATAAAGATTCGATGAAAAACCCAATAACCGGGACGAAAAGAGCGCCGCCCTCAAAAAGCGGCGCTTAATGTCTCCACAGTCTCTTCGATATCCTTCTCCCGCTCTTTGCTCGACCAGAAGACCATCTCCGAACGGACGACGTCGCCTCCCTTCTCCTCGCAGTACCGGGCCATTTGCCGGACCGCCCGGTTGCCTCCGGTCCATCGTCCGGGAAGCTGTTTGGTGACGAGGAGGACGATCTTCTTTCCCTCGAGGCTGGGTATCTGGGCAAGGTAGGACTTCATCGCTACGGCGAGGGAAAAGGCCTGCACCGGGGAGGCGAAGACAACCGCGTCGTAAGGAGTCGGGTCCGGCTTGGATGTGAACGAGACCGACTTCATGCCGGGGTGCACCTCACCTTCGGGTTCGATTTTCTCGATCGATACGGAATGTCCCTTGGAGGAGAGTTTCCCGGACAGCTTCTCCGCCACCTCCGCGGTGTGCCCGGTTTGAGAGTAGACTAGGATACCGATATTCATGTTCATCTCCTGTGTATAAGCTTATCAGTTTCTAGTATACGATACGAAAGGTTAAAAAATCATTAGTTTCGGAAAAAATTTCTATCAGCCGCCGGCTTCCTAAAACGAGAGAGTTTTTCCCCGAGGCGGCGCGGCAGTTTCGGGAAACTTCGGGAAGAAGCAGAAATCACGTTCTTTCCTCTGTTTTCGATGTATCTTCCTAACTTCTTTCAATCCCGCGAAGAAGCCCTTCGAGGGGGCCGGAACGTCGTGCTCGATGGCCTTATGCAGCTTGTGCAGCCGATAAAAGGGGACCGCCGCGTACATGTGATGCTCCACGTGGTAGTTCATCCGCCAGTAAAGAAAGCTGACCAAAGGACCCGCCTTGAAGGTGCGGGCCACTACGCGCCAGTCCTCGTTGTCGGGGCAGAGGCCGTGGTGCTGTAGGATCTCCGTTCCATGGGCCAAAAAGGTGGCGAAGAAGTAGGAGAAGGTCACCATGAAGATGAGGATCCAGAGCTGAAAGTAGATAAACAGACCGAGCAGGATTATATGCCCGATGACCATGATACGGGCCCAGCGGATCATCTTTTTCCTCTCCTCGCTGCCTTCGGGAAAGAGGGGATCCCAGAAGAAGAAATCCACGTCCCCGCGGCCGAAGAAGTGGGCCAGATCGGTGAGCATGATCATCTTGAACTTTCCCCAGTCGAAGGTGAACCAGCTCAGGTAGTCCCAAAAGTTATAGGGATCCTTCCCGATGATGACCTCGTAGTCCCTGCCCCGGTGGGTGGTCAGTTGATGGTGCTTCATGTGGCTGACCCGGAAATGGTAGGGGTTGTTCCAGGTGAGAAAGCTGAACAGGAAGTAAAACACCTCGTTAAGCCACTTCGTCTTGAAAGGGGTTCCATGACTCATCTCGTGGACCGAGGCCTCCATTCCCATGTAGCTCGCGAACACCGCGTGGAAGTAGGCCACAAGCGCCATGGGCAGCCACATCTGCCTCAGGAAGAGGACTACTCCGGCATAGATAAGCCCCGCGTATATAACCAGGAAGGCCCCGACCTGCAGCAGTCCGGGAAGGTCCCTCCGTTTTGTCAAACCTTTGAGGACCTCTCTGTCGAGTTGAGTCCTGTACCAGTCGATTCTTTGCTCTGTCATATCATTATTATAATCAATTTTGTAATGTATGTCTACGAATATTTGGGCGGAAGCCGTCGAATCCATCCAGAGGCAGGTGCTTCCCGAGGGTCAGCTCCCGGTGGGTTTCGAGGATAAATTCATAAACCGATTCGGCGCCAGATCCCGTCGGGGCCGGAGCGGACTGAAGAATTCGGCGGACCTTCGGCGTGAAGGGGGGATCCTCCGAGTCGATCCGGATTAATCCGCTTCGAAAATCGGTCCAATAGGGATCGGGGAGCTCGTTCCCGGTGAGGATTCCCTCGATGATCTGGGAGAAGAGCTCGCCCAAGTCCTCGGGCATCCCCGCGGCGATGATATCGGGGTCCACTTCCCGGGAAAGGGAGTTGCTGAAGGCGCAGATCACCCCGTCGTCCTCCGCGGCCTCCCGGAGGGCGTAGATGATATCCTGCCAGGAAGCGACCTGGTTGAAGACATCACACCCGCGGGAAGCGAGACGGCGGATCGCTTCCTCGTCTCTGCCCTCCGAGGCTATAAAGAGTACTTCCGCGGAGCCGTTGACCTCAGCGACACCCAGTGCGAATTCGTTGACATTCTCGATGTTCCACCCGTCTTCGGAATGGGCCACGTATCCGATCTTTCCCGTCCGCGTAACGGCCCCCGCGGCTATTCCAATCAGGTAGTCCCAGCCAGTGTCGTTGACTCCGTAGGTACGGATGTTGGGAAGCTCTTCGAAGACTGGGTAACCCGCCGGTGTGACAAAGATGACCTCCGGGTATTTCCGGGCGGCCCGGATAAAGTGATCCCCGGATTCATCGTGTTGATTGACGAAGATTATGGAGCAGTCTTCCTCTTCGACGAGGCGTGTGACGGCGTTGCCGAGTCGGTAGACGTACAATCCTCTCACCGGCACGATTTCCGCTCGATCGGAAAACTTTCCGGATACGGTCCGTACAGCCGTCTCGAAATAGTCGGGGACACCCAGGACGTATCCCGGGGTGAAGTCGATAAAACCCACCCTGACCTTGGAGGTTTCATCCCCCGAACCCGCCGAAGGATCGGGTGCTTCGGGCTCTTCGGTCAACGGGGACGGAGTACGGGGAAAGTCTACGTCCTCGAGGGACGCAATCAGGGGATGTGCGAAGAGCTCCTCCAGGTCCGGGAGCTGCTCCATTGCCATAATCCCGTATTTTCCCCAGGAGGACCAGGACAGCCAGTAGACGGCCTCCGGGAAATGATTCTCCATGGCATCGGAGATACGGGTCAGATTCCAGGTAAGGTTCCTCTCGGTGGGAGGAAAATCGCCGCCGAGCTCCCCGAATCCGACGGGCTTGCCGAGCTCGACCATCGCGGTGTAGTTGCCCCGATAGCGGTCTCCGAGATCGTGCTCATAGAGGTCTAAGGCGTTGATATCGACGTACTCTCCGCCGGGATAGTACCGATGCGGACCCTGCTTGAAGAAGAGCTCACGCCTGAGGGGACTCGGGGAATAGACCCACAGAATATTGTGGACCCCCTTCGATTCACGGAGATAGGTATGCCAGTACCGCCACATCTGCTTGAACTCTTCGGCCTTTTCCGAATACCACCAGAACCAGCCCCCGTTCACCTCATGAAAGGGACGAAACAAAACGACAACTCCGTGCTTCTGCAGCTCTATGAGCCGCTCCGCCACAGCATCGAATTCAGTACGGAGCCGGGAATATGCATCCGTTCCCGGGGTATAACAGTCGGAGTAGCTTCCGGAACCCCGGCCGGTATCGTGCACTTCACCTCCTGTCCAGGGATTGGGAAAATTGAGGTGAAGGGCGACAAGCCCTCCCGCTTCCCAGTGTTTCCGGAGAACCTCGTTCTTACGCTCGGCATCGATAAAGAAATTTTCCCAAATACTCGCATAGTAGTCGGTTTCGATAAGCGCGGGGAGCTTCCCGGTCCGCCGTTCAATACCCCCGGCATAGTCGTAGTACCCCTGAGGGCCGTCGTAGCAGCCTATCTCCTGTCCGGAGAGGACCCGTTTCCCGGGCTTATCGGGCAGGGTATAGAGCCACCGGAGGAGGGACTTGGCATTATCGATGGCCTGGGGATCGGAGGTCCCCGTATAGGTGATGGTTCTGTCCGGAGAAGGGGCGCCCGCGCATCCCATTGTTAAAACAACCGCTGTACTGATGCAGAGAGTAAGAACCAAAAAAAGTCCTATGTGCCGAGCTGTGCGGTAAATTGTGTAGTTTTTCATAACAGTAATATTTTGAGATATGAATGAGGAGATGTCAACAAAATAAATTAAATGATAGAATTATCGAATACTGGGCTGGATGTCTGCAGGTTCGGTAATCCGGTATCGGTACGGTGCTTCCCGGTCTTCCGGTTCCGCGTAATCGATTCCGACACGGGGTGTTG
>CAZXMO010000020.1:0-26723 GCA_964641125.1 uncultured Spirochaetales bacterium
TGCCGCCGTTGGTGTCGCACAGGATTAGGGCCGACGCCCCGGCCTCGGTCCCGGTCTCGAGCACCCGTAAGGCGTAGTCGGGGTCGTCCATGTAGCCGTCGAAAAAGTGCTCCAGGTCGAAAAAGACCTCCCTGCCGTGCTCGGTAAGATAGCGGATCGAATCGTGGATCATGGCGAGGTTCTCTTCGAGGCCGGTCTTCAGAACATGCTCCACGTGGGCCTTCCAGGTCTTCCCCACTACCACCGCAGCTTCGGTTTCGGCGTCGAGGACCGCCCGAATATGGGGGTCCTCCTCCACTTTGCGCCCCGGGCCGCGGGTGGATCCGAAGCTCACGACCTTGGAGTGGCTTAAACGGACCTTCTTTATCTCTTCGAAGAAGGCGCTCTCTTTCTCACTGGAGAGGGGAAAGCCCCCCTCGATGTAATCCACCTTCATCTCGTCGAGCTTTTGGGCTATCTGGATCTTATCGGCGAGACTGTAGCTTATTTCGATACCCTGCATGCCGTCCCTGAGGGTGGTGTCGTAGATCTCGATCCGCTGCCTCATTTGGATGCTCCGTTTCTCATAGTTACCATATGTCTGTTCAACGCGTTGATGTAGGCCCGGGCGCTTGCCTCGATAATGTCGGTGGAAGATCCGCGGCCGGCGGACCGGATTCCGTCGATCTCGAGGGCAACCGCCACCTCCCCCACCGCCTGCTTTCCAGGGGTTACGGCGTGGACGATGTACTCCTTGAGGACCGTGGTAATCCCGCTGAGCCTGTCGATGGCCTTGAAGACCGCGTCCACGGGGCCGTCTCCGGTGGCGGCCTCCTCGAGCAGCTCATGCTCGGTCCGAATCCGGACCGTCGCGGTGGGAACCGCCATGTTTCCGCTTATGATGTTGAAGTACTCCAGGGTATAGGTGGCGTACTGTTTGCCCAGCTCCTCGCTGACGATGGTGTAGAGGTCCTCGTCGTAGACCTCTTTCTTCCGGTCGGCTATCTCTAAGAACCTCTTGTAGATCGAGTCGAGCTCCTGCTCGGAGAGGGAAAAACCGAGCTCCGTAATCCGCCGGAGAAAGCCGTGCTTTCCGCTGTGTCTGCCCAATACGATGGAGCTCTCCTCTTTGCCTACCGTCTCGGGGGTCATGATCTCGTAGGTGGAGCGGTTCTTGAGCATTCCGTCCTGATGTATTCCCGATTCGTGGGCGAAGGCGTTTTCGCCCACTATCGGCTTGTTTCTCGGAATGGGGAAGCCGATTATGTTTGACACCAGCCGGGATGTGTTGTAGAGCTGACGGGTGTTGATCCCCGTCTCGAAGGGGAGGCAGTCGTTCCGGACGTTCAAGGCCATGACCGCCTCTTCGAGGGCGGCGTTCCCCGCCCGCTCTCCGATCCCGTTGACGGTTACCTCGATCTGCCGCGCCCCCGATTTGACCGCCTGTATGGTGTTTGCAACTCCGAGGCCTAAGTCGTTGTGACAATGGACCGAAATGACCGCCTTATCGATATTGGGCACCTTGTTCAAGATACTCGTTATGAAACCCGAGAACTCGTCGGGGACGGTGTACCCTACCGTATCGGGGATATTGACGACGGTCGCCCCGGCGTCTATGACCCGCTCGATGATCCGGCACAGAAAATCGAGCTCACTCCTCGTTCCGTCTTCGGGGGAGAACTCCACCTCACCGGCCTTGTTCCGGGCATACCGGACCCCCTTTTCCGCCATCTCCATCACCGTGTCCGGGTCCTTACCCAGCTTGTACCGCATGTGAATGGGACTCGTGGCGATAAAGGTGTGGATTCGGGAACGGGCCGCGGCGGAAAGGGCTTCCGCCGCGGAGTCGATGTCCTTCTCCACGGTCCTCGCCAAGGCGGCGATGGTGCTGTTCTTGATATTCTCCGCTACCATCTTGCAGGCTTCGAACTGGTGAGGGGAGGAAATGGGAAATCCCGCCTCGATAATGTCGACCCCGAGGCGCTCGAGCTGCAGTGCGATTTCGTACTTCTGCTCGATGCTCATCGAGGCCCCCGGGGCCTGTTCTCCGTCTCTCAAGGTAGTGTCGAAAACGTAGATCCTTTCCATTCCTAAACTCCTTCGTTTACCCGTTGACTCATCCGTTCGCACTGCTCCATGGATACCAGGCCGCTTCTCGCGAGCTCTAGGATCTCGTAGTCCTTGAAAAGCGCGAGGAGATCGTTTATCCGCTCCGGCTCACCGGTAATCTCTATCACCATGCTATCGGTTCCTACGTCCACGACCTTGGCCTGAAAGACATCGACCACCTGAAAAATCTCGCTCCGTTGTCCCGATTTGGCGGCGATGCGGATCAGTGCGAGCTCCCGGTCGATGGTCGGCTGGTCGGTCAAATCTTCTATCTCGATGATATCGATAAGCTTGTCGAGCTGTTTCTTGATCTGGTCGACTATCTGAGCGTCTCCCCGGCACACGAGGGTAATCCTGGTCACCGTAGGATCGGTGGTCGGTCCGGAGGTAAAGCTCTCCAGATTGTACCCCCGGCCCGAAAAGAGCCCGGAGATGCGGGACAGGACCCCCTGATGGTTTTCCACTAAAAGCGATATCGTATAGGTCATCTCTATTCCTCCTCTCCGAACAACATGTCCATGATTCCCGCTCCGGGGGCGACCATCGGATAGACGTTCGCCTCCCGTTCGATAATGAACTCGAGGACGATCGGCCTGTCCGTAATCTCCTTCGCCTCGCGCAGGGCCGGCACTATCTCCTCTTCTCGGGTTATTCGAATACCCTTCGCCCCGTAGGCCTCGGCGAGGCGTACGAAGTCGGGGGTGTAGCTCAAGGTTTTCCCGTCGTCGGCGATGATCTCGGGGCATGCCCTATCGGGATTGAGGCATGTAGACGAATAGCGTTTCTCGTAGAACAGCTGCTGCCACTGCCGGACCATTCCGAGGAAACCGTTATTGAGGACCGCGATGATAACGGGGAGTCCTTCGATGACCGCCGTGGCGAGTTCCTGAATGTTCATCTGTATAGACCCGTCCCCGGCGATGTCGATGACCCTCTTGCCGGGGTTCCCGATCTGAGCTCCTATCGCCGCGGGAAAGCCGTATCCCATGGTGCCCAAGCCCCCCGATGTAAGCCACGTGCGGGGTTGTTTGAAGCGGTAGAAGAGGGCGGTCCACATCTGGTTCTGTCCGACCTCGGTGGTGATGACGGCGTCGGGGAACTCGGCGCTTATGGCGTCGACTATGGTACCTGGATGAAGGAACTTTCCGCTCCCGGTCTTCTTCAGAGGATGTTCCTCTTTCCATCCCTCTACACGCTCGAGCCAGGGGCCGATGTCCGGTTTCTCGAGGAAAGGATAGAGGGCCTCTAAGACCTCGGCCGCGTCCCCGACGACCGGAATCTCCACCGGGACGTTCCGGGCTATTGCCGTGGGATCTATATCCACGTGGACTATTTTGGCCCGGGGGGCGAACTTTTCTAGGAGTCCCGTGGCGCGGTCGTCGAATCTGACACCGATACTGAACAGGAGGTCCGCATCCGAGACCGCCATATTGGCCGGATAGGTTCCGTGCATTCCGAGCATTCCCAAGTACAAAGGATGATCGTAGGGAAGGATGCCGATGCCCATGAGGGAGGAGACCACCGGCGCGGGAAACCTATTTACTATTTTCTTGAAGATTTCATCGGCACCGGATATGTGCATACCCCCGCCGATGAAAAAAACCGGCCGCTCCGCCGCATTCAAAACGGCGGCCGCCTGCTCGACCATCTCCCGGTCGAGCTCCGGAACGGGCCGGTATCCCCGTATGTCGGGATGATCCGGGTACTCGTCCTCGTATCCTTCTTTGGATATATCCCCGGGTACGTCGACAACCACCGGACCGGGCCGCCCTGACGAGGCTATATAAAAAGCGTTCTTGAGCATGGCCCCGAGCTCCCTCCGGTCGGTTACTAAGTAGTTGTGCTTGGTTACGGGACGGGTAATTCCGCAGGTATCGGCCTCTTGGAAGGCGTCGTTGCCTATCATGTTCCGCGGGACCTGCCCGGAAATACACACGATCGGTACGCTGTCGAAGTTGGCGGTGGCGAGGCCGGTAACCGTATTCGTGGCTCCCGGTCCGCTGGTGACGATGCACACCCCGGTCTTGCCGGTGGACCTGGCGTAGCCGTCTGCCGCGTGGACCGCCCCCTGCTCGTGCCTGGTCAGTATCACATGAATGGAGGGCTCCGAATACAGGACGTCGAAGATGGGGATGACGTGTCCTCCGGGATATCCGAATACCGTATCTACACCTTCCGCCTTCAACGCTTCCACTATGAGCTGTGCTCCTCTTTTCTTCACTGCCGACTCCTTCTTAAAAAAAATAAGGCCGCCCTCCGGCAAGGAGAACGGCCTTTCGCTGCCTTTCATAGCAGCAGTTATTCCCCCTGCCCGTTACGGGTCTCCGATAATGAGAATAATAAGGGATAGGAGGATGCTGCTGGTCGATTTCATTCCGATACTCCATGTATACGGTAACCGAATTCATTTGTCAAGCGTTTTTCTCCCGGAGGGTAGGCCGGATGGGAAATATCTGTTCATTTCTTCTATATTCCACTATTCTATACACCATGGCCGAGGAGACCACCTTCGATATTCTGGCAGCCCAGCTTTCCCAAGAGGAAAGGAAAAACCTCCTGGACAAGATACGTCTCTCCACGGGCATTAGCGGCGAGCCGTTGAAACCGCCGGAGGAGGAAGAGGTCGAGGTCGATCTCGTACGAGAGTATCAGGAAGCGGGTATTTTTGTCAGACTCCTTATCTTTTTCAGGTCCCTTTTTTCGGGCAAGGAAAGGTTCGAGCTCATGGAGGAGTACCTCATTACCCGATTCGGCAGGGATATTGAGCGGATGAATCCGGGGCTGATCAACACGCAGGAGAAAATTTTCCTCGGGGAGTTGTATAATGAGCTTGCGGGACTCAAGCAGGCCGCGGGAGTCTTTTCAGTCCCCTTGGAAACCACATTAGGAAGCAGGAAACGTGTCTTTATCGCCTTCTTAGCCGGGTTTGAGATGGAGGTAATTCATTCCCGGCTTATAGAGGAGACCGATCCCTTTCGCAACCAGGAGCATTACAGAGGAATGAGCGACGCGTCGGTCCGCTCGGAGCTGGAGATGAAGCTCGAAGAACTCCTCGGGGATATCACGAAGGGGGACAGGGAGAGGATAGGCGAGCATATGAAGGCCGTCCACTCCCTCAAGGAGTTGACCGACTACGGTTTCGATTACGTCCTCGGTCAATTCGAGAACAACGATATTCCCCATCCGACGGCCTGCTTTATCCGGAACATCAATGAGAACCTCGACGAGCTCGCCAAGATTCTCAAAGGTCTTGTCACGCCTCCCGATCCCAAGGTGCTTCAAGCCCTCTTTCTCTTTCTCTACGAGAAGGAGCTCGAGGACGAGGATTTCAATCTCGAGGAGCGGATGAAGGTTCAGCTCGAGCGGGCGGAGACGGCCTTGAATACGGTCCGCAACTTCAACCGGAATGTCCCGCTTATCAAAATCCTCAAGTACGCAAAGAGGGACATACAGTATCAGCCGGTCCGGTCCCCCGGCGGTGAGGAATGGTTTACCCAGTACCGAAAGTTTTGGGAGGAGCGGGTGGGCGAGAAGTATAGGGCCTTCGTCGAAAAAAACCGGCGGGAAGTCCTTATAGAGGACGCCAAAGAATTTTTAGGCGTCCCGGAGTTCCCCTTTCTCGCCAACTATACCACCGAGTGGATGGATACCAAGGTACCCCTCAGGTACCGGTATTCGGTGGGGTTCCTCAACGCCTTTGTCCACCGGTATATTCTGGATAAGCTCAATCGGCCTATCAAACTTACACTGATAGACGGTGAGTTTTACAAGGACCAGAACAGACATGATTTTAACAACGCCTACAACGGCCTGCTCCGGATAGACGATCAGGTAAAATCTCTGGAGCGAGATTTAGGTATCCGGGGAAACGTCAGGCGCCGGCTCGAAGAGATCGAAAAGGAGATTATCCCCATCCCCTTGAAGAAAAAAAAGATGCGTCAGGAGCTGTCCAAGCTCGAAAGCGACGCCTCTCAGATCGTCCACTCCGGTTTCGAGAATATCAAGCTCCTCCACGACGTCCTCTACGGGGTGCTCCATGGACAGGTGGGGGGGCGCTTCGATACCCTTGCTAACTTGGGTTACCTCGGCGGACGGGAGAATGTAACTGTCAAACGGAACATCAATGACGCCATAACGAGCACCAAGACCGCCTTGGAGCTTCTCGACGAGCTGACACAGGTGGAGTAGGCAGGGGACTTACGTGATTTTCCATAGAAACCCTACCGTTGGGATGAGCATCCTCGACGACGGAAACATGGGTCCCTCCGAGGATATCCGGAATCCGAACCGGCTCGATTATTTTACGCGTCTGGGGATCGAACCCTCCCGGGTGCGGGGGGTAAAGCAGATCCACTCTCGAAGGGTGGTGACGGCTTTTCGGGAGCCGGCGCCCGCGGACGGGCTCGTGAGCGGGTGCCGGGACCTCGTCCTTTCGGTAACCGTCGCCGATTGCGTGCCCATATTCCTGTGGGACCGGCACGAAAGGGGTTTCGGCATCGTCCACTCCGGGTGGAAGGGGACCGGTATCGTCCTCGACGCGGTGAGCCTCCTCGAGGAGAAATACGGTATTCCCGCCTCCGATCTCCGTGCGTATATCGGCCCCTCCATCGGTCCCTGCTGCTACGAGGTCGATTCCGAGAGGGCCCGCCGTTTTCGGGACGAGTGGGGACAGGCGGCGGTAGTCGAAGGGGAGGGGAAAAGCCGCTTAGATCTCCCGGGAACGAATTGGAGACTCCTCGTCGACGCGGGAATCGGCGAGATAGACACAGCCGGTAAGTGCACCTGCTGCAGCCCGGAATTGGGGAGCTATCGGAGACAGGGAAGCGCCGGATTCACCCGAATGATTGCGTTTATCGGGTATTTGGTGTAGGGTGGTCCGCGAATCCAGGGAGTAAATCGTGAGAGAAATTCGAGACAATCTGCGCAAAACTATATCCACCGCTTTGAGCCGTCTCCTCGAGGAACGGGGAGCGGAAGGTGTAAGCCCCGAGCAGGTGGTGGTGGAAAACCCGCCGAGTCCGGATTTGGGTGATGTGGCCTTTCCCATGTTCGGCTATGCCAAGCTCTTCAGAAGCGCGCCCCCGGCGATAGCGACGGCCTTGAAAGAGCTCCTCGATACCGAGGACGACCTCGAGATCCCCGGGAGCACTATCGCGGAAGGCCCCTACCTCAACATCCGTCTCGACTCGACCCGCTTGAGCGGGGGGATCCTGGATAAGGTTTTCGATGCAGGGGATGAGTACGGCCGGTCCGATCTCTACGCAGGGGAGAGGACGGTGGTCGAGTTTTCCTGTCCGAATACCAACAAGCCCCTCCATTTGGGGCATCTGCGGAACGACGCCATAGGAGAGAGTATCGCCCGGATCTACGATTCCGCCGGGGCCGAGGTGCGGAAGGTGAACCTCATCAACGACCGGGGAATCCACATCTGCAAATCGATGCTCGCCTACACCCTCTTCGGTGAGGGCAAGAGTCCCGAGGGCGAGTCCCGGAAGAGCGACCACTTCGTGGGAGACTACTACGTAGCGTACAACGCCTACGCCGCGGAGGAGCCGAAGGCGGAGGATCAGGCCCGGGAGATGCTCCGGCGTTGGGAAAACGGAGAAACCGAGACCATGGAGCTCTGGAATCTCATGAACCGGTGGGCCATCGAGGGAATCGAGGAAACCTACCGGCGGACCGGGATCTCCTTCGACATGATTTACTTCGAGAGTCAAACCTACAGCCGGGGAAGGGAGGAGGTCCTCGAGGGACTCGACCGGGGAATCTTTTACCGGGACGATACAGGAACGGTATGGGTCGACCTGACCGACGAGGACCTCGACACCAAGGTACTTCTCCGCGGCGACGGGACCTCCCTGTACATCACCCAGGATATAGGTACGGCTATCGCCCGCAACGACGACTGGGGTTTTACTAAAATGATCTACGTAGTCGGTTCGGAACAGCAGTACCACTTCAAGGTGCTTTTCTCGATTCTCCGCAGACTCGGGTACGAGTGGGCGGACAACTGCTATCATCTGAGCTACGGAATGGTGAATCTTCCCGAGGGAAAGATGAAGTCCCGGGAGGGGACCGTGGTGGACGCGGACGATCTGATCGAAGAGCTCTCTTCCCTGGCCTTAGCCGAAATACGGGAGAAGGGGAGGGAAGAAGAGATAACCGATCCGGAAGCGACCGCCGAGAAGGTGGCTTTAGGGGCTCTCCACTACTACCTTCTCCAGGCCAACCCCGCAAAGGATATGATCTTCGATCCGAAAAAGTCGATATCCTTCAACGGGAGCACCGGGCCCTACCTTCAATACACCTGCGCGCGGATCTCCAACATGCTCAGAAAATACGAGGAACGCAAGGAGACCTTCGGGGCGGGGAAATTCATCCCTAAGCTCCTGACCGTTCAAGACGAGTGGACCCTGGTCAAAGGGATATCCGATTTTCAGGAAACAGTGGAATCGGCGGCCCGTGACTACAACCCGAGTATTGTCGCCGGGTACCTCTACGAGCTCGCTAAGGTGTACAGTCACTACTATCACGAAAACCCGGTCCTCCATAACGAGGACGCCGATCTGGTGGTAACCCGGATTACCCTGACCCGGGCGGTGCTGCAGGTCCTCAAGAACGGCTTGGAGCTCATAAACGTCCCCTTTCTCGATCGAATGTAGAAATACGCCTACAAAAATGTAAGTTCAAGGGGTTGAATCCGACGGATCGGTAGGATTACATTTGATAAGGCCGACCGGCGGGTCAGTGGATCGGGCCCGTCGAGTCGAGAGCACTCTAACGCCGATGTACCGTTAGGGTGAACGAGGAGATTAATTCCTTACGGGAATGATATATACCTGCGGGCCGGGAGGAGTCAATCGGCTCCCGCTTCATTCGACCCGATCGAAGCGGCGGATTTTAACCGCGGCTTCCGGGTTGGCACCGATCCTGCATATTTAAAAGTTCACCTTAAATAATAATCTGATACATACTCGTGGTCAGCGAAGTGAGGGAGGACAATGATCAGAGAAGAGAGCGGCTTGTACGACCAATCCATGGAGCACGACGCCTGCGGCGTCGGATTCGTAGCGAATATAGACGGGACTCGGTCCCATGACATAGTGGAAGAGGGGATCCGTGTCCTCTGCAACCTCGAGCATCGGGGAGCGGTGGGGGCGGACGGGAAAACCGGCGACGGAGCGGGAATGCTCGTTCAGATTCCCCACCGGTTCTACGAAAAAGTATGCCGGTTCGAGCTCCCTAAGGAGGGGAGCTACGGAACCGGAATCATCTTTCTGCCCACCGACGATGCTCGGAGCCGCCGGGTCGAGAAGCTTACCGACGCGGCGGTGCGTGCCGCCGGGGGTACACTCCTCGGGTGGCGCGACGTACCGGTCAATCCGGACTGCCTCGGCGAGATGGCCCGGGATATCATGCCCGGGATCAAGCAGGTTTTTGTAAGTTTCGCCGGACTTTCCGATGAATCTCTGGAGCGCAAACTCTACGTCCTGAGGAGGATGACCGAAAACGACGCGAGGAGGGAGGGATTCGGAATCGACGAGTACTACATCGCCTCTCTTTCCTGCAAAACGGTAGTGTATAAGGGGATGTTCGTGGCTCCGCAGTTCGCCACATTCTATCCCGATGCGGCGGACCCCGATTTTACGAGCGGCTTGGCCTTAGTCCATCAGAGATACAGCACGAATACATTCCCCTCGTGGCCCCTGGCTCAACCGTTTCGGCGTATCGCCCACAACGGCGAGATCAATACAATCAGGCGGAACATCAACAACATGGCCGCCCGGGAGTCGAATATAGAAAGCCCCTTCTTTGGGGAGGATATTGAAAAACTCCTGCCCATTATAGAGAGAGGAGGAAGCGATTCGGCGACCTTCGACAACGTCTTCGAGCTCTTGAGCATGGCGGGCCGGTCGATCGAGCACAGTATGATCATGATGGTTCCCGAGGCCTTCGGGACACGCTACCACATCAGTCAGGACAAGCGGGCCTTCTTCGAGTATCACGCGGCGGTGATGGAACCTTGGGACGGTCCCGCGGCGATATCCTTCACCGACGGGACCAAGATCGGCGCAATCCTCGATCGAAACGGGCTGCGACCGAGCAGGTACGTCATTACCCGAAGCGGAAAGATCGTGGTGGCCTCGGAGGTAGGGGTCCTCGATTTCGACCCAGGGGACGTCCGGGAAAAGGGACGCCTCGCACCCGGAAAGATGATCTTAGTCGACACCGCGGCGGGGAGGGTCATCAAAGACAACGAGGTTAAATCCCGAATCTCCCGGAGCAAGCCCTACCGGCGGTGGCTCGAGGAGAACCGGATCGAGCTCAAGGGGCTCTTTCAGGTGCCGGGTCCCGTCGGCGTGGATCGCCGGACCCTAAACTTGAGGCACCGGGCCTTCGGATACACCCGGGAGGATATAAAAGAAGTAATCATACCCATGACCGAGGCCGGCCAGGAGCCTTTAGGCTCCATGGGAAACGACAGTACCCTCGCGGTCCTGAACGAGCGGCCGGTCCTCCTCTACGATTACTTTCGACAGCTCTTTGCTCAGGTGACCAACCCTCCCATAGATCCCTATCGGGAGAGCCTGGTCATGTCGTTGATGAGCTTCGTGGGGACCGAGCGAAATCTCCTCGACGAGACCCCCGGGCACTGCAGGCAGCTGAAACTCTCTCATCCGGTCCTGACCAACGACGATATCGCCCGTCTTATGAGCTCCGAGCTCAAGGGGTTCGAGGTATGCTCGGTACCCATGCTCATAGATGTGGGGGCCGGTGAGTCCCTCGAGGCGGCGTTGAAACGCCTCGGTGACCATGCCGAGGAGCGTATCGACTCAGGCTATTCCCTCGTTATTCTGAGTGATAAGGAGACCGACGCGGAGCATGCGGCGCTCCCGGCGCTTCTCGCTATCGGAGCCGTCCATCATCATCTCGTCAGGGCGGGGAAGCGCCACCGGGCGGGGCTTATCGTAGAGACCGGAGAAGCCCGGGAAGTCCACCACTTCGCTACCTTAGTCGGATACGGGGCGAGCGGTATCAACCCCTATCTCGTCTTCGAGACGCTCGCGGACCTCGCGGACAGGGGGTATCTGCCCGAGGAGATGGACCTGCAGACGGCCATAGAACGGTACATAACCGCGGTCAAAAAGGGACTCCTCAAGGTCATGTCCAAGATGGGGGTATCAACCCTCCGCAGCTACAGGGGGTCCCAGATCTACGAAGCGGTAGGACTCAATTCCGACGTCATCAACCGTTTTTTTACCGGAACAGCCTCGCAGGTAGAGGGGATAGGTATCGATGTAATAGAAAAGGAGACCCTCGAGCGTCATCGGTGTGCCTACGAGAGCGGCGTTGCCGACGAAGCGGTCTTCCTCCCCGCGGGGGGGCGGTACCGGTACCGGAAGAATGAAGAGCGCCACCTCTTTACCCCCGAGGCGATTACCCTCCTGCAGAAGGCGGTTCGGGAGAACGACTACTCGATCTTCAAGCGGTACAGCGAAGAAATGTGGTCCCACGGGCGGAACCAATGCACCCTGAGGGGGCTCTTCTCGTTCAAGCCGGGAACACCCGTGCCCTTGGAAGAGGTGGAGCCCGCTGAAGAGATCATCAAGCGGTTCGCCACCTCGGCGATGTCCTTCGGGTCCATCAGCAAGGAGACCCATGAGACCATGGCGATTGCCATGAACCGGATCGGGGCGATGAGCAACAGCGGCGAGGGCGGGGAGGACGAGGCCCGCTTCAAGCCCAGGGAGGACGGAGATAACGCCAACAGCAGAGTCAAACAAGTCGCCTCCGCCCGCTTCGGCGTCACCAGCGCCTACTTGGCCAGCGCCGGAGAGCTCCAGATCAAGATGGCCCAGGGGGCCAAACCGGGGGAGGGCGGACAGCTCCCGGGACACAAGGTGAACGAGATTATCGCCAAGGTGAGGAACTCCACCCCCGGGGTAGGGCTCATCAGTCCGCCGCCTCATCACGATATCTACTCTATCGAGGATTTGGCCCAGCTCATTTACGACCTCAAGAACGCAAACCCCGCCGCCCGGGTATCGGTGAAGCTCGTCTCCGAAGGGGGAGTGGGGACCATCGCCGCGGGGGTGGCCAAGGGAAAGGCGGATATGGTGCTCATAAGCGGGTGCGACGGGGGGACCGGCTCATCGCCTCTCAGCTCCATCAAATACGCCGGGAGCTGGTGGGAAATCGGCCTCGCCGAGACCCAGCAGGTCTTAGTCCGCAACAAGCTTCGCGGGAGGATACGAGTCCAGGTAGACGGGCAGCTTCGAACCGGGAGGGACATCGTCATAGCCGCAATGCTCGGTGCCGAGGAGTTCGGTTTCGGTACGGTCGCCCTGGTCACCCTGGGCTGCGTGATGATGCGCAAGTGTCACCTGAACACCTGCCCCGTGGGGGTGGCTACCCAGGACCCGGAGCTCAGAAAGCGGTTCGCGGGCAAGCCGGAGCATCTTATCAACTTTATGCGCTTCATCGCCGAGGAGACCAGGGAAATCATGGCCGGGCTCGGGGTGCGGAGCATCGACGAGCTGGTGGGGCGCACCGGTCTCCTCGAGGTGGAGAAGGCCGTCGATCACTACAAGGCCAAGGGGCTCGATTTTTCACGCATCCTCGTGGAGACGGAGGTACCCGAAGGAAGCAGCTTGAGGGCCGTGGGCAGGCCCGAGCTCGATCTGTCCTGTTATATAGACGGCGAGCTCATCGAACAGAGCAAGGAAGCCCTGGAATCGGGGGGCAAGCGAAAGGTTTCCCTCACCCGGGATATCCGCAACAGCAACCGGACCGTGGGGGCAACCTTGAGTTACGAGGTCTCTAAGAGATACGGCTCAGCGGGACTCCCCGATGATTCCATTACCGTCGACTTTACCGGGAGCGCCGGTCAGAGTTTCGGCGCCTTTTTAGCGAAGGGGGTCACCTTCCGCCTCGAAGGGGACTCGAACGACTATCTGGGCAAGGGGCTCTCCGGGGGCAGGATCATCCTGTATCCCCCTCGGGGGTCACGGTTTACCGCCCGGCGAAACATCGTAACAGGAAACGTCAATCTCTTCGGCGCCACCGGAGGCGAGGTCTTTATCAACGGCATGGCAGGCGAGCGGTTCGCGGTCCGCAACAGCGGAGCGATTGCCGTCGTGGAGGGGGTCGGGGACCACGGATGTGAATACATGACCGGAGGCAGGGTGATCATCCTCGGCGGGACCGGGGTCAATTTCGCCGCCGGAATGAGCGGGGGGATCGCCTACGTTCTCGACGAGAACCAGCTCTTCGACACCCGGTGCAATCTCGAGATGGTCGACGTCGAGCCGGTGGTCGACGGGGAGGACGTCGACTTCATGCGGAGCTGCATAACCCGTCACGTGGAACACACCGGCAGCAAGTTCGGCGCCGAGGTGCTCGAGAATTGGGAAGAATACTTACCCGCCTTCGTCAAGGTGATGCCGTTGGATTACAGGCTCGCCTTGAACCGGATCAAAGAACGGGAATGGCGGGAATCTGAGCTTGTCGAAGTAACCGAGGAGGTATATTCGTAATGGGAAAGCCCACCGGATTTTTAGAATATAAGAGGATAACCGCACCGACCCGTCCCGTGGAAGAGCGGATACGGGACTATAAAGAGGTGTACGAGTCCCTCCCCGCCGAGGAGCTCGTTCGGCAGGCGGCGCGGTGCATGGACTGCGGGACCCCCTTCTGTCACGGCCTGGGGTGTCCCCTGGGAAACATCATTCCCGAGTGGAACGATGCCTACTACCGGGGGCGCCTCGACGAGGCGGTGGCAAGGCTGAGCGAGACAAATCCCTTCCCGGAGATAACCGGGCGGGTGTGTCCGGCCCCCTGCGAGACCTCCTGCACCCTGTCTATCAACGACGACCCCGTGTCGATCAAGCAGCTCGAGCTCGCCATCATCGAGGAGGCCTTCGACCGGGGCGACATCGCTCCCCGTCCCCCGGGCCGGTCCACGGGAAAACGGATAGCCGTTATAGGATCGGGTCCCGCAGGGCTCGCCGCGGCTTCGACTCTCCGCCGGATGGGACACCGGGTGGTGGTCTTCGAACGGAACGACCGGCCCGGGGGGCTCCTGCGTTACGGCATCCCCGACTTCAAGCTCGAAAAGTGGGTCATCGACCGGCGGATCCGCCTCATGGAGAGTGAAGGGGTGGAGTTCGAGACCTCTGTGGAGGCTGGAGACGATTTGAGCGCGGACTATCTGAGGCGGAAGTTCGATGCACTCGTCATCGCCGCGGGGGCGGGAACCCCCCGGGACCTCAACATACAGGGGAGGGGATACGAGGGCATCCACTTCGCCATGGACTACCTGTCCCGGTCCAACCGGTACGTGGCGGGAAAGATCGGCGGCGATCGGCTATTGTCGGCCCGGAACAAGCGGGTCTTGGTCATAGGGGGCGGGGACACCGGGTCCGACTGCATCGGCACGGCGGTCAGGCAGGGGGCCAAGGAGATCTACCAGTTCGAGATAATGCCCGAGCCCCCCGGCTGGAACGGACCGGGCAATCCTCAGTGGCCCGACTGGCCGCGGATACTGCGAACATCCACGTCCCACCGGGAGGGGGGAGAACGGCGCTGGGCGGTCGAAACCGAGCGCTTTTCCGGCCGGGGGGTGAGGGTCGAGAAGGCCTACTTCCGGGAGGTCGAATGGAAATCTCCGGGCGGGGGAAAGCCTCCGAGGCCGGTACCGCTCTCGGGCAGTGAGTTTTCCCTCGATGTGGACCTGGTCTTCCTCGCCATGGGATTCCTCCATGTGGAGCACGGACGCCTTATAGAAGATCTCGGGCTCGAATTAGACTCCCGGGGAAACATCCGCATCGATCCGGCCGGTAGGACAAGCTGCGGGGGTGTCTTCGCCGCGGGGGATTCGGTAACCGGGGCGTCCCTGGTCGTATGGGCCATCGAGCAGGGTATCGATATCGCCCGGAAAGTGGACGCATACCTGTCCCCTTGACCAACACGGCACGGCTATGATACTAAAGGGACTAAAACGTGAACTGAGGATAAATATGTACGCATTAGTGGATATCAACGGAAAACAGTACAAGGCGGAGAAAGGTGCCGTCCTCCGTGTGGACAAGCTCGAATACGAAAAGGGAGAAAACGTCGAATTCGGCAACGTCCTCATGATCGGCGGTACCGACGACGTCAAAGTAGGCTCACCCTATCTGAAGGGAGTCAGTGTCAAGGGTACCCTGGAAGACCAGATCAAGGACAAGAAGGTCATCGTATACAAGTATAAAAAGCGAAAGGGATACCACAAGAAGCAGGGGCACCGGCAGCAGTATAGCCTCGTCAAGGTCGAGGACATAACCGGGGTATAGCCCCGGGCCGGGTCCGTGATCGAAGTCGCCCTTCAGGTCCGTAACGGCCGGGTAGACCGGCTGACCTCCCGGGGGCACGCTCCGGGAAGCCCGGCGGGGGAAAATATCCTCTGCGCGGCGGTATCGATCCTATTGAGGAGTTTCGCCCGGGTTATCGAGGATGCCCACGGAATCGAATCGGAGGGGTCCGCGCCCGAGCCGGGCGTCTTGGATCTGACCGTTCGGCGGATCGGTAAGGAGAAAGAAGAGTGGTTCGAAGGACTCTCAGATTTCCTTATGCGGGGCTTGAGTGATTTGGAAAGAGAGTATCCGGAGGAACTTCGGATACATATTACGAGCGTGGAGTAAGGAGCTGATAATATGGCACATAAAAAAGGCGGTGGAAGTTCTAAAAACGGCAGAGACAGCCAGGCGCAGCGCCTCGGAATCAAGCGGTTCGGCGGTCAAATCGTCAAAGCCGGCGAGATTATTGTACGGCAGCGGGGAACCCGCTATCATCCGGGGATCAATGTCGGTATCGGCAAGGACGATACCCTCTTCGCCAAGGCCGCGGGGACCGTTGTTTTTTCCACGAAGCGAAACCGTAAATACGTAGAGATCAGTTAGAGCGATATCCACTGTCCATGAATGGCTTCGTCGACGAAACAGCCATTGAGGTCATATCCGGGGACGGCGGTCCCGGAGCGGTGAGCTTTCGACGAGAGAAATACGTTCCCAAGGGCGGACCCGACGGCGGCGACGGAGGCCGCGGCGGCGCCGTCATCTTCGTAGTCAAGGAAAATCTCAAAACCCTCTCACACCTGCGGGCGCATCATGTGTACCGGGCCGAGAACGGCACCCCGGGCAAGGGCCGCAAGAAGCACGGCCGGGACGGAGAGGACGTGGAGATCGAGGTTCCCCCGGGAACGCTTTTGAAGGATCACGACTCCGGCGAAATACTGAAAGATTTCGAGGAACCCGGGGAGCGGTGGACCTTTCTCGAGGGGGGAAAGGGGGGATTGGGGAACGCGAACTTCGCCACCTCCCGGAAACAGGCCCCCCGCTATGCACAGCCGGGCCTCCCGGGGAAGGCGGCAAAGCTTTTAGTCGAAATGCGCCTCATCGCCGACATCGGCTTCGTGGGGTTTCCCAACGCGGGGAAGTCCACCCTCCTTACCACTCTTACCAACGCCCACCCCAAGGTCGCGGATTATCCCTTTACCACCAAGATTCCCAACCTCGGAGTCATGCACGGGGGCTACCGGGACATCATCCTCGCCGATATCCCCGGTATAATAGAAGGCGCCAGTGAAGGGGCGGGGTTGGGGTTCAAATTCTTGAAACACATATCGAGGAGCTTCGGGCTTGCCTTTCTCATCGACTGTTCCCGGGAGGATTACGGCGATACCTTCTCCATCCTCTTGAGCGAGCTCGAGCGGTACGCCGAGCCTCTGGTCTCGAAAAACCGGATCATCGTGGGAACAAAGCTCGATTTAGACGGCGCGGAGGAGAACTTCCGGGAACTGACCCGGCGGTACCCGAAGGAAAAAGCGGCAGGCATTTCCGCTTTCTCCCGGGTGGGGATAGAGGAGCTGACCCGGCGGTTCGCGGCGATGGTATCCCCCGAGGGAAACTCGGAGGGTAACGAAGGATGAGATCGGTAATCATAGGCGGTACCTACAACCCCCCCCACGCGGGTCATCTTTTTCTCGCAGAGGAGCTCCTGAAGGAAACCGGGTACGAGCGTGTATTCCTCGTCCCCTCCAGTATCCCCGCCCACAAACCGAGAGATTTCGAGATAGATTCGGCCCACCGGCTGGGCATGCTCGATGCGGCAATCCGGGGGAGGACCGATATTATCGTGGAGCCCTGCGATATCCGGCGCGGCGGGGTGTCCTACAGTGTGGACACCGTGAAGGACCTTCTATCCGAGTATTCCGACATTACCGGCAGGCTCGGTTTTGTCATCGGTGACGACCTGGTCGGGGGATTCAAAAATTGGAAGGATTGGGAGGCTTTAGTGGATTCGGTGGACATTCTCGTCGCCCGTCGGAGGAGTAAGGGTAAGGTTTCGGTACCCTTCCCTCACCGATATCTCGGCAACCGGCTGTTTCCGGTGTCCTCCACCGATATCCGCAAGAGGATAGGGTCGGGTATGGCCTTCCGCTACCTTGTAACCGAGCCTGTTTATTCGTATATTAACGAGTACGGTTTATATGACATTGCGCATAGATAACAGATTCGAAGAATACCTTCGAAAAAACATATCCGATAAACGGTTCGCCCACTTGAAAAGGTGCGCCGAGACGGCCGAGATTCTCTGCCGGAGGAACGGACTCGACGAGAAGAAGGGGGCCGAGGCGGCGCTCCTCCACGATGTGGCAAGGGAATGTTCCGATGAGAAAATACTCCGTCTCGCCGGGAGCCGTTACGATCTGATTACGGAGGAGCGGGACAATCCGCTTCTCGTCCACGGAAAGGCGGCGGCGGCGATGATCGCGCGGGATTTGGGTATCGAGGACGAGGATATTCTCGAGGCGGCCGCCTGTCACACCACGGGATGTCCCGAAATGGGGCCGATCGCTCGGGTGGTATTTATAGCCGATTACATCGAGCCCGGACGGACGCATATAACCGAAGAGTTTCGCAAGCGGGTCCTGGAGTCGGACCTGGCGAAGGGGCTGCTCCTTGTGCTGGACAGAGAGATCTCCTATCTGGAGGGGAAAGGTGTAAAGGTACTCGATTCTACGCGAAAGCTGTATCGGGAAGTACAAGATGAGGCCGCTTCACGCGCGAGTTGCTGAAATGAGGTCTAAAAAGAACAAAAAACGGGACAAGAGTATTATCCTCCTCGCGGTCATAATCGTCGTAATAATCGGGACCGGTTTCTTTCTCTTTTTCAACTTCAGGTCCGATCAGATAAGCGACAATCTCATACAGGGCGGATCCTTAGCGGTGGCCTTTCTCTTCCACGAGGAAGGGAAGCTTCAGTTTACCGAGATCCTCTTCTATAATCCCGAGACCCACAAAGGGGCGATCCTCGATGTCCCGGGAAATTTGGGAACCATTATCGAATCTTTCCAGAGGATCGACCGGATCGATCTCCTCTACAAGGAAGGGAAGCCCGGGGCGTACGTGGATAAGCTTGAAGAGCTGACCGGAGCCGAGATCCCCTATACCGTGGAAATGAGCATAGAGGATGTGGAAAAGTGCGTCGATCTCATGGAGGGGCTCGAGATGTTCATCGCCAATCCGGTGGAGATCATCGAGGAGGAAGAAGTTATCCTTCTTCCCTCGGGAAGCATGCTTTTAGACGGGGGAAAGATAGCCACCTTTGTCCGATACTCCGAATTTCCTGGGGAGAGCGAGATAGAAAAGATCAGTCGCCGTCAGAAGTTCATGCAGGCCTTTCTCGGGCGAATGGGGGAGAGGTCGCGGGAGCTGACCGAGACGGAGGTATTCGGGTACCTAGCCGATTTTATCTCAACTAATCTCGACAAGAGGTCCCTCTCGTCGTTTGTGTTGGAAATCGGGAAACTCGATACTGACCGAATCGTTTTTCAGCGGGTTTTAGGGGTAAACAGGGTCGTGGACGACCAAACCCTCGTGTTTCCCCACTACGAAGGAAAGCTTTTGAAAGAGACGGTGGGACAGACTCTCGACAGCCTGGCCAGTACCGAGACCGCTACCGGTGAAGAGCTGATGATTTCCCTGGAAATCTTGAACGGGACCAATCGAAACGGCCTCGCCTCGCGGACGGCACAGCTCTTCAAGAGCTTCGGGTACGAGGTAGTCCATGTGGGGAACGCGGAGAGCTTCGACTACGAGGCGACTCTCGTTTTAGATAGATCAGGTAATATCAATAAGGCCCAGAAGGTGGCTAATATTATTACCTGCAAGCACGTCAACACGGTATTGGAGGAAACGCCTGAGGAGGCCGAGACGGAACCGGACATGATTGTAGATGTTACGATAATATTGGGAAATGATTTTGATGGCAGATACTGTAAAAACTGAGACCCTGGTAAAGGAACTCTCCGAATTTATCGACGACCACCGAGGCATCGATACCGTTGCCTTGTATATAGGGGACGCGAGCAGCTTTACCGACTACTTCGTGATAACCTCGGTGTCGAGTTGGGCGCATTTGAAGGGACTTTTCAGGGAGGTAAAGGATTTTCTTAAAAACAGGGGAGTTCGTCCATTGCACCATCAGAGAATAATGAACGAAGATACCTGGGTGCTCATCGACTGCGGGAACATCGTCGTTCACCTCATGGATAAGGAAATGCGACAGTTCTATGAGCTGGAAAAATTGTGGTTTTCCGGCACTCCGATCTATCAATCGTCGAAGTCATCGTAGTCTAATCCGTCGTCGTACTCGAATTCTTCCTCGTCCTCCTCGAAGAGTTCCTCCTCCTCCTCCTCTTCTTCGTCTTCCTCGAATTCATCCTCGTCGTCAAACTCCTCTTCGAGATCGTCTTCGTAGTCGTCTTCGAAATCGTCCTCGTACTCGCTCTCGTAATCGTCGAAATCGTCGTCGTAAAATTTTTCGTCCTCTTCGTCACCGCTCATGTCGAGGAAGCCGGAGGAAAGCGGTTCTTCGAAATCGAATAGGCTCATTGGCGCCTCCCGTATGATTTTCTAGTGACAATCTAAGGTGAACCCATTGGAGTGTCAACTATTTTTGGGGTCTCCTCCCGAAAAAATGGGAGCTTGCGGCATCGGGTACTTCGGGTTAGACTGAGGTTCTATGAACATCGATGAATTGATTGCGATGGCCTTGGAAGAAGATTTGGACGGCACCGGTGACGTTACTTCCCGGGCCATTTTTGGAGCCGAGGAGGGTAAGGCCGTTCTAATCAGTAAGGCTCGAGGCGTCTTAGCGGGGACCGACCCCTTTGTCAGGGTTTTCTCGGCTGTGGATTCGTCGATCCGGGTAAGCCTTTTTAAAAATGACGGGGATTTTATCGAACCGGGCGCCCGGATAGCCGAGGTGTCGGGAACGATCCTCTCCCTTCTCACCGCGGAGCGGACCGCGTTGAACTTCCTCTCGTATCTCTCGGGAATCGCAACTGAGACACGGAAAATGGTCGCCGCGGCATCCGGGGGGACGACCATCCTCGACACACGAAAGACCCTTCCCGGGTATAGAAAGCTCGCCAAATACGCCGTTCGGATAGGGGGCGGTAAGAATCACCGCATGGGACTCTACGACATGGTCCTCATCAAGGATAATCACATCGACGCGGCGGGCTCGATTGCCGAGGCGGTCCGCCGGGTCAGATCTAAGTGGGGAGACACCTACCGTATCGAGGTCGAGTGCCGGGGGTTGGAAGAGGTTAGAGAGGCCTTGGAGCTCGAAGTAGACGTGGTTATGCTCGATAATATGAACCCCGACACGGCGGCCGAGGCGGCGGCCCTGAGGCGGGGGATGGGGAAAGAGACGGATAAGGGAAAGGTCCTCTTCGAGGTATCGGGAAATATGGACGAAGAGAAGATCAAGGCGTTCCCCCCCGGGGGGATAGATTACATCTCGGTAGGCGGATTGACGCATTCGGTAAAGGCCTTCGACTTTTCCATGATAATTGAACGATAGAGCCGGATATGAACAGCTTTGACGTTTTGGTTGTAGGAAGCGGAATTTCAGGGTTGAGCGCAGCCATCGCGGCGGCGGAGGGGGGACTCGAGGTATGCATCCTCAGCAAGGAGGCGGCCCTCTACGAGTGTAACACCTTCTATGCTCAAGGGGGTATTGTCGGCGAGGGGATACAGGACAATCCGGAGCTCTTGGCCGCCGATATCATGGAGGCAGGGGATTATCTGAACTACCCCAAGGCGGTCAATCTCTTGGCCGAAGAAGGACCGAAGGTCGTCAACGAGTACCTCATCGAGAAGGCCGGAGTCCCCTTCTTTCGGAACGGCGAGGGAAATCTCGATCTGACCCGCGAGGGGGCTCACAGCGTCCGCCGTATTCTCCACGTCAAGGATGAATCGGGAAAGGCCATCGAATTAGGCCTCCTCGAGCAGGTCAGAAAAACCCCCAACATCGTCGCCCTTTCCAGGCACATCGCTATCGATCTGATAACCAACAGCCACCACGGCCGGAATACCGATGAGCGGTATAAAATGACTAAGGTGATTGGGGTCTACGCCCTGAACGAGGAGTCCGGAGAGGTCGTCCGGGTCTTCGCCCCGGCGGTGGTGCTTGCTACGGGGGGAGTCGGCAACCTCTTTCTCCATACGTCCAATCCCGCCGGCGCGATGGGAGACGGAATCGCCATGGCCTACCGGGCGGGGGCGGCGATCCTCAACGCCGAATACATTCAGTTCCATCCTACCAAGCTCTTCCACCGGGACGTCAAGCGTTTTCTCATAAGCGAGTCCCTCCGCGGTGAGGGGGCGAGGCTCATGAACAAGCGGGGCGAATATTTCATGGAAAAGTACAGTCCGGAGCTGAAGGATTTAGCTCCCCGGGACGAGGTGGCCCGGGCCATCTACCGTGAAATAGAGGTGGACGACGACGCCTTTGTCCTTTTAGACGCCACCAGGATCGAGGGAATATCACTCAAGGACCGCTTTCCCGGTATCTACGAACAATGCATCAGTTTAGGGATCGACATCGAGAAAGAGCCGATTCCGGTTGTTCCCGGGGCCCATTATTTCTGCGGAGGTATCAAGACCGACTTAAACGGTAAATCCACCGTCAAGGGTCTCTTCGCCGTGGGGGAAAGCGCCTGTACCGGGGTTCATGGGGCAAACCGGCTCGCCTCGGTGTCGCTCCTCGAGGGGCTCTTTTTCGGTGTTCGGGCGGGCAGACATATCGCCTCCAAGGAAAAACGGCTCTCCGGGAGTCTCACGGCAAAGATCCCCGAGTGGATCTACCCGGACCGGACGGTGGAGTTCGATCCGGTCCTGATCAGTCACGACCTCCTCAACATCCGGATGACCATGTGGAATTACGCGGGGATTATTCGGACCCGGAAGCGGCTTCAGCGGGTCTTGAACGACCTAGGCTATTTGAGCCACCGGATCGAGCAGTTTTATCAGGAGGCCCGGATGACTAAGAGCATCATCGAGCTCCGCAACGCGGTGGTAACCGCGTCGCTGATAGCCAAGGCGGCCCACGGCAACCCCGAATCGAAGGGGGCCCACTATGTTCGCTCCTAAAATCCCTTGATTCATTGACAATTCCTATGGTTTAATTATAATAGACGAATTATGGGAGGAGTTCGGATCCTCTCCCCCGGTAAGATCAATCTTCACCTTCAGGTGGGACCGCGGCGGGAAGACGGATATCACGAGATCAAATCCCTGTTCCAGATGATAGGTTTATATGACGAAATCGTCATACGTTCTTTGAAAGATGAGGGAATTTGTCGCGTCCGGGGCGATTTCGATTGTGCGCTCAAGGATAATCTGATAAGCAGGGCGGTGGAAATTTTCCGCGAGAAGACCGGGATACCCAAAGGGGTATCGATTCGGGTGAACAAGGCTATACCGGCGGGTGCGGGCCTCGGAGGAGGTTCCGGTAATGCAGCGTCGGTACTCACGGCTTTGAATATATTGTTTGCCGCGGGTCTTTCACGGAAGGAGATCACCGCGCTGGGCGGACTCCTGGGATGCGATGTCCCGTTTTTCTGCGGCACAGCGGCAGCGGTGGTTACGGGGCGGGGTGAGAATATCCGCCCGATCGAGCCTCGAGGCGGTCTATGGGCGGTTCTCGTGTGTCCCGAAGAGCGGGTCGGCACAGGGGAGGCTTACGCCTGGTTCGACGAGGACACCGCCGGAGGGGATCCCGATTTCGATTCAACCCCCGCGATCGTTGAGTCCTACGGCAAGGACGAACCGTCGGATTGGCGGTTTTCGAACTCCCTGTTCAGCTCGGTAAGCCGAAGAAAGGCGGTTGTGGCTGAAACAATCCTCCGAATTGGGGAGTGCGGTGCCGAATTTACCCAGATGTCGGGGAGCGGAAGTTCATGTTTTGGGATTTTTTCCGAAAAGCCCACAGCGGAACACACCGCGAGCATCCTTCGTAATGAGTACGACAAGGTTTGGGTGGTGCGATTAATTGAAAAATCGCCAAGCGCCACTATACTATACAATGGGACTGCATGAAAAGGAGGACTTCATGGAGATCACTGACATCAGGGTGCGAAAGGTTGATGCGGACGGTAAGCTGCGAGCGTATGTGACGGTAACATTTGACGACTGTTTTGTGGTTCACAATGTGAAAGTGATCGAAGGAAAGAGCGGAACCTTTATCGCCATGCCGAGCAGAAAAACGAAGACCGGGGAGTATAAGGATGTTGCGCATCCGATCAACTCCGATTTTCGACACAAGCTTCAGAGCAATATCCTCGACGCTTACGAGACGGCCGAGGATGCCGTGTCGGCGGGGGTAGGCGAAAACTCTCATCAGGACACCGAAGAAACTGATACCTGACGGGCCGCTCGCTCGTCGGATGTAAAAATTAATTGGGACGTCGGCAAGCGGTAAGCCACATGGTTTTGGTCCATGCATGCGCAGGTTCGAATCCTGCCGTCCCAGATACACCCTTTGAATTGGTAATACAGTAAGGAGAACTATATGGAGCGAAAGACCCTGAACGTTACTGAGCGTACCGAGCTCAGGAAAGCGGCATCCCGGAGGGCCCGAAAGAACGGAATGATCCCGGCTGTCGTGTATGGAAGCGCTCACCCGGCGAATATATCGGTGGACGCGCACGAGTTCAGTAAGAAATTTCATACGATTTCGGAAAATACGATCATCAACCTCAAGAGCGACGGTCAGCAGTGGGACGTCCTTGTCAAGGATTATCAGGAGGACATCATCTCCGGAGACATCCTCCACATCGATTTCTACGAAATCGAGAAGGGCAAGTCTTTGAAGACCCACGTTCCCATCCACACCACCGGTACACCCCCGGGAGTCAAGGAAGGGGGAGTTCTGGAGCAGCGGCTCCACGAATTCGAAATCGAGTGTCTTCCCAAAGACCTCCCGGAAACCATCGTTATCGATGTCTCGGAGCTGAGCATCGGCGA
Organism: uncultured Spirochaetales bacterium; assembly: GCA_964641125.1. Classification (GTDB taxonomy): domain Bacteria; phylum Spirochaetota; class Spirochaetia; order SPDA01; family CAZSGZ01; genus JBKHAJ01. The sequence goes on from CAZXMO010000020.1 coordinate 24,447, forward strand.
TTCCATCCATGTAAGCGATATCCCCGCGCCGGAAGGGGTGCACGTACTCAACATGCCCGAGCAGGTTGTAGTCGTCATTTCCACTCCGAAGATGGAGATCCCCGAGGAAGAGGAAGAGGTTGCCGAAGGTGAAGAGATGCTCGAGGGCGAGGAAGCCGAAGGAGCGGAAGGAGCCGAAGCCGCCGAAGGGGAAGAGGCGGAAGCCGAGGAATAATCCCTGCTTACCGTTATCGGTCTCGGAAATCCGGGAGAAACCTACCGAAATACCCGGCACAACGTGGGCTTTTGGACCGTCGAGGCGGTCCAAAGGCTGTGTTCGGATAAGATCAGTCTCAAAAAACCACTCTTCCGGGCCTATCTCCTCGGAAGGGCCGAAACAGCGGGGTTAAAACTCGCTCTAGCTAAGCCTCTCACCTATATGAACCGGTCCGGGGACGCGGTCCCGGCTATCATGCGCAAGACCGGAACAGACCTCGATGAACTGCTCATCGTATGCGACAATATGGACCTTCCTCCCGGGGAGCTTCGCTTCCGCCTGCGCGGAGGCGGCGCGGGGCAGAAGGGGATGAACTCGATAATCGACTCCCTCGGAACGGACAAATTCCCGAGGATCTTCGTAGGAATCGGCCGGCCGGCCCCGGGGGTGTCGGTGGTCGATCACGTTTTAGGCGTCCCCGGTCCGGAAGAAGCGGCTCTCCTCAGAGAGGCAGTCGGTGCCGCGGCTGAGGGAATCCTCAGAATGGGGAGGGAACCCGCCGAGAGGATAATGAATGAGCTCAACGGCAGAAAAGCGGATCGTTGACGCGGTCCGGTCCTACCTCGTACGCGGTTCCGTACCGCGGGACGCCTCGATTCTTGTCGGAGTCTCGGGCGGTCCCGACAGCACGGCCCTCCTGAGGGCCCTCCACGCCATCGGTCTCGAACTCTCCTGCTGCTACTACGATCACGGCCTCCGCGCGGCGGGGGAAACCGGCGCCGAGAGGGAGTTTGTCCGGCGGCTGGCGGGGGAATTGGGTCTTTCCTTCTACTCGGAAGCTGCGCCCCCCGGCAAGATCGAGGAATCCGCTCGAGTCGAGGGGACCGGAATCGAGGCCGCCGCCCGGAAACACCGATACGACTTTTTCCGGAGAATCGGCAAGAAGACGGGTGCCGGATACCTCGCCCTGGGCCACACCAGGGACGACCAGGACGAGACGGTCCTCATGAGGGTGTGCCGGGGAGCGGGGTTTTCGGGGCTCACGGGGATCCCTGAAACGGGGGACTCCCTGTTAAGACCCCTGATTCGCCGCACCCGGAGGGAGATTGTCGATTATCTCGACTCGATAGGCCAGGACTATCTCACCGATCCCACGAACGAGGAGTGTTACTTTCTCCGTAACAGGGTAAGAAACCGGGTAATGCCTCTCCTCTCCGAGGAATTTCCCGGTTTGTCCACCGCCCTCGAACGCTTCAGGGAAAAGGCCGGTCTCGCCGATGATTACCTGAAAGAAGAGGCCGGCCGGAGAGTTCCCTGGACACGGGACGGTGAGGAATATCTTACCGATTGGAACCGCTTCCTCGACGCTCCCGGCATCGTGCGACTCTATTCCCTCTACTCCGTTTTCGATTCCCTGAAGGCGGATGAGGGGGAGTCCAAAGAGCTCCCCTATAGGTTCTTGAGGCCTCTGGTATTCCTAGAGGAATCGATCGGAGAGGGGACTATTCCCCGGCCCGAAGGGGCCGGCGCGGTCCTCGCCCGGGGACACGGTATAAGATTAGAGGTCCGATCCTTCCGAGCCGGGCTCGGTCTTGCGGCCCGGCGCGATGTTGCCAAGGCGTCGAAAAAAGGATATTGTGTCACTTTGGAGGATAACTTTCCGTTTAATTCGGAGCTCTTAGGTTTGCAAATTGAGAAAACTTTGGTATCTTCTGACAGAGGCAAGGGATCACGGATCGATTTCGAGGGACTCGTGAGTCCTGTTGTTGTGAGGTCGTCGCGGCCGGGAGACACCATACGATTAAAGGAAGGGAAGAAGAGGGTACGGAAGCTCTTTCAGGAATGGAAGATCGGGAAAGATGATACCTGGCGAATCCCCGTTCTCGAGGACGGTGGGGGAATCAAGGCGGTACTCGGTTCTTTTGCGGATGCGGCGGACAGATTCGCCGTAGACATCCCTTCTGCAAATCCAAAGCAACCAAAATCTCAACTGGTATTCAGCAAGTTTGGAGTAAGGCGTAGTGAATTTTCAGAATAATAACCAGAACGATCAGAACAACAACGGGAATAAGGAACCGAAC
>CAZXMO010000020.1:26823-43992 GCA_964641125.1 uncultured Spirochaetales bacterium
AACGGGAATAAGGAACCGAACAACAAATTCAATTTCGGAAATAACCGGTTCGCCCTGTTCTTTCTCATAACCTTGGTCATCATGTTCATCCTTCTGTTCATGTTCAACGACACTTCTACGACTACCGAGATTCCCTACTCGGTATTCCTCGGGTACCTCGAGGACGGGCAGGTGGATTCGGTAAAGATTATCGAAAACAAAGAGATCCAGGGGAACTTGAAAAACCGGACCGGTGATTTCACGATGTTTACCACCACGATTCCCTACTATGACGAGCAGCTCATGCTGACTCTGCGGGAGCAAAACGTCCAGGTGACCGGGGCGGAGGAGAGTGTGAGTCCCTTTCGGGTGTTTCTCGAATTTCTCCCCTGGGTTATCGCGTTTCTCTTTATTTTCTACATGTTCAGACAGATCCAGGGAGGCGGAAACAAGGCTTTTACCTTCGGCAAGTCCCGGGCCAAGAAATATCTCGATACGGGAAAGCGGGTGACCTTTTCCGACGTCGCCGGACAGACCGAGGCCAAGTACGAGGTGCAGGAGGTAGTTGATTTTCTCAAGAATCCCGGGAAATTCGTCAAGATAGGTGCTAAAATCCCTAAGGGGGTTCTCCTCGTGGGAATGCCGGGAACCGGAAAGACCCTGCTGGCCAAGGCCATCGCCGGTGAGGCGGGAGTGGCTTTCTTCCACATGTCCGGGTCCGATTTCGTCGAGATGTTCGTCGGAGTGGGCGCGAGCCGGGTACGGGACCTCTTCGAACAGGGAAGAAAGAACGCCCCGTGTATCCTCTTTATCGATGAGCTCGATGCGGTCGGAAGGACCCGGGGCGCCGGTTACGGCGGGGGACACGACGAGCGGGAACAGACTTTGAATCAAATGCTCGTGGAGATGGACGGATTCGACACCAAAGACGGTGTCATCATCTTAGCCGCTACCAACCGGCCTGACGTGCTCGATCCGGCGCTGCTGCGTCCGGGCAGGTTCGACCGTCAGGTGGTAGTGGACATGCCCGACCTGAACGAGCGGGAGGAAATATTAAAGATCCACGCCCAGAAGATAACCCTCGACAAGGATGTCGATCTGAGGCGGGTCTCCCGGGCCACTCCGGGAACCTCCGGTGCCGATCTGGCCAACCTCGTCAACGAGGCGGCTCTCTTCGCGGCGAGGCGGAACAGCGGAACCGTAACCCACGAGGATTTCGAGGAGGCCCGGGACAAACTCCTCTTGGGTGTCGCCCGCAGATCCAAGGTTATTACCGCCGAAGACAAGAAGATGACCGCCTACCACGAGGCGGGGCACGCATTGATGCACTATTACTGCAAGAATGCGGATCCTCTGCACAAGGTAACGGTCATTCCCCACGGGCGCGCCTTAGGCCTCGCCCTGTCGCTTCCCGAGAAGGATTCGTACTCCAAGAGCAAGGGATGGCTTACCGACCGGATCAAGATTGCCATGGGGGGGTACGTCGCCGAAAAGATGATCTATACGCAAACATCAACCGGGACGAAGAACGACATCGAACAGGCAACCGAGATAGCCCGGAGGATGGTGACCGAATGGGGGATGGACGACGATCTCGGGTTCATCAGCTTCGGCCAGGAGGACGAGCCGATCTTTTTAGGAAAAGAGATCGCCCGGCACAAGGACTATTCCGAGGAGACCGCCGGAAAGATCGATACGGCTATCCGCCGTATCCTCGAGAACAGTATGACGGAAACCAAGGAGACCCTCGAAGAGCATCGGGACAAATTAGTGACTATCGCCGAGACCCTTTTCCAGAAGGAGACCCTCGACGATCGGGAAATCCGGGAGCTCATCGGTTTTCCACCCTTGATCAAGGACGAATCGGAAGAAACCGACACAGGATGAAACGGTTCCTCATGCCCGCGGCGGCCCTGTTTTTCCTCTTATCGGCCGGCTGCGCAACCTACAACACCACCGATTATGAAAAGCCTTCTTTGAGCAAGGCCACCGTCGACGAGATCGAGTCGATCCTCGCATCGGGGAGAGCCGCGGAGGCCGCGGCACTGGTCTCGGCCCTCAGGGAGAGCCGGGTTCCCGTGGACCCCCTCGATCTCGACCGGCTCTACGCCAAGGCCGTCCTCGACATGCGGAGGGGATACGCGGATGCTGTGGCTGAAGGAGACTACGATCGGGCGCTCTCTCGTCTCTATTCGCTGATGATTATTGACGAAAAAGCTGCCATCGATGACGAACCGGCGGACCTCATCCTCGAGAAAGCCCTCCGCTATCTGGACAACGATCTCCCCCTTCCGGCGCTCACCGTTTTTCAGCGGGTCCTCAAGGAAAAAACGGTGGAGAACGATGTCCTAGACACCTTCGCCGCCGCCGCGGTACGGGAAAAGAACCGTGCAATAGGGTTGCGGATCGCCGATGCCTACGGAGCCGACGAAGCCCCCGATGATTTGACCGCATTCTTATCGGAACAGCCCGCCGCAGCCGACATGATTCGAGGCACCGTCACCGTATGGGTAGACCGGGGAATGAAGCTCGAAGGCGGCGTCGGTTATCCCGAGCGGGCTATCGGGAGCGGTTTTTTTATCGACCGGCGGGGGTATATCCTTACCAACTATCACGTCGTATCCAGTGAGGTAGACCCGGAGTACGAAGGGTTCTCCCGCCTCTACATCCGTCTGCCCGGGCGCTCCGAGGAAAAGGTCCCCGCGAAGGTCGTCGGGTTCGACCGGATTTTCGATATCGCCCTCTTGAAGGCGGAGATAACGCCGGAATTCGTCTTTTCTCTGAATGATACCGAAGAGTTCGTTCCGGGAGAACGGATATTCGCCATAGGGTCCCCCGGCGGGCTCGAGAGCACCATCACATCGGGGATCATATCGGCGGTGGGGAGACGCTTCCTCCAGCTTGGTGATGCCATGCAGGTGGATGTTCCCATCAATCCGGGGAACAGCGGGGGACCCCTCTTGAACGACGAGGGGCAGCTCGTGGGGGTGATCTTCGCGGGACTCGAGCAGTTCGAGGGGATCAATTTCGCCATTCCCGCACACTGGGTGAACATGATCCTCCCCAAGCTCTATGAGGGGGGCGAGGTCGTACATTCCTGGCTGGGATTGGCCGTTCAGGAACGCAAGGGTGAGCTCGAGACCATGTACACCCTCCCCGGAGAGCCCGCCCAGAGGGTGGGTATCCGCGAAGGGGAGCCCCTTGTTACCGTGAACGGTATCGAGTTCGATTCTATCCGGGACATTCAGGAGTACATTCTTCAGTTTCCCCCGGATACCCTTGTCGAAGTCGAATGGGGCTCGGAAGACAACGGCGGCAAAGAGCTCGCTTTCTTGACGGAGCGTCCCTTCCGTCCGATGGATCTCGCCTTGAAGCGGGACCGGAAGGACCGTCTTCTCCTGCCGCTTTTCGGTATGGGGCTCAAAGAGACCGATTCGGTGTTCTGGAAGCCGAACTACACCGTCGAAAAGGTGTATCGAGGCTCCATTGCCGATGAAACCGGCCTGTCCGAGAGCGATCCGGTATCGATTCAGCGCTTCTTTATCGAGGAGGAGTACCGGATAGCGGTTCTTCAGATGTACGTGATGAAGCGAAAGGCGGGGTTTTTGGAAAAAGCAATCCAGCTCGCTGCCTATTTAGAAATCGATTATTTTATTTAACGTTGACCCTTCGGCTCTCATCGATATAATACTAGGGAGTGTCACAGGCAGAAGCAGTACCGATAAGCGACGTTAGAATTCTCATCGTCGAAGACGAAAGCATTGTCGCCATGGATTTAGAGCATCGCCTCAAGATGTTCGGATACACCGTGGTGGGACAGGCCATAGACGGACATACGGCCCTCGATATCACCCGCAGAGAGTGTCCCGATCTCGTTCTCATGGATATCCAGCTGAAGGGTTCCATGGACGGGGTGGAAACCGCGTCGAGAATTATCGACGAGATCGATATTCCCGTTATATTTCTGACCGCTTACACCGACCGTAACACCCTCGAGCGGGCCAAGCTTACCGAGGCCTTCGGTTACATCTTGAAGCCCTATCACGAGCGGGAGCTCTATACGAATATCGAAATAGCTCTCTACAAGCACCGCATCGAACGAGAGCTCAAGGAAAGCCGGAGATGGCTCAACACGACTCTGACCTCCATTGCCGACGCGGTGGTCGCCTCCGATTCCTTAGGCGGGATTAGACTGGTCAATCCCGAGGCCGAACGGCTTACGGGGTATAGCGCCGAGTACTTGTCCCGGGAAAATATCGGCTTCGTGCGGGAGATGTTCGTCGAGGAGGAGACCCTCACCGGGAAACGCTTTACCTTTATCAAGACACCGAAGGCGGTTGTTCCGGTGGAACTCTTCGAATCGCCCATAACGGGAGAGGACGGGACCGAATACGGCCGGGTCATTGTGATCCGGGACATTACCGACCGGTATACCTATGAGATGGAGCTCCAACGGGCCAAGACGGAAGCGGAGTTCGCCGACAGAGCCAAGAGCGAATTCCTAGCGACCATAAGCCACGAACTGAGGACCCCTTTGAACAGTATAATCGGTCTCGCCGAGGTTTCCCGGGAGATGTCCGACCGGGGTCAGCTCGTGGAAAACTTGGATATCATTCGGGAGTCGGGAAGGGGGCTTCTCGATATTATCAATACGATCCTCAAGTTCACCCGGATGGAAACCGCAGGAGCGGTCGTAATCCCTAAGGAAACGGAAATCGACGCACAGGAGCTTATTGGGGGGCTCATTGTCGATTTCTGTCCTTTGACCGAACACAAGGGAGTCGCATTCTCGGCGGTCATACACGAGGGCTTCCCGAGGTGCATTATCTCCGATCCCGCCTTTATTCGGGAGATCCTCAAGCATCTCCTGGAGAACGCCTGTAAGTTTACCCCCGAAGGATCGATAACCCTCACCGCCTCTACCGAGGTTCTCGACGAAGAGGGCAGGGAGTATCTCCGATTCGAGGTCAGGGATACCGGAATCGGGATACCCAAGGAAAAGGAGGGGTATATATTTACCCCCTTCGCCCAAGCCGACACGACCTATACCCGGTCCTACGGGGGGCTGGGTATAGGGCTTACCATAGTCAAGAAGCGTGTTGAGCAGCTCAGGGGCAAGATGTGGTTTACCTCCGAGGTGGGTACGGGAAGCGTGTTTACCGTATATATTCCCTTTCGGGAGGGGGTGGGCGGCCGTCTCGATGAAGAGATCCTCCACTCCCGGGAGAACGGAACGGGGTCTCAAGGGAAGACCGGGAGCCGCTACTCCTTCGAAAGCTTCGAAGGTTTTCAAGATTCCGCCCGGGACGCCCTTAAAAAACTCGATTTTTCTTCGATCGAGAGAATGACCGACGCGGTAAAACAAAAGCTCACTCCCGATCAGTACGAGCAAACCGAGGAGCTCTTTTTGAAACTCCTTCTCGCATGCCGCAGGGAGGACTTCGAAGCCACCGGGGATGTACTGAACCGCCTCAAGGGGGGCAGGGAGTGAAGGACGCTCGAATCCTCATAGTCGAAGACGAGAAGATCGTAGCCCTGGACATACAGAACCAATTGAAGAACGCCGGCTACGTAGTCTGCGGAGTATTCGGCTCGGGGGAGGAGGCAATCGCGGGTATCGAGAAAACCGCTCCCCATCTGGTGCTTATGGATATTCAGCTCCAGGGAGAGATGGACGGAGTCCAGGCGGCGGGTATCATCCGGGACCGCTATCGGATACCGGTAGTCTTTCTGACCGCCTTCGCCGATACGGTCACCATCGATCGGGCCAAGATCATCGAGCCCTTCGGGTACATTACCAAGCCCTTCGACGAGCGCTCGCTCCGGACGACCATTGAGATGGCCCTCTACAAGTCATCTATGGACAAGAAGCTGCAGCTGAGTGAAGAGAAGTACCGGGAGTTTTTCGAGGAGGATCTGTCCGGTGACTTTATCTGCGACGGGGAAGGAAACCTCCAGGACTGCAATTCGGCATTCGTCCGCATGTTCGGGTTCGCCGACCGTGATCAGGCCCTCGAGCAAAATCTGAACGATTTCTTTCCGGAAACCGAGGAGCGAAACCGCTTTTGGAAAAATATCGAGCTGCATAAAAAGCTGAGCCTCTCGGAGATAACCTTCGTCTCGCCGGGCAAGGGCCGGATAAACGTCTTGGCGAACCTGATAGCCCACTTCGAAGACGGCGGAATAACACAAGTCAAGGGATATCTTATCGACATTACCGAGAGGAAGGGCTTAGAGGAACAGCTCAAGCATTCCCAGAAGATGGAGGCGGTGGGTCGCCTCGCCGGCGGGGTCGCCCATGATTTCAATAATATCCTCACCGTTATCCTCGGCTACATAACCATGATCCGGGAGAAGAGCCGGACCGACGAGGACATCGAGCCGGATATCCAGAGCCTAAAAGGCGCGGTACATCGGGCGGTCAAGCTTACCAAGCAGCTTCTCGTTTTCAGCCGCAGAGAGGTCATGAAGCCTCAGACGGTAAACATCAACACCCTCATCCAGAACATAGAAAAGATGATCAGCAGACTGATTTCGGAAGAGATCAACATGCAGTTTTTTCTCGATGCCGAGGAGCCCCTGGTATACATCGACCCGGGGCAGCTCGAGCAGGTCCTAGTCAACTTGGCGGTCAACGCCCGAGACGCCATGCCCGAGGGGGGGCGGCTGGTTGTCCTCACCGAAACGCGGACAATAACCGAGCCGGAGACGGCGGTCAACGGAGTTGTTCCCCCGGGGAGCTACGTCGGTATTCGGGTCTCCGACAACGGTGTGGGAATTGACACCGATTATCTGGCCAAGATCTTCGAGCCCTTCTTTACAACAAAGGGAGATGAGCAGGGGACCGGATTGGGGCTTTCCATGGTCTACGGCATAATCGATCAGTCGGGGGGGTACATCAAGGTCCGCACCGAAACCGGCAAGGGAACCGATTTTACCATTCTCCTTCCCTTGAAAGAGGGGACGGAAGAGGTGTCCGAAACCGCCGGTCCCGAGCTGGGCAGGGTAGAAGGATCGGAACGGATACTCATCGTGGAGGACGAGGACCATCTCCGCCGGCTCGCGGGGAGAATTCTTAGACGGAAGGGATACTACATACTGGAGGCCAGAAACGGCGGTGAGGCCCTTTTGATCTGCGAAAAGAGTAAAGAGCCCATCGATCTCCTGCTGACCGATTTTACCCTTCCCTTCATCAACGGAGACGAACTGGCCCGGCGGATCCGCAGCGAGCTTCCGGCAATCAAGGTCATCATGATGTCGGGGAATCCCCAAGTCGAGAACATTCCCTTGACCGAAAAGGACGGTGTCTACGCTTTCTTGCAAAAACCCTTCGATATTGATACATTGTACACGACCGTCAGGAAGGTCCTCGACGGGATGTAAAACGTCCGACCTCGATCAAGAGATACTAAATGAGTAAAAAAACGAAGCATATCCGCAATTTCTGCATAATAGCGCATATCGATCACGGGAAATCCACCTTGTCCGACAGATTTATCCAGCTCGCCCACATTCTTTCAGAGCGGGATTTTCACGATCAGATGCTCGATACCATGGACATCGAGCGGGAGCGGGGAATTACTATTAAGTCCCAGGCCATAACCCTTCCGTACACCGCGGCGAACGGCGAGGAGTTCAGCCTGAACTTCGTCGACACTCCGGGGCATGTCGATTTCTCCTACGAGGTGTCGAGGGCCATCTCCTCGTGCGAGGGGGCCCTCCTCCTGATCGACGCCACCCAGGGGGCCCAGGCTCAGACGGTCTCCAACATGTATATGGCCATAGAGCACGACTTAGAGGTGATTCCGGTAATCAACAAGATCGATCTTCCCAGCGCCGACATCGACGAGGTCAAGAGACAGATCGATCACGATTTGGGTCTCGACAGCGAATCCGCGGCGCTTGTCTCGGCGAAAACCGGGGAGGGAGTTCCGGAGCTCTTGGAAAGGATCGTCGAGCTGATCCCTCCGCCGGAAGGTTCCGAGGATGAGCCTCTGAAGGCGTGCATCTTCGACAGCCACTACGATTCTTACCGGGGAGTCATCATACACGTACGGGTCTTCGACGGGCGGATCAAGCCGGGTCAGGAGATCAAGTTCTGGTCGAAAAAGGCGGTGTACAAGGTCGAGGAGACAGGCATATTCGAGATCGGCTTCAAGTCCCGGGAGGAGCTTTCCGCGGGACAGGTCGGGTACATTATAGCGGGCATCAAGACCATCTCCGACGTCAACATCGGCGACACCATTACGTCCGAAAAGCACTCCTGCGCCCGTCCCTGTCCGGGGTTCCGGCTGGTCAAGCCGGTCGTCTTCAGCTCGATCTACCCGGTGGACTCCAACGATTACGAAGAGCTCCATGCGGCCCTGGACCGGCTCAAGCTCAACGATTCGAGCCTGGTCTACGAGAAGGACGCCTCCGCGGCTTTGGGCTTCGGCTTTCGCTGCGGATTCTTGGGCCTCCTCCATCTCGAAGTGATCCAGGAGCGGCTCGAAAGGGAGTTCGACCTGTCCATCGTGTTTACTTCGCCCTCGGTGCGCTATCGGATTACCATGAAGGACGGCGAGAGCGAGGAAATCGACAATCCCTTGAAGTTCCCCGAGCCCACCGATATCGAGCGTACCGAGGAACCCTACATCAAGGCGAGCTTTATAACCCCCGACGACTATCTGGGAAACGTCATTACCCTGTGCACCGAAAAGCGGGGTATCCAGCAGGACCTGCAGTATCTCGATGAAAAACGGGTCGAACTCGTCTACGAGATGCCCCTCGCGGAGGTCCTCTTCGACTTCTACGACAAGCTCAAGTCGATAAGCAGGGGCTACGCTTCTTTCGACTACGAGCTCGTCGGCTACAGGGATTCCGATCTGGTCAAGCTCGATATCCTCATAAACGGAAAATCGGTGGATGCCCTCTCGCAGCTCGTCCACCGGGAGCGCGCCTACGCCCGGGCCCGGCAGGTATGCGAAAAGCTCAAAGAGGAAATCCCCCGGCACCAGTTCAAAATCCCCATCCAGGGATCCATCGGCAGAGATGTTATCGCCCGGGAAACCATCTCCGCTCTTCGGAAGGATGTAACATCCAAGTGTTACGGAGGCGACATCAGCCGAAAGAGGAAGCTTTTAGAAAAGCAGAAGGCGGGTAAGAAAAAGATGAAGATGGTCGGAAACGTAGAGCTCCCGCAGAGCGCTTTTCTGTCGGTCCTCAAGACAGGTGACGAGTAGAGAGGGACTCGACGAGGGGTCTGATCCTGTATGTATACTCTTCAGCCGAGAGCAGCACCCGTTTGACGAAGTTCGGATCTTCTAAGGGCAGGGGAGGGGGATCGGGAAAGTGGAAATAGAGATAGTCGGCATTTTCGAAGATACCCCGAAGCTTCCGTGCCGCCTTAGGACTCTGGTCGACGGCCAGATAGCGTCTTCCCGCATCCATAACCCGCTCTAAGAGAGCGTACTCCCCCCGGAAAAACTCGCCGATTCCTGTCCGCCGATCCCGGGCGGGTTCCGGAGCGCCGATTGGGGGTGGGCCGGCCCCCTCCGTCTCACCTATCACCTTTCGGATCTCTCTCTCCGTCAACGCGGCCCGTCCCGGATGACTGACTCCCCGGCCCCCGATATCGACGAACCGGGTGTCCTCTTCGACGAGCTCGGCGAGCTTCGCCGCATACGAAAAGAGGACGTAGTCGGTGTTGACGCTCTCTTTTTCTCTCCCGGCGGCGCGGATCCAAGGGCGAAGCGCTGTGGTCGGGTACTGGGTGTGACCGGTAAGCCTGTCCGCCGTGCTCAAACGGGCGGTGTGCGAGGGAGCCCCTCGGGCGTGGGTCTTACCCGGAACGTACGCGAAGTCGAGGCCGGTATAGAGGACCGTTCTTAAGGTAATGAGTGAAGCTATATAGAGCGAGGTGATACCGATCGATCCTAAAGGCGGGACTTCGGGCGGCATGAGCCCGTGCGCCTCGAGGCGGTCGAAAACGTTGAGCCGATCGAAGGATGAGAAGAAATACCGCACCGGTCCGCAGCCTGCGGCCCTGACCGCCCCGGGATAGGAGCTCAAATCACATAGAAGGAGGCCGGCAGCTTCGGCGGACTTTCCCCTGCCGGGCATGTCGAGTCCGGAGGGGATCAGAAAATCGTACACGTTCGCCTGTTGGGCCTCCACGGCGCACACCGCGTCGGGAACGATTCCCGCGGTGAGGAGAACGGGCAGAGCGGTATCCACGGCGAGAAGCCATACTTCATTTCGAAGAGCTCGAAGCAGCGGAAGGCTCGCCTCCAGCGACTCGCCCGCGCCCGCTACCGTTACGGGCTTACCGGTTACGGGGAGAGCGCGCGCGGTCGGCGGATGAAAGCGGAGGTTCGTAAAGATATTCCTCATCCATCTCCGCCCCATGTGCGATTTGGTCATGGTGTCCTGCCAGAGCCTGCTTATCTCGCCGCTTACCGCCTCGGCTATTCGGGTATACCGCTTCGAGTCCAGGGAATATCCCCCCGTAAGGGGCAGGAGCACGCTCCTGCGGAAGCGGCGGGGATTCAGCTCCCTTACGTAGGAGAGTACCGCGGAAGGTGAATCGCTCCGGATATAACTGATCCGTGTATCGGTAAGAAACCGGTGTGAGAAGTAAGGAGCCGAAAGGGCCATCAGGGCCTGATCGGTCTCCAAGCACAGGACGTGGGCCGTCTCATCGATCCGGTCTAGGAGTGTATCCATTCCATGAAAGAGCAGGGGCGAGGGAAGAATGTACAGGGTCCGTTCGGCATAGCTCCGGCCGGTAATGCGTTTTTCGATAGCGCCGACCGGATCGGAAGGGGAGTAGAGAAACCGGCCCCTGAACCGTACGGTCAAACCGTTGCCGGTATCGATAAGCTCAGGGGCCTGGCCGGGCATCAGCCTTCCGTCTGATTCTGAATAAAGTATCTGGTAAAGACCGGATCGAAGTTGTCTTCGAGCTTTTCGGAGGTCAGGAAATGATTGGCCATATCTTCTTCCCTGATTTCCCTCTCGATAAATGAGTAGTAGTTCTCGAGCTGTACAAGCTCTTCTTCCGGAGCGTTTCGAATGTTAGCGGGCTCCATCACCAGGACGTTCCTGTCGAGAACGACCGGTTCGGAAATTTCTCCTTCCTCGAGGGAAAAGGCCTCTAAAAAGAACTGCTCACTGTAGGGAGCGTTGGAAAGGGCGTCGGAATCGGGATTCAAGGGACGCACCGGTTTGAAGAAGTAGGAATTACCGTAATTCAGGGGAAAGTATTCGGTTCCTTCCACCTGCAGTCCCGCGGAGATGGACGCATCGATAAAGCCGGTGTCCCGTGCATCGGCTATGAAGGTCCCGGCCTCTTCCACGAGATAGTCTTCGATGATTCCCGCCTCGAAGCGGACCATATACTGTCTGACCGTTTCAGCGGTCTCCTCGGCCTCGAAGTCGGGTGCCACCGCCGGAGATTCGCCCCTGTAGATCCGCCAGAGGGTCTCGTCCTCGTCGGGAACGATTCCGCTCAGTCCGCCCGGGGTAAGGGAGAAAACCTCGTCGAGGGATTCTTCGGTGGGAAACTCTCTCTCGAGCTCGTAGTAGTATCGCCAGTCCATCTCGCCGCCCGTTTCGGCGTAGATATCGGATGATTGGGTCCTCGCAAGATCTTCGAAGCGTCCGGGGTTTTCTTCGAGCTGATCCAGGACCGCCTCCGCTTCTTCCCTGCTGGTGTTGATGGTAATTTTACTCAGCTTGATTCTGCGGAAGAGATCGGAGTTTGCCCGTCCGAAAACGATGACCTCTTCTTCGGGATAATCGTCGAAGGAGTAGGAGACGTACCGGAAGCTCCGCTCGTTCTCGGCCATGCTCTTGATAAACTCGAGCTCTCCTTGATGTATCTTTGTGTTATCGAAGAGGTCCTCCCGGTACTGTTCCTCTATGAGGTTTTCGCGAAAGAGTTTCCGGGTGGTCAGCTTCTCCGAGTTCGGTGTGTTCCGGTACCGCTCTTCACTGAACTCTCCGTTTTCAACGTACGGTCCGTATTCGGTAAGTCTTCGGTCGATGAGATCGTCGGAGATGGTAAGCCTCGCTTTGTCCGCCTGATAGAGAATTCCCGCGTGCACCACCGAACGCTCGAAGGCTCCCCGCCAAACCTGATAGGCCTCGCTTATCATATTGGTCGCCTGGCCGCCGGACCTGACTTGTTCGGACAGGATCTGGGTCTGCTGGGCGAAGTAATTCCCGTAGCGGAACTCGATTTCCCGGCCGCCGTAATTTCCGAAGATGAGCCGCTCCCCCTGTGCGACATTCCCCGCCACCGGCCCCCCGACGAAGGTGACTACGATAATGACGAGGAGCACCACGCTGAAAAGGTACAGAATCGGCTTGTTTTTCCGCTTTTTTTCGACTTCGGTGTTGGTTTCGGTGCTCTTTTTCTTTTTTTTCGCTCTGCGTATATCTCGTGAGGACATAGATTTAGTTCCTTTTTCTCATAGACTGTTCCCGCAGATTATCATGTGAAAATGGGGTGTGTCAATTCTCGGGTCCAAAACAACCCCGGATATGAAGAACACAGCTGCCGGAAACGGAATACCGGATAAAAATATACAGAGAGGATCGTCCTATTGACACGATTTCGGATAGTGAGTATAGTGACCATCACATTCGAACTGAGGGGGCGTGGCGAAGTTGGTTATCGCACCGGCCTGTCAAGCCGGGGATCGCGGGTTCAAGTCCCGTCGCTCCCGATTCAGCCCCGGATTACCGGGGTTTTTTATTTTTATGAAAAAATACCTGCCGCGGCCGGTCGTTCGTACGGCGGTTTCATCAGGTAAAAAGCGGGCTGTAGCGCAGGGGCTAGCGCGCTCGGTTCGGGACCGAGAGGTCGGCAGTTCAAATCTGCCCAGCCCGATAATTAAAACCTTGTAGCGTATAGAGTTACAAGGTTTTTTCTTTACTTACGTGTCAAAAAAATTAAAGTATTAGCTTTTTACTTTCTCTGCGACTTCTACGAGACTTTACCCTCGAAAGCTGTCCTTACCTCCGATGGAAGAAGAACCTCAAGCCGCATATCATTTAGAGAGTGCCCCCGATCGTGGGGACGATTTTCAAATAAAATCAGTTTGTTATTGTAATTATCCCGCCATAAGTTCCGATTTCTCTTCGAAATCATGTAATTCAGTACAGATCAATCATTTACACAATTTCTATCCCCACGATCGGGGGCACTCTCTAAGCTTTACAGCGATGCATTCCGGGGAACCGATAAAAAGCTGGCGGTACATATGGACGGACTTATAGCGCATCTAAAAGGGGAAATCTCGGAGGCACCCTTCGATATAGTCGATTCCTTTACCGTCCCCCCGGTAGGAAATATGAGTTTGTCCGAGGTCAAGACTCTTTGGCCTAAAAAGATCGTTTCGGTGAACCTCCCTCCCCATCTGGCGCACAGTGGCAGGCATGAGGTGGTTAAGCTCCGCAGACAGGACAGTCCGGATAGTCCCGGAGTTCAATCTCCTGGTAATCCGCGGTAAGGAAGTTACAGATAAGAAGCCGCCGGGTAAGGGGTTCCCCGATGCCGGTGATGAGCTTGATCACCTCCAGCGCCTCCATGCTGCCCAGTATTCCCGCTGCGGCTCCCACCACAGGTATATCTTCCTGGTCCGGTGCCTGGGGAAAGAGGCATTCCAGGCAGGGCTTTCCTCCCGCTGGAATAACGGTAATCTGTCCCCCCCCGCCGAATATTCCGGCATGTATTAGGGGTGTCTTCTTTTTTACCGCCCACCGGTTCAGGACTCTTCTGGCGGAAAAGGAGTCGAGGCAGTCAACAAGGATATCGGTCCCCTCACAGAGCGCCTCCGCTGTTTCATCATTGAACTCCGCCTCCAGGGTTTCAATTGTGATGGCGCTGTTGAGTACGGCCAGCCGCTTCCCCGCCGAATCTGCCTTGGGCATCCCGATCAACGGTTCCTCATGGATAATCTGTCTGTTCAGATTGGAAAGCTCCACCCTGTCCTTGTCGATAATCCTGAGGTGGCCTATCCCCGCGGCTGCAAGGTAGAGGGCGGTCGGGCTTCCCAGCCCTCCTGCTCCGACGAGGGTGATCCGGGAATGAGAAATCTTTTCCTGTCCCTCATCACCCCACTCGTCGATTATTAGCTGGCTGTGGTAGCGTTTTCGATCTTCATTGTTTATCATAGGCAAAGAATAGGAGTTTATTCTTAGCATAATCAAGAAGAGAAAGGGAGAGTAATGGAAAAAAAGAGGACCCGGGAAGAGTTTGTATGGAATGAAACCCGTATCTCCTATCCTGCGGATGGATATCCGGAATGCCTCTATATCGAGCTCACATCTCGTTGCAATTTCAGCTGCAAAGGATGTTTTCGGGAAGGTTTTCAGGAAACCTTCGGAGATATGGATGATGAAATCTTGGAGTCAATACTCTCGTCCCTGGACAGGAAAGAGGCGGAAGGAAGAGTAAAGAGGGTTTTTATCGGCGGAGTTGGAGAGCCTATGCTTCATCCCCGGTTTGCATGGTTTTTTCAGCAGCTATCCAACTTCGTTCCCGCGATTGAGGTGCAGACGAATGGATCGCTCCTTGATAAGGGGATGATCGATTTTCTTATCGATGCAGGCTTAGAGAAGCTAATTCTCAGTTACGAAACCGGTCCCCTTGGTCACGCCGCAGGCAGCAATATTGAGGGTGCGGCTGTTCCGGCCGGCACCTTGGAAAGGGTGAAGGATGCAAAGATAAGGGCCGGAAAACGGAGGCCCCTTATTGCCCTTGAGTGGGTTTTGACCCGGGAGTCTCTTAAAGATTTGGAAGCCTTCGGAGCTGCTGTTGTCGCCGCAAAAGCAGAGGAGATTATCATTTCCAACATACTTCCCATGGATGAAGAGGGAGAAAAGGAGATCCTCTACCGGACCGACGGGTGCCGTGATGGGGAGAAAGAGCTTCTAGAACCCCTGTTCCGATCGATCCGGCACCAGGTCCATTATACGGTCCCCCGATTTACTTTAAGGACAGAAAGGTTCTGCAGCTTTATTGAGAAGAAGAGTGCTGTAATCCGTTGGGATGGTGAGGTAGCTCCCTGTTACCGATTTCTTCACGACGGTACGGAACGGGTCGATGGTAAGGATATGGAGCTTATTTCCCACTCTTTTGGGAATATCGGCAAACATTCTCTCTACGATATATGGAACAGCCGGGAATATATCTGGTTCCGCATCTCGGTTTCTCAGAGTCTCTACCCCTCCTGTACCGACTGCACCCTGAAGGCGGGCTGCGAATACCTAAGGGACAGCTCCGGAAACTGTTGGGGGATTGAACCCAGCTGCGGCAACTGCCTCTGGTCACGTCGGATCATTCTTTGTCCCTGAACCGTCCAGGCTTGTGGAAGGCTGCGAATGGAAGGCTGCGAAAAAAATTGACAAGTGCCTCGAGAGGGATTACAATTTTTCAATATAAATTAAGGTAGCTCCCCGAGTCTGTTGACCTGTCGGATAAACCCAATCCTTCCTATGGTTGCAGGACGTTAGGGTGCAGGGGAAACCCTGTTGCCTCCCGTGTTTGGAAAGGAGAGCGCCCCCACAATGGAGGTGCTATGAAACTGACCGATGCCACGCTGTTAAGAATAAATCTTGACAACCACACCAGCAGCGAAGAACCGATAGATGTGTCCTTGTTGAAGGATTACCTTGGAGGAAGAGGTCTTGCTTCAAAGTATTTTGTTGATGAGGTGGATCCCAAGGTGGATGCATTCTCCCCGGAAAATAAATTGATCTTCGCCTGCGGGCTGATGACCGGATCCAGCGCTCCCACCGCCGGAAGGTACATGGTAGTGACAAAAAGTCCCCTCACGGGAACCATCGCATGCTCCAACTCCGGAGGAGTCTGGGGGGCTGTTTTGCGAAAAACCGGTTACACCATGGTAATCCTGGAGGGAAAGAGCGAGAAGCCGATCTATATCTCTATTTACGACAACAATGTGGAGTTCAAGGATGCCGCCCATCTTTGGGGTAAGAAAACCGGTGAGACCACGGATATCCTTCTTGACGAAGTGGGTGAAAAGAGGGCGAGAGTTGCCTGTATAGGCCCCGCCGGGGAGCAGCTGTCAGAAATTGCATGTATCATCAACGACAAGCACCGGGCACCGGGGCGCAGCGGCGTAGGTGCCGTTATGGGGTCAAAGAACCTCAAAGCGTTGGTGGTTAAAGGAAGTAACACCATCGATTTTACCGATAAGAGTGCTTTTACCTCTACCGTTAAAGAGAAAATCGAAAAGATCAAAGCCCATCCGGTAACCGGAGAGGGTCTTCCGGCTTTGGGAACCAAGGTTCTCGATAACATCATCAACCAGGGCGGACTCTATCCTACCAGAAACTTTCAGACCGCCACTTTTGAGGGGGTTGGTGAGGTTTCCGGCGAAGCACTGGTAAAGAAGGGTTACCTGAAGAGCAATACCGCCTGTTTTGCCTGTCCTATCGCCTGTGCCCGGGATGTGGAGCTACCCAATGGAATACGCATGGAAGGCCCCGAATATGAAACGGGCTGGGCCTTCGGCGCTCATTGCGGGGTTGATGATCTCCACGCTATTTGTGAAGCTAACTTTCTTTGCAACGGTCTCGGTATTGACACCATCAGTGCCGGTGTTACCGTCGGTACGGCCATGGAACTCTATGAAAAAGGTTTTATCCCTAAAGAGGACCTGGAAGATGGTCCCGAGCTGAAGTTCGGCAACTCCGAATCGGTGGTCTACTGGACCAACAAACTCGGCAAGGTGGAAGGCAAACTGGGTAAGCTAATGGCAAAGGGATCCTACAGGATGGCGGAACACTACGGTCACCCGGAATTCTCCATGTCCGTAAAGAAACAGGAGCTTCCCGCTTACGATCCCCGGGGAGTTCAGGGCCACGGCCTACAGTACGCCACGAGCAATCGGGGCGGCTGTCACGTCCGGGGCTACATGATCAGCCCCGAGGTGCTAGGAGTTCCTGAAAAACTGGATACCCAGGAGCTGAAGGGAAAACCGAAGTGGGTCATCATTTTCCAGGACCTTACCGCGGTAATCGATTCGGCCGGGCTTTGCCTCTTTACCTCGTTTGCCCTGGGTCTTGAAGATTATGCCGATCTTATTAATGCTTCCGCGGGTTTTAATCTCTCTCCGGAGGATACCTTGAAGATCGGTTCCAGGATCTGGAACCTGGAGAGGAAGTTCAACATGGCCG
>CAZXMO010000021.1:0-3796 GCA_964641125.1 uncultured Spirochaetales bacterium
TATACAAGGAAATGTCCTCTCCTGATTCAATCCCCACGATCGGGGGCACTCTCTTTTTCTTAAAACATAGAGGATAGGAATCCGTTCTACGCCGCCCAAGGCGGAGGGTATGTATGTGAGGATAGTCGGCAAGAGCATCAGAAATGCCCAGACGCGCGGCGGGGAGAGGATCAGACCTCCACCCAGCACCTCTTCTCGTTGCTCTCCAATATCCGGTCGCACAGAACGAGCTCCCTGAGTCCGTCCTTGAAGGTGGGATACTTCGGTGATTTCGTGTCCCCCCCACGAACGGCGTCGTAGATCTGCTTGAACATCTGTTTCGAGGTGTCGGGAAAGCCCTCGTTATGTCCGCCGGGGAAGGTAATGAGTTCGGCACTCTCAGGATACGCCAGCGAAGGGTCTCTGAGCAGGAGTGCATTCGCGTCTTCCCGCTTTCCGATCCACAGCTGGTTCGGCATCTCCGATTCCCAGGCCACCGCCTGTTTCGATCCGTCGATCTCGTAGTAGATCCGGTTCTTCCGCCCCGCGGCGATCTGATTGACGGTAAACACCCCGTGCCCGCCGTTGTCGAAGTGGAGCATTACCGTGGCGTAGTCCTCGGTGTTGATCTGTACGTCGGCGTAGTCCTCGGGCTTGAGCATCTTTCCCGCGTAGGTCTCCACCGGCTTAAGCGGCTTTTTCCGGACCGGATAGAAGGTTGCGAAGTCGGCGCATACCTCGGTTATCTTCAGGCCCGTAACGTACTCGATAAGATCCATCCAGTGGCTTCCGATATCCGCCACCGCCCGGGAAGTGCCTGAAAACTCCGGTTCCATCCGCCAGTTGTAGTCGGTCTGCAGAAAAAGCCAGTCCTGCAGGTATGATCCGTGGACGGCGAATATATTACCCAGGTCTTGATTTCGAATCATCTGTCTTACCTGATTCATCAAAGGGTAATATCGCACGTTGAAGTGCACCGCGTTGACGAGCCCCTTCTTCTCGGCGAGCTCCACGAGCTCTTCAGCTTCCCCCGTATCCATAGCCAAGGGTTTTTCACACACCACGTGCTTACCCGCCTCGAGGGCCTCCTTGGACATCGGATAGTGAAGATGATTGGGTGTGGCAATGTGAACTACCTCGATGCTCGCATCTTTGAGAAGGTCCTTGTAATTGCCGAAGGCTTTATCCGCACCGAGGGCTTCAGCCTTCGCTTTTGCGGTTGCTTCGTCAACGTCCGCGATAGCGGCGACCTCCACGTTTGGAAGCCTGCGCAGGGCCTCGATGTGGGCGGGCCCGATAAAACCCGTTCCGATTACTCCTACTCGAACTGTCTTCATTCGTTTCCTCCATGATTGAAGTGGTGGCTATGCCACCGCATTTCAGATCAGAGGATACGGAAAAAATGATACGAGGTCAAGGGCGGAGCGAATACTTATTACAGACTGCCGGATATGTAGTGTTCCAGCTGATCGATAAGAAAATCCTTTTCGTGGATCACCGCCTTGACGATATCGCCGATGGAAATTACCCCGACGAGCTCTTCATCGTCGTCGAGCACCGGCAGGTGCCTGCATTTATTCTTTGTCATCAAGGCCATCCCCTCCTCGATGGTTTGATTCACCTTGATGTAAAAGACCCGAGGGGTCATAATTTCTTCAACCTTCGTTTCCCGGGACGATTTCCCCCGGAGGATGATCTTCCGAGCGTAATCCCTTTCGGAGAAGATTCCGACGAGCCTGCCGGAATCATCCCTTACCATGAGCGCACCCACGTTGAGTTGGGCCATGCTTCGCAGAGCCTCGAAGACAGTGGCATCCGGAGAAATCGAAAAGACTTCATGACCCTTACTTCGCAGTACATCGTTGATAATTTCCATGTATTCCCTCCGTAGATAGTTCAGCCGGGAGGTTCACCGAGAAGATCGGGACAGAAGAAAGGGCGCTGCAGTAACGGAATCGATTAGCTGGTGCAAAACAAGTTAAAAGAGAAGCACTGCATTTACCCTTCCCGTCGTCAGGACCCCTGCGGAGCATCTCCTGACCAGTTGCACAGTGAATGCTTCCAAAGCTTCTTCCCTCTGCCGAGACTCATTTTAACATGAAATAAGGAGAAATTCAAAAAATTTTTACTAGAGCATTCCCGAGTTTTCTACGAGCAAAGCATTTAGTGGCATATATATGTCACATAGCTTGACAGCAATATGTGACCACGATATATTTATCGTATGAGAACAACAATACGGATCAATGATAAAATTCTCATCTCCGCTAAAAAAGAAGCGGCATCGAAAAATATCAGCCTAACGAAGCTGATCGAAAATGCTTTACTGGATAAGCTCTACTCCCCTGAACGTCCGCGGGGGGAACACACTGTGGACCTCGTAACCGTGGACGGGAATGGTTTGAGGCCCGGGGTCGATATCGACGACTCCGCCGCTCTTCTCGAGGTTATGGAAGAATAGATGCTCCTTTTCGACGTCAATATCTACGTCCATGCTCACCGCGAAGATTCACCTCTTCACGGGAAATGTAAATCTTTTTTAGTCGAAAACCTCGAGGAAGAGGGGCTTTCGGGATACGCTCCTCACGCCTTGGCCGGATTCATACGAATCGTCACCCACCCGAAGATCTTTGATCCTCCAAGCGGCGTCGAAAAGGCTCTCGCCTTCTGCGAGACTATAACCGAGGCCGCGAACACTGTGGAAATTCTGCCGGAGGCTTCTCACTGGAAGATTTTTACTCATTTGATCAGGATTTACCGATGTAAAGGGAACCTGATTCCGGATGTCTGGTTCGCGGCGCTGGCAATCGAACACGGCTGTACTTGGGTTACCACCGATAGGGATTACAGCCGTTTCGAGGGGCTCAAAACACGATACATCGGTTAAGAGCTTATCCGGGTCTTGTTTCCTAGGAACTTTTCCCCTACTATAGCCTCGGAGGGATTGATGGACGTTGTCGACGAGGCTAAATCGTTTCTCATAAGCTATCTGAGGGGAAAGGAAAACGTGGAGGACCGGGCCTATCCGTGGAAGGAGTCCTGGGAGTATATCGTCCACCACAGTTTCCGGGTCGAATCCTACGCTGCGGAAATAATAAACACCATCGGGGGTATCTCGGAAGATGACGCCCTCCTCATTAGGGCCGCCGCCGTCCTTCACGACATCGGTTCAATGGACGACCGGAAAAACCATGCTAAGGCCGGTGCGGCGATCGTCAAGACATGGACGACGAACAAGAGAAGCTTTACCGATCATTTCGATACCAAGGAGCTGGCAAAGCTCATCGCCGGACATCAGAAGAAGGACCCGAAGGAGAAGGACATCCACATGGCGGTCCTCTGCGACGCCGATCTCCTAGACGGGATCGGAGCTATGTCCATCTTCATGATGGCTCACAAGGCCTCCCCCTCCTCCCACGACTATCCCAAACAAGTTATGGAAATCATGAACTCCGAGGGCTTGGATTATTTCAAGAAGAAGAGAGGGAAGCTCGCCACCGAGGCGGGGAAAGAGCTTTTCGACCGGAAGGCGGAGTTCGTGGAAACCTTCTATCGGGAGCTCAAAGACGAGCTCAAGGGTACCGAGAACCTTCCCCTTTAGCCCATCGCCCCTCTATTGCCGCTACAGCTCGTCGTCGAGCTTCCAGCCCATCTCGTCGAGGGCCGACTGCACCTCATCGAGGATCTCCCGGGAGTCGGAGGAGATAAAACCCTCGAGCTCGTTTACCGACTGTTCCTTCTCCTCTTTCGTTGCCTTGATCTTGACCCCGAAGTTCTCTTCCAAGGCGTCAAGGTCCTTGGAGGTGCCCTCGATTTC
>CAZXMO010000021.1:3896-41083 GCA_964641125.1 uncultured Spirochaetales bacterium
TGACCCCGAAGTTCTCTTCCAAGGCGTCAAGGTCCTTGGAGGTGCCCTCGATTTCGCCCTCGCCGCGAAACCTGATAAAGAAGGGGTATCCCCAGGCCCGTGAATTATCGATTTTTCCGTACCATTTCATAGAACCAATATACTCATAAGCGTTGGAAAACCGAAATGGCCCCTCGCGGCCGCCTTTACCTGAGGCGGGCGCCGGCCTTTAAGGCCAGCTCGATCGCCTTGAGGACGGCCTTGCTGCCGGCGGTAGCTCCCGAAACCACGTCCACCTGGGTGGAGTTCGCCTCGATTACCCTTTTAGGGATTTCCTCTATCCAATCGGGCCGGGCAGAGGGCTTGTTCTCTTCGATGCGGATCCATTCGATGCGCCCGTCTTCGACCTCAAGCTTCGCGGTATAGACGAGCTCATCGTATCCGTACTTTCCCACGTAAGTTCCATCGGGAATCTTCGCCACGTCAACGTCCTCGATCCTGAGATTCCTCGTCTCCCTGACCTCCCGGGAAGCGCACCCGGAAAGTACGATCAGGATCGTCACCGCCGCGGCGCACACCAGGGCTACAGGTACCGATCGATTCATTTTTTCCTCCCCCCGATTTTCTTTTGGCGATGATTGTATTACATTAACGGCATGGAGTATACCTTCGAAATCTACGAGGACGCGGAGAATCAGCTCAGATTCTGCTACAAAAACCCGAAGGGGGAAATTCTCTTCGTCGGCGAATCATGCCCATCCCGGGAAGAGTGCATACGGATCATCGACGAGATCAAGGAATCCGCCCCGAAGGCTCCGATTGCCGAGATCTAGTCGAATCCTAGAGTTCCTCCGGGATTCATGATATTATCAGGATCGAAGTGCTCTTTAAGAGCACGGAGAATCGCGTATGACTCGGAGCCCAAGTTCCTTTCGAGCCAGGGAGCGAAGAGCTTCCCGATTCCGTGGTGATGGCTCAACGCCGCGCCTGAGGTATGGATCGCCTCTAAAACACCCGCGTGAAAGGCGGAGAAGTCCTCCGCTCTCTCGAACATATTGATAAAGATGAAGTAGAGATTAGTCCCCTGGGGATAGCAGTGGGACATGTGAGTCATGCAGATGGTGTTCTTCCTGCTCTTTATATATTCCCTGACATGCCGACGGACCGTATTGAGATTCTCCCAGTTGACCGCGCATTCCAGGGTATCGATGACGATGCCGTAATCCTGCAGGTCCTCCCGGAGGTAGGGATCGCGGAACCTGCCGTGTTCCCATTTCCGGGTGACGGACCCGCTGAGAGGTATTCCGCCGCGGCGGAGGCAGATTTTCCGGACGTTCGCCTTCACCATCCGGGTGTACCTTCTCCCCCCGTCGGCGCTCCCTAAGAAGAGGCACCGCTTTCCCCGCTTCATCCCCAGCAGTGAGAAGGGCAGGTCAATAAGAGGAGAATCCACCCCGTAGAGCTTCAAAGCCACATCGGTCTCCTCCGGATCGGACAGGCGGCACACCGACGGATAACCGTTCTCCGATTGCATAACCTCCTTTACCGCATTCACTCCGTCCTCGAAGCTTCGGAACATGAAAGAGAACCTGCGGGTGTTCCGGGGCATGTGCCGATATATCTTTAACGTGACCGAGACGAGGACACCGAAGGCACCCTCGCTCCCGATCATGATCTGATCGATGTCGGGTCCGGTAGCCTGCCGGGGAAAGGGTCCGGTTTTTACCGTGCCCTTCGGAGTTACGTACTCCTGACAGAGGACTAAATCCTCGATCTTCCCGTAGTACGTGGAGTTCTGTCCCGCGCCGCGGGTGACGACCCACCCTCCCACCGCGGAGTACTCGAAGGACTGGGGAAAGTTCCCGCAGGTGTAATCGTGACGTGTCCCGTAGAGCTCCCGGGCGCGGTTCAAGGCGTCCTCGAGGGCCGGCCCCATAATCCCCGGCTCCACGGTCACCGTCTGATTAGTCTCGCTTATGGAGAGAATCTTGGTAAAGTGTTTGCGGGTGTCCAGGCTCACCCCGCCTTCGACAGGCTCGGCCCCCCGGGTTACCGACGATCCCCCCCCGTAGACGTAGACGGGAATGGAGTGTTCGGTGCAGTAGAGAACTATCGCCTCCACATCCTCCTTGTTTCGGGGATAGAGGACCAAGTCGGGAAGATTCTCCACCACCCGGTTTCTGAGCCGGAAAATATCGAGCATGGTCTTCCCGTAGGCCACCGACAGCCTGATGTATGTGTCCTCGCTCACGTTTTCCGGCCCCAACATCTCACGTAAGGCTTCTCTGTGCCGCCGGGGGAGTTTCGGGGGATAATCACCCGTCACCTCGTCCAATCCTAAGTCGGGAGTGCGCTCGAAGTGTCTATCGGTGAGATCGAAGGTCTCTTTCATGAGCCGGTAGAGCCCCGTATTCGGGTGTTTGTACTCGGTCGGACTACCCCACTTGAAGAGACTCCGGTAGCTTCGTTCAGGAAGCTCTCCCTCGAACCATCGGGGCTGGAAATCGTTCTTTCCCGGCATTACCCCCTCCTCTCCGATATCTTTTCCGGATAGCCTATGAGCTCCCGTATTTCCTCGTGCAGGGTCCTCACCTGCGGAAAGATCTTCAGATACACCCGTGTGTAGAGCTCGGCGTAGAGCTCGGCATTCGCCGGATCGGGATGGAAGGTGTCGCCGTAGCGTACCATTCCCTCCACGGCGCTTGTAAAATCGGGATAGACTCCCAATCCCACCGCGGCGGCTACCGCCGCACCCAATCCCGCGGTTTCGAAGGTCTCCCCCCGGATGAGGGGAAGGTTGAAGATGTCCGCGGAGATCCTGCATATCTCATCGCTCTGGGAGGCCCCGCCGGAAACGGCGAGCCTCTCCGCCTTAGTTCTTCCGGCCCGTTCGATTTTCTCGAGTCCCTCCTTGAGAGCGTAGCCGAGCCCCTCGATTACCGCCCTGTAGACGTGGGCCCGGGTGTGGACATCGCCGAAGCCGATGATAGTCCCCTTCGCGGTGGGCATCTTCAAGCCCGGACTCCAGTAGGGCTGCACCATGAGGCCCATCGAACCGGGGGGGACCGTCTCCAAGTGGCGGTTGATGACTATCTCCGGAGGTACCCCTTCCTTTTCGGCCTCCCGCACTTCTTTGTAGCCGAACTCCTCCTTGAACCAGGAAATCATCCAGTAGCCCCGGAAGATCTCCACCTCCGGATTGAACCAGCCGGGAATCGGCGCCGGATAGGCGGGCATGAACCGGAGGGGCTCGAAGTACCTCTCGGAGGTGGTCTGCACCGTTGCGGTGGTGCCGAAACTGAGGGAGGCCATGGAGGTGTCGAGGACCCCCATGCCTAAGGTCTCGCACCCCTTGTCGGACCCGCAGGCGACCACCGGGAGCCCTTCGGGAATCCCGGTCTGCTCCGCGGCCCCCGGGGTGACCGTACCTATCACCTCTCCGGGCTCGATTAAGTCCATGAGCTTTTCCTCTTCCACCGGAAAGAGCTTCCGGTTGAGCTCTGTCGGTACTGCCCAGCGGTTCTTTTTATAGTTAAAAGGGATGTGTCCGATCTGAGAGGCCGTCGAATCCTTGAACTCTCCGGTGAGTCGGTGATTGAGGAAACCCGAGACCTGGGCGTACTTGTAGGTCTTTTCCCAGGTCTCCGGCTCATACCGGCGGACCCAGTTTCCCTTTCCGTCGACCTGGGTCTTGTAGATGGCCTCTTTCATCCCCACCAGTGAATACGCGAGACGGGTGAGTCCCCGGGGATGGTAGACCGGGTCCGCCTTCCGCTGATCCAGCCACAGCAAGGCGGGCCGGACCGGATTGCCCCTTTCATCGAGATGGATCATGCTGTCCCGCTGGGCGGTGACCCCCACCCCCCGGAGGGCGGTAAACTCATCGGCGCGCCGGGACTCGAGGCCGGCAACGGCGGTGCATAATCCGTTCCACCATACCTCGGGATCCTGTTCGGCCCAGCCGGGCTTCCGGCTGAAGTAGGGCTTGTATTCGATCTTCTCCTTGTCGACGAGTCTTCCCGCGGTATCGAAGAGAAGGGCCCTCACACTCTGGGTCCCGCAGTCTATGGCCAGAATATAGCCTCTCATTGCGGACCCTCCTTTGTACCACCGTCGCAGCCGGTCATCGCCGCGGTGGCGAGGAGGTTCACTCCCGTATTAAGGAGATCATACGAAACGATCTCTCCGGGAAGGCACCTGGTTCGAACACATACACCGTTTACGGCTTTCATATACTCATACACCCTCTCTAAAGGAATCTCCCGGTCGGTCTTGACCGGAAGCCTCGGAAAATCGGGAAATACCGTTTTCACAGTGGAGGTGAGAATTCGTTCCGGATTCACGATCTCTTTCCGGGCGTATTCCTCCCCCTTCGGACACCCGCCGCCGGTAAAGTGGTATCCCTCATCAGTCCGCTCGAAGGCGATCCTGCACCCCTTCGGACAGAGGACGCAGGTTACATGCCCGGTATCACCCGCTCTCATTGTATCTCCTCCAACAGAAAGGTCAAACCGGAAATTTGCCGAGTTTCCGCCGTCCCGCGGGAAATATCGATCTCGACCCGCTCGATCTCCGGAGGCCGCACCAAACGAAGATCGGCGGAGAAGAGCTCCCCGCCCCCATCGGTAACCGAGAGCCGGGCCCGGTCCATGCTCTTCGAAGAACGCAGGTAGAACACCGCGGGTCCCGGTTTGTTCATATCTATCCGCTGGGGTACGAGGGTCCTTATATCTCCTCGAGGATACACGGGAATGCAGTCCACGCCGGCCCCACCGGCAAGCCGGGCCGCCGACGCGCCCGCCGCCCGTCCGCTCTCGGAGACGTAATCCACGAGATCGCTGACCTGCAGGGCATTCCCGCAGGAGAAGAGTCCGGGAATTCCCGTCATTCCGGTCTGGTCCACTACGGGACCTCCGGTGGAGGGATCTAGAGTAAGCCCCAAGGGCTTTAGAAGATCGTTCTCGGGAATGAGGCCTACCGAGAGTATCAAGGTATCGCAGGGGATCTTCTCTTCAGTTCCCTTCACCGGCTTGCAGTTCTCGTCGACCGAACAGACCGTGACCGCCTCGACCCGCCGGGTCCCGTGGACCCGGGTGACGGTCTTTTGGAGGTGCAGCCCGATGTTGTAATCCTCGAGGCACTGGACGATGTTTCGGCTCAGCCCCGAAGGTTCGGAAAGTATCTCGTAGACCCCCGCCACCTCGGCGCCCTCGAGGACGAGACGCCGGGCCATGATGAGGCCGATGTCCCCCGATCCGAGGATGACGCACCGCTTCCCGGGAAGGTAGCCCATGATGTTGATGAAGTACTGGGCGAGACCCGCCGTAATGACCCCCGCCGGACGGGTGCCGTGGAGGAAGATCTGTTTGGAGGTCCTCTCCCGGCACCCCGAGGCGACGACCACCGCCTTCGCTTCGATATCGACGAGCCCCTCGGCGGCATTGACGACACGGATACAAAACCCCTCGTCCCGCCGTTCGATTCCGGTCACACAGGAGTCGAGACGGACCGGTATATTCCGTTCGGCGCACATCCGGCAGTAGCGGTAGGCGTATTCGGGACCGGTCAGCCGTTCCCTGAACTCGAGGGTCCCGAAGCCGTCGTGAATGCACTGCTTCAGTATTCCCCCGGGACGGTTCTCCCGCTCGAGAATACATACCCTCGCCCCCTCTCCGCTTGCGCCGTAGGCCGCGGCGAGTCCGGCCGGTCCCGCCCCGATTACCGCGACGTCGCAGCGTCCGTTCATAGGTCCGCCTCCGGATCGGGTCTCCCTTTAGTCGGCCCGGACAGGATTTCCGATCCCATTCCCTTCTTGGTTATCTCGTCGAGCTCGAGGCCGGTCTCTTCCCGGAAAATTTCCATGACCCGGGGGGTACAGAATCCTCCCTGGCAGCGTCCCATGCCGCTTCGGGTCCTCCGCTTGATCCCGTCCAAGGTTCGGACCGGGAGGGATGACCGGAGAGCATCCCTGATCTCCCCTTCCGATATCTCCTCGCACCTGCAGACGATCCTCCCGTAGGAGGGGTTCTTCCGGATGAAGGCGCTCCGTTCCTCGTCCCTAAGCTGTTTAAGCCGGAGGGGACCCTTCCGTACCGGATCGAACCGGGGATTCGGTTTTACTTCCTTGAAGAGCCGCGAGGCGGCAGTCACGCACATCCCGGCTACATCCTCGGCAATAGCCGGCGCGGAGGCGATTCCCGGAGATTGAATGCCCGCGGCGTGGATCAGATTTTCCACCCTCCTCGAGGATTCGATGATGAAGTCTTCCTCGTAGGTACACGCCCTGACTCCCGCGAAGTAGGTGATGATGTCCGACTTATCTATCATCTTGTTCACCTCGAACCGGGTCAGAAGCTCCTCGATGTCCTCCTCGGTGGTGGAATAATCCTCCCTATACGGCGTCTCTAAGGCGGTGGGACCGACAAGGAGGTTTCCCTCCACGGTGGGGACGACCCCGCCCCCCTTTGTTCTCGAGGTGAGATGGGAAAACCGGATAAGGGCCATGACCGTTTGCTGATACTCTCCGGTGGTTATGTCGAGGAGGGCGTCGACCCCCTTCCTGCCGTGGATACTGAAGAACCGGTCACCGGCGAGGCCGGCCACCACGTCGGACCAGGTTCCCGCGGCGTTGACCACCACCGAGGCCTTCAAGGTCCCCCGATTTGTCTCGATCCGGGCTATCCTGCGACTCCCGCCGGCCGAGTTTTCCATCTCGAAACCGGATACACCGGTGCGCAGATAGAATTCGGCTCCGTTGGAAACCGCGTTTTCGGCATAGGCAAGGGTCAACTGATAAGGAGAGAGCTGCCCGGTGCTCGGAAAGAAAAAAGCCCCGTGCTGCTGGTCGGTCACATAGGGCTCCCGGGCCCTGACCTCGGCGGGGCTCAGATACCGGGCACCCTCGACTCCGTTCCGCCCGCACCGGTAATGAAAAATCGGAACGAGGAGGCGCATCCGCCGGTTGGGGAAGAGAATCATAGAACCGGTCCGGTTCATCGGTACATCGAGCTCCCGGCAGACCCGGTCGTAGGCGCGGTTGCCCCGAATGTTATAGCGGGCCTTGAGGGTATCCGGAGAGGGGGCGAATCCCGGATGGATCATCCCATCGTTCCTGCTCGATGCGTGCATGGCGATGTCGTCCTCTTTTTCGAGGAGGGCCACCGTCAAGTTGCTGCGGGTAAGCTCCCGGGCCACGGCGCATCCTATTACTCCCCCGCCGACTATGACCACGTCGAAACTCCGCCCGTCGAGAAGTCCATCGGTGTATCCGGGCAGCGGCAGGGCCGTCTCGATTACTCCTTCCGCCGAGATATCGTTGACCACGCCCCGGTATCCGTCCTCCCCGACACCCTTCTCCGAGGCGATGTATCCGGCTTCGATTTTATCCTCCCAGGATTCGACCCGCCCTTCCAGGACGATGGAACCGCCGGACTCCCTGAGCTCTACCCTGGAAAAGCCGCGTCGGTCGAGGCTTCCGCGGATGCGCCGCGCCCTTTCCATACTATCCACCCCTCCGGGTATCCACGAGGCGAAGAAGCTCCCCCGCACCGTATTCGAGGATCTCCTCCATGATCCGCCGGGCCTCCCCGGCGTTCTTTTCTTTAATCACTCCGACGAAACGGATGTGGAGCTCCCGTATTGCGGGGATACTCTCCCTGCTCTCGTAGAATCGGGTCAGAATGGTCATATAGATATCTTTAAGGCCGTTCATAAGAAGGGGATAGATAACATTGCCCGAGGCTATCGCGGTCAGGTGATGAAATCGGAAATCGATATCCGCGATTCGGCACTCGCCGAGCCCGGAGAGGTTCCGTTCCTCTTCGAGGATCGCTCCGTACCGGGCAAGATGCTCTTCGGTCCGGTTCTCCGCGGCCTTAGCCGCGGCGGCCGTTTCCACGTTGAGCCTGAAATCGAGGAGATTGATGAGAATGCCCGGGTCGAGATCGTCGGCGCTCTGATGATCGAGAAGGCTGTTGACGACCCCTAAGTTTCCGTCGTGGAGATAGTCGTTGATGAAGGTCCCCCTGCGGGGGGAGATGCTCACCAGACCCGCCGCTGCGAGCTCCACCAATCCCTCGTGAATGATGGGCCTGGAGACCTCGAGCTTTTCGGCAAGCTCCCTCTCCGGCGGCAACCGGTGGCCCGGCTCGAGCTTCCCCGAGAGAATAAGGTTTTCGAAATAGCTCACCACCTCCTGCTTGAGACTCGTCGTCCTCAGGGGTTTCAAGAGCTGGTCCATGGCACCTCCCTGACCGTCCCGTGGCTGGTGGTTAGACCACCAATTATGGAGTTCAGTTTAACACCGACTTTGCCGGCTGTCAAACTCTTTTTTTTCAGGCTTTTTTTACAGTACCGAAGATTGCTAGGAGCCGGAAGGATGAGTCGGCCCCGCTTCGAGGCGGGAAAAGATCGTCTTCAAGGTGCTCCTGAGCCAGACAAACAGCAGGGCGACCGATACTCCCGCCGCCACCGGAAAGGAGAGCCACAACGTAGGCAGACCCCACCTCCGTCCGAGGAGATACATCAGGGGGAGGAGGATGACGATCTGCCTCAAGGTAGTGAGGACTAGGCTCGGAAGTCCCTTACCCACCGCCTGAAAGACGGCTATCCCCACAATGGCGGGACCTATGATGGGAAAGGCGATGCCGATCCGTCTCAAGGCGGCGGCGCCCATACGGATAAGCTCGGGATCGGAATTGAACATCGATACGAGGAGCCCCGGGATCAGAACGAACAAGAGAAAGCCGAACATTGAAAAGCCGAAGCCGATGAGCATGGCGGTTTTGATAACCCCCCGCATCCGCTCGGGGTTGCGGTGCCCGTAGTTGTACCCGACTATGGGGATAAATCCTTGGTTGAGACCGAAGATGGGCATGAGAATAAACGATTGAAGCCGGAAGAAGACTCCCACCACCGCGACCGCCAAGGTATTGTACTCCACCACGATCCGGTTCATCCCGGCGATCATGACGCTCGCTAAGAGCTGCATGAACATCGCCGGAACCCCCACCCGGTAGATGTCGCCTAAAATCTTCGGTGAAAAGCGGAAAAACCTGAACTGAAACTTGACGGTGTGCTTGCCTAAGAGGAGGACGAGGACGATGAATAGACCGCTTAAAGCCCGGGCGATAACCGTGGCCGTCGCCGCTCCGGCGACACCCATCTCGGGGAAGGGACCTAAGCCGTAGATCAAGAAGGGATCGAGACCGATGTTGATAAGAGCGCCGACCATGAGGGTTATCATGGGGACAAAGGTGTTCCCCTCTCCCCGGAGGATGTTGTTGGTAATGATGGGCACGAACATCGTCACCGAGCCGAGCATGATGATCCGGATGTAGGCCCCGGAGGGTTCGATCAGTCTCGGATCGGAGGTAAACCACCGGACGATGTCCTCGGAGAAGAACCAGCCGACCACTGCCATCACCGCTCCGAAGAAGAAGGAGAGGAGCAGGACATGCTCGGCGACATTATTGGCCCGGCAGTTCCGTTTTTCCCCGAGCATCCGGGAAATAAGGCTGTTCGTCCCCACCCCGGTACCGACGGCGATGGCAATAAGGACCATCTGAATGGGGAATGCCAAGGAGAGAGCCGACAGGGCGTGCTTACTTACATGGCCCACGTAGATGGTATCTACCACGTTGTACAACGCCTGGATCACCATTCCCACGATGGAGGGAACGGAGAGACGGAACAGGAGTTTTACGACGGGCTCGCTGCCGAGCCGGGCGGTGTTCGATATTCGGGGCATGAGCTAGAGCATATCCGTTAGTGTCGGCCCCCGCAATCTCCCCGAAGGTCAGACGAACTCGGGGCGTTCCGCCCACCGGGCGACGTTATCGATAATGTGCTTCCGGTCGGAGAAGGAATCAATGAAGATCTTGAAATAGTACGCCTCTTCCTTGGAGCGGATGCCGAAGCTGGAATACTCCTCGATAATCGAATCCGCCTCGGCGTCGCTCATAACCTCGTCGACTAAAGCGGGCATGGCCTCGGAGATTCCGGTCCCCTCGTCGAACTGCTTCTTCCGCCGCCATACGATCTCGTAGGGCAAAAGGTGCTCGAAGGCCTTCCGGAGGACCCACTTCTCCATTGGCGGGTCCCCTTTCAGCTTGAGCTCCGCGGGGACCCGCTGTCCGACTTCGATCATCTCGCAGTCGAGAAAGGGGACCCTTCCTTCTAAGGAATGGGCCATTGTCATCCGGTCAACCCGCTGCAGATTGATGTTGTGCAGAGTCGAAACCGAGCGGATCAGCTCCCGATGCAGGATGTCGTCCTCGTCTATGTCCTTGTAGTAGGTGTAGCCGCCGAAGAGCTCGTCGGCCCCCTCGCCGGTATGGATTACCTTGACGTACTCCGCGGCCATCCGGGAGGTAAAGTAACAGGGAACGGCGCTTCGGACCAAGTCCTGATCGAAGCTCTCCAGGTGGTAGATAATGTCGGGGAGCTTCGCGAGGATCTCTTTCGGATCTAAGATATAGGTGTGGTGGTTGCTCCCGATGTGACCGGCGACCATTTCGGCAGCGGGGAGGTCGCCGCTTCCGGGGAGCCCAACCGAAAAGGTATGGAGCCCGTCGATTCTTTTCGCCACTAAGGCGGAAATGATGCTGCTGTCGAGGCCCCCGGAGAGGAAGGTCCCTAGGGGGACATCGCTCATAAGCCGCTTTTCCACGGCCCGCTCGAGACAGTCCCGCACCTCCCGGAGGTGGATCTCTTCGGGGGCGTCCACGGTTTCCACGTAGGGGACCTCGTAGAAGCGGCTGAACCCCGCCTCAGAGCTATACCACGTTCCCGGGGGAAATTCGGTTATCGGATAGTCGTTGCCGTCGTAAGTCTTCAGCTCCGAGGTGAACAGGAAGGTCCCGTCTTCTTTGAAGCCGTAGTAGAGGGGCTTGATTCCGATGTGGTCCCGGGCGACGAAGAGATCGTCCCCGTCCTTGATGCAGAAGGCGAACATCCCCTCGATCTTTTCGACCATTTTAGGACCGTACTCCTCGTAGAGGTGGAGGAGGACCTCGCTGTCATTCTTGGTCCTGAATGTGTGCTTGCCTTTGAGCTCCTCGTAGAGGGCGGGAAAGTTGTAGATTTCCCCGTTCGCGATGACCGCCCGACTCCCGTCTTCGCTGTAGATCGGCTGCTTGCCGTGTTCCGGGTCCATAATGGAGAGCCTCGAGTGTCCGAGACTCCCCTTTTCCCCGGTGAGTATTCCGTTTTCATCGGGACCGCGATGGTGCATCCTTTTTAGCATCGAACCGACCAACTCGTCGGCTCGATGGTTCCATACTCCGCATATTCCGCACATAATTTTATTCTCCCGGTGTATCGCTTACGATTTGATCTCGGAAAATCGGTCTAAGACCTGCTTCCGTGCTCCCGAATCGAGCTTGCTCTCCGCTTTCTTTCCCCGAATACCGGCGACGAACTCCTTCGCCCGGGCGAGGGCGTCGGTGTCGGTGTCGGCCTTGAGCTCGTCCCGCTTGTCCCGATTGGCAAGCTGGGGATGAAAAAACTCGTCCCGCATGTAGGTTATTGTATGCTCCTCGGCGAGAAAGTCCTCTCCCGGTCCCTTTTCGATGATAAGGTCGGTGCCTAAGGTATCGGAGTTCACCTCGATCCCCCGAAGCGCCCGCTGACACATTCCGAGTATTTCGTTATCGATGACCAGTTTTTCGTAGCTTACCGTCAGATCGAACTCCATGAGCCCCGCCGCGTCGTGAATGTAATTGGGTCCCGAAAGGGCCACTAGGAGATTGGACATAGCCGATTCGTAGGCCGCCTGAATATTCATCTTCTTGGCGTCGGTCATTCCGGCGGTGGAATAGAGGGGTAGCTTGTAGTGCTGGGCCATCTGAGAGACCGCCGCATTGATGAGTCCCCGCTCGATGGCGCCGGAGAGATGGTCCATGTTCTCCAGGTTGGTTATAGACCCCACACTTCCGCAGATTCCCGGCGCTCCCTTGTTCACGTTTTGAATGAGGGTGATTCCCCCGAGGGTCTCGGCGACGTGGGTCAGCACGTTTCCGGCCAGGGTAATAGGCGAGGTGGTACCGCAGATCGGTTCGGTGGGGACGACAACGGGAAGCCCCTCCTTCGCGAAGTAGCAGGTCATCTCCCCGTAGTCCTTATCGATCTTGAAGGGGCTTATGATAAGGGTAATAAAGCTCACGAAAGGCTCCGCCCGAAGCTTCTCGGGGCTCCCGGCGAGCATCTCCGCCATCTTGACCACGTTCTTCGAGCCTTCGAGGCTGTACACACCGCCCATGACGTGCTTGGTTGTGTTGTCGAGGCTGTGGAAGAAGCGGTTTACGTCGATGTGCTGCTTCGATTCCACGTCGTTGGGAAAGACGTTGATGGTAAAGACGTGAACGTTCTCGAGCTCTTCTACCATCCGGGCGTTTAAAATGATGTCGTCTACCGTCGAGGGGCGCCGCTCTCCGGTGTCGGGGTCCATGACGTAGATAGCGGTACCCCCTGTTCCGTAGTGGACCCGGTCCTTCTCGAGGACCGCGTCGTACTCATCGTCCCGGGAATGAAGGGTTATCGAGGAGGGATTAGAGGCTATCGCGTCCTCCACCATGCTCCGGGACATCTTGACTATCCGGGTCTCCTCGTCCACTTCGGCCCCGGCGGCCTTCAGGGCCTCGAAGCCGGTGGGTGTATGGACGGCCATTCCCGATTTAGCGAGTATCTCGTAAGCCGCCTCCTCGATGGATTTGACGTCCGATTCGGACAGCGGCTTATAGGGGGATGCGGGTATACCCGGCTGAGTATGTAGGGGTTTATCCATGACGTTATCTCCTCTATTTCTCTTTATCGATCTCTAAGATTCCGACAAGGCCGTGGCCGAATCCCTGTCCCGTCTGCAGCGTCATCAGCAGTTTCCGAAGAGCATACCCGAGCTGCGGCTCGATGACGTTCTCCCGCGGAAGACCGGTGCCGAGCCATCCGACTCCTTCGATGACCCGCCTCATCCGCTCCATCATAGCCCGGAGGATCCCCGGGTAGGTGGCGGGGACTTCAGGAAGCGGTTCCCGGAAGACCTGGTTTGCTTCGTCGTAAAGGGTCAACAGCTCGCTGGTGTACTGGACTAAGATATTCCAGCACATCTGCAGGTGCTCGAAGAAGTCGTTGACGAAATCGAACCCGTCTTTCGGCACGTAGTTGAAGATAAGATCGCTTAGGTTAGTCCTCAAGTTGACCTCGTGGAGGGAGTTCACCGCCTCCCGCATTGGCTGCGCGTGGGGGTTGTACTCGCAGGTATCGAGATGCCGCCCGGTCATAATGGAACGGTCGAAGAAGAAGCTCTGCTTGATCTCCACCCCGGCCCGTTTGGAGGCCTCCTGAACGATTGCATCGATCTCCTGTCTGCTCATGAGGCGCAGTGTCAGGTGCTGCAGCTCGTCCCGCCGCTCTTCCCGCTCCTCTTCGTCGTAGATGTACGAAACTACGTAGTCCATGTTCCGGTTCTTGCTCAGATCGTTGGTCCATAGGGTCTGCCACTCGTAGGAGTACCGTCCGAGCCAGTCGAAGACGATCAGGCTGTACCGGTCGGTGTGTTTGGCGATATCCGTCAAGAGCTGTATCAGGCTTTCGTCCTCGTTGTGGTGGGAACAGGTCCCGAAGCTGGTAAAATAGAGGTCGTAGTTCTTCTCGTTCTCCGCGATGGGAAGACCGGTGGAAAAATCGGCCTGTTGGAAGGATACCTTCGGGTTGCACCCGTAGATCCCCCGGGCCTGATCGAGGAGGTCCTCGTTCAGATCGACCCCCTTGTAGGCACCGACGATATCGGGAGTCAGAAGATCTATCTCCGTGTCGTGGAGGTCGGCGTCCCGGTAGCGGATACCCATCAAGAGCTCGTACCCGTCGGCGGATCCGCACCCTAGGTCCATAATACGGATCCGCTCCATCCGGTTCCGCTTCCGCTCGATGAGCCTGCATAGGTAGGGATAGAGGAAATGCCGGGTAATCTCGTCCTCCCAGTACTTTCGGACGTTGTCGTACTTCCCGACAAGCCCCGATTTCTTGGCGTACAATCCGCTCTTGACCGCTTCGCTGTACGCCTCCATCTGTACGTCGTTGCTTTCACATCCTTCACTCATTATTCGGGCCTCCTTTCGGCAAGACTCTCGTCTAAGAGTCCGGGTATTTCCTGTTTCAGCTCTTTCCGCATCTCCGACGGCAGGTGGTCGGATGGATGGGACATGATCTCTTTCCGCTTTTCCCAGGCGGTATAGAGGGCGTCGCCGTTTTCCGCCTCCAAGGGGTAGCGGACATAGACGTCGTCCACCGTGGGCAGAGGCAGGTTATAGACGTAGGTCTTGTGGTCGCTCTCCATCACCTCGGTGATAAGATCCAAGATCTCCTTTTTCCGCTCCGTCTGGACGTTACTGGATTTGAGATTGTGCTTGATGATCCCGATGTGGGCGTCGTCGATAATCGCCTGCTCCTGGCAGAAGATGTTGGTCCGGTCTAAGAGCCCGAAGGCGTAGTGGATGTACTGGGCTCCCGTCCAGGGCATGTAGCTCAAAGTAAGCATCTTTTCGAAAGTCGCCTGGATTCCGGGCTTGTCGGTGTCCCCCACCCCGGCGGTAGAATAGCAGGGTATACCGTAGTACCGCGCGAGCTGGGCCGCGTCATGGTGATAGTGGTTGAAGTCGGGGGCCCCGTACATATCGTTCAGGTTGTCCAGACGGGTCCGAACCGGTACGCTTCCGTAGAGGACCGGCGCGCCCGGAGAGACGAGCTGATTCAGGGCTATTCCCGCTAGGAGCTCGGCGTTGATCTGGGCCACCATACCGTACTCGTCGAAGGGAGCGGTGGCTCCGCCCATGGGAGAGGAAGAGATGACCACCGGGGCCTTCCGTTTGGAGATGGCGATGAGCTTCGACGCGGTGTCGTCGACCATCTGGAGCGGACTCTTGATAACGCAGGTAATAAACGAGAGGACCGGGTTCTTGATAAACGCTTCCTTTCCTCCGGCGACGATCTCCCCCATTTTCAAAATGTTTTCGAGACTGTTCAGATCGGTAAGTCCCGCCATCACGTGCTTGGTGATGTTGTTGAGACTCGTGGCGAACTTATTCACGTCCTTGTTCGCGGCGGTAATCGCCTTTTCCCGGATGTTAACGCACCGGATAAAGGAATCGAGGTTCTCGAGCCTGTTGCACAGATGCGCGGCCTCGGCGAGCAGAGGGATCGATCCTTCTTCGCTTATGTATTTCGGCGTTCCGTCGGAGTAGTCGACCTTGAGGGTGATGTTCGTCTCGGATCCGCTTACGAACCTCACCCGCGGCTCGTATGCGTCGAGAACCATCCTGTTTTCAGGATTTCTCGCTCCGAGGACGATCGATGACGGTACGGTCTCGAGTATGCGATCGATCAGCTTCGAAGGGATCTTGATCTTCACGCACCCTTCCGCGTCTTCGGACTCCGCTCCCTCCCGGGTAAAGATTTCGGCGGCCTCCTCGTTGTAGCAGAGGATGCCTAAGTTCTCTAGGATCTCCCGCGATGTTTCGTCGATGAGCTTTATCTGTTTCTCATCGAGCCTCGAAAACGGTGTGACGAGCACACCTTCCCTCTGTTGTTCAGACATACTATTACTCCTTCTTCTCCTCGGAACGGACCTTCCCGTAAAAATGACCGGACGGTCACATAAGGTCGGGAACATTCCGGTTTATGATTTCGGTCTTACGCTAATATACAGTCCACTTATTTACAAAAAGCTTGGGGAATGCGCTGTGGATAACGGATTTCAAAGTAAGCATAAGAAATCTTAAATATAAGATACCGCACTCCCCGAAGAAGGTCAACCCTAGAGGCCGGACGCCCGGCATCGTAGACTTTCTTAAGGTTATTAGTATATTATAAGCAGGTTATGAAAACACTAGGAAATACTATACTTATGTTATGCATATTTATCCTGTTCATTGCGCCGGCGGCGGCCCAGTTCGAAGAAGCGAACGAAGTGGAAGAGGATTTTCTCTGGGAAAATCCGGAGCTCATTACTGTTCCCGATGAGGAGGTCGCCTTCGACGGGAAGAGCTATCGTCACATGAAGAATCAAAGCGTTTACTTTATGGCCCAGTTCGACAACGGGTGGGTACTGATGATGAGCTACTTCTGGATCGTACCCCGCGGCGGAATCTTCCAGAGCTGGGGGATCTACGCGACCGTAACCGATCCGGAGGGTAACGCGATCTTCGCCAAGGCCAAACTCAGGAATAGAGACATGATCTATGAAAAGGACGGTCTCTACCTGAGCGACGGCGGAAGAAACATCGTCCAAGGGGACGGAAATTTTTACCACGCCAAGATCGACATCGAGGGATTCGCCTGCGATTTGAGCTTCGTCAATATTCTTCCCCCCTGGGAGCCCGGAGACGGGATGGATTACATCAGTCAGGATAAAACCGCCTTTACCCGGCGGGTGGTATTCAGCCCCTGGGCGGATGTCCTGGGTACCATCACCGTCGACGGCGAGAAGATGAATGTACAGGGTCAGGGGTTCGCCGAAAAGCAGCTGACCGTAAACAGGTTTAACAAGCTCAACCCTTTTCTCTATGCCATGAGATTGTTCAGCCCTCCCGAAACACCCGCGGACGAGAGGATCCGGATAGCTGTCTTGGACGAGACCACCCACGAAGAGTTCGGCTCGAAGCGGCTTCCCCGGCTCACCGTCGCGAAGGGGGACACATGGCTCTTCACCACGAGAGAGCATACCCTCGATGCGTACAATTTCAGAGATACTCCCCTCGCCCCTTATAAGTACCCCACTGAGGTCGTTTTTTACGGTAAAGGCCGGGGCTACACCCTGCGGGGCACCTACAAAGCGCATACCCTGTTCAACGTTACCGATATCATAGGCGAGCTTCCCCAGGGGGTCCAGGAATTCGTCCTCCTCTTCATGGACCGGCCCGTCTACTACCGGAACTTAGGTGTTTTCGAAGGATTTCTCACCTATCCAGACGGCCGTGTTGAGCTCTTGAACCTCGTCGGCCCATACGAATATCTGGTTTTGAAATAATCACCGGTTACATAATAAAAACCCTTCGGGAACGTAAGCTCCTCGAAGGGTTTTTTGTATTGCCCTTGGTGTGATAGTGGGAATTACGAGGCGCTTACCTCTTTCTTCTCTTCCGTCTTCTTCCCGGCCGGCTTCTGAGTCTCATTATTATATTCCCGTTCCCAGTATTCGTCGGTCAGGGAGGCGATCTTCTCGCCGTAAGCGACCATACCGTCGTAGTAGCCTTTGTCTTCCAGAGCATGTTCCGCCGGATCGTCGGTCGGCTCGGCGCCGGTCTCTTCGATGATTCCGCGCATAACCGCGTGATGGTCCCTCATCGGGCACGGAGCCAGGATATTGCCGTTGCCGCCGTCCCGTCCGCCGTGGTCGTAGTACTCCTCCTGCCAAGTCCGGATCTTCTTCATGAAGGGGGATGCGATCACGTCGTCGATGGTCCCGCCCGAGGCATAGACTTCTTTGATATTGTCGGTGCTGTAGGGATTGAACACGCAGGGCATGACGTTTCCGTCCCAATTGACGTAGACATAGCCGCCCTTTCGTCCCGCCGACAGACACCCGTTACTCAAGGTGCCGCTGTTCCAGAAGTCCGCGAGGAACAACCCCTCGTTTTTGATAAGATGGGTCATCTTCTTGTGCATCTCCACCCGCTGCTCGGCGGTCGGCATCAGCTCGAGGCTGTAGGCCCGGCCTATCGGCATGTACTGGAAGATCCATCCGTAGTAGACTCCGTGCTTGTTGAAGTAGAAGTCGATGAACTCGTCGCTGAAGACGAGCTCGGCGTTGTTCTTGGTAGCCGTTATGGAGATTCCGTAGAGTACACCGTTCTTCCGGAGATTCTCGAAGGCCTTCAGGATCTTCTTATGAACGCCCTCGCCCCGGCGCCAGTCGGTCTCTTCCTCGAAGCCTTCCACCGAGATGGAGGGGGTTACGTTTCCGAGCCTGCCCATCCGTTCCGCCACCTTTTCGGTAATCAGTGTGCCGTTGGTGTACATCAAGAAGAAGGTGTCGGAATGCTTCTCCATAAGATCGAGGACTCCCTTTCCTTCGCTCCTCCACATGAAGGGCTCTCCCCCGGAGATGACGGTAAAATTCGAACCCCATAGATCCTTCTGCTCCTGGACCATCCGGTCGACCGTGTCGAAGTCGAGGCTTATGTCGCAGTCGGCGCTGCTCTCGGCGTAACAGCCGATACACTGAAGGTTGCATTTCTTCGTCGGGCTTATGGTGATAAATCGAGGGGGATCGAAGCCGTGCCGCTCTTTGAAGCCGTCGACGATGGGCTTGGCTTCCTTCTCGATCATTCCGCCGAAGGCCCCGATGAGTTTCTTGACCGTATGCTTATTGACGTACTCGCTGTCGAGCCACTTGTTCGCCGAGTGCAGCATGTTGCGGATCATATCCGCCTGGTCTTCCCGCATCTTGACGGGGGCCCCGTTCCGCTTTTCGGCTTCCAGCTTGTTCGCGATCTGTTTATCGACAAGCCTAAAACCCCATCTCCGGAATGCCGGTACCGACAGAAACGAACCGATCATATTCAAGGTCCGTTTCGATACATAAATTCTACTTGGATTCATTTGATGCTCCTTACCTCCGGAATAAAGGAATTATTCCGTTAATATAATACTTCTCCTATTATATTTAAGGTATCAAAAAGGGAAATGACCGTCAATGCTTTTCAGCGCCGAAGTAACTTTGCCGAACAAAACTTTAATTATCTCCATTTTTTTATTTGTGTCCAAAAGCTTTGAGAGTGCCCCCGATCGTGGGGACAATAATCGATTAAAA
The DNA here is from genome assembly GCA_964641125.1 of uncultured Spirochaetales bacterium. Lineage (GTDB taxonomy): Bacteria > Spirochaetota > Spirochaetia > SPDA01 > CAZSGZ01 > JBKHAJ01. The sequence goes on from CAZXMO010000021.1 coordinate 22,681, forward strand.
TTAGTCGATTACGGTATTTATCCCGCTACAGCCTCGGAAAGTTCCTGGCATATCATGTAATTCGTTATAGAAGCAGAGTTACACAACCACTATCCCCACGATCGGGGGCACTCTCTTCATTATTAAAGATCGTAAACCAAAACGTGCTTGTCAATTCAATGAATTGAAATTATTCTGAACCCTATTATGAATAATGGATTTCTGACGATTCCGCCCGCTGCATGCCTCCCGACTCGCGAATCCGAGGCTCCGGCGGACGACGGCCTCTGAGGCTGCTGCCGTGAAAGCTAAAGTCTTCTCCGCCGCCTTTCGATCGACCATCCCCGTCCTCCTCGGATACTCGGCAATAGGGCTCGCCTTCGGGATGCTCCTCTACTACTCGGGCCTTCCCATGTTTCTTGCCCCTCTTATGAGCATCGTCATATTCGCCGGGGCCGCTCAGTTCATCGGCATCGGTCTCTTTGCGTCGAACGCGGGGTTTGCCGAGATAGCAACGGTGATACTCCTCGTCAACGCCCGTCACATGGTCTACGGGCTCTCTCTCCTCGAAAACTTCAAAGGCACTAAGCCCTACAAGCCGTACCTGATATTCGCGCTCACCGACGAGACTTACGGGCTGCTCACCACTATCGACCCGCCGGAGGGTGTCGACCGGGGACGATTCTATTTCTTTATCGCCATCCTCAATCATTCCTACTGGGTTACGGCGAGCATCTTGGGGTATATCGCGGGGTCCTACATTCCCATCAGCATGGAAGGGCTCGAGTTCGCTTTGACGGCTCTCTTCGTAGTGCTCCTCATCGAGCAGATCAAGTCCACCGACAAGGCGATGCCCTTCCTCATCGCCGGAGCGAGCGCCGTGGGATGTTACTTTCTCTTTCCGGACAATATGCTGATTACCGCCTTAGGCATTTCCATTGTGATTCTGATTGTCTCGATGAGAGGATGGAGGCGGAATGGCGACTGAACGACTCATTGCCGCGGTGGTGATCATGGCGGGGGTAACCGTCTTGACCCGGGCGCTTCCCTTTCTCCTCTACAAGCGTCGAAATCCCCCGAAGATCATCCTATTCGCGCAGCGCTACATCCCGCCGATGGTCATGCTCATACTGGTTGTCCATGCCTTAGGGGATGCCTCCTGGCGGCTTCCCCCCCACGGAGTTCCCGAGCTTGCCGCGGCGGCCTTGACGGCGGGGCTCCACCTGTGGAGGCGGAACGCCCTCATCAGCATCTTCTCGGGAACGGCTCTGTATATGGTTCTGGTCCAGACGGACGCACTGACAAGGCTCTTCGCGAGCTGAGAGAAGATGAACACGGCTAATGAACACGGAGGGATTCTCCTCCTCTCGACGACATCGTGTCGTCTCGTTCCGGACCGCCTCCGCTCGCTTCCGGCCGCGTCCTGCGGCCTCTTCCTCGCGTACGCTCGGCGCTCGCTCCGTTTCGAATCCCGCCTGTAGCGGCGACAAGGAGATGAACACGGCGGGATTCGAACCCACGACCTCTGCCTCCGGAGGGCAGCGCTCTATCCAGCTGAGCTACGTGTCCGGCAGCAGATAACCTACTCCTTTTCATCCCTTCTGTCAATATAACGAGCGGGTAGGAACTCTTAAGACGAGCAGATAGAATATCGGTATGAAAACATCGAAGAAGAACCTGCGGGGGGCGGCCTTTCTAATTATTCTGGGTCTCGTATTGGGGACCCTGGGATGGGAGCTCCTCGAACGGGTCCTCTCATACGGGGGAATCGACCTCCACCTGGCCGTAGGCCCGGTGGGTTTCGATATCGGAGTCCTCGCGGTAAAGCTGTTGATCAATCCCGGAAGCTTCTTAGGAGCCGCCGCAGGATTTCTCGTCTTTAGGCGTCTGTAGGAGGCGCCGGATGAATGATACCGTGCTGACCCTTGCTTCGGCCTCGCCGCGGCGCCGGGAGATCTTCGAGACGCTGGGACTGTCCTTTGATGTCCGGCCGGTGAATATCGACGAATCATTCTCCGAGCTCCCCCCGGAGGAGGAGGCGGCGGCCCTGGCAGTCAGAAAGATGGAAGCCTTTCGGGTTCGGCACTCAGCCGAAGAGTATCCCTGGACACTCACGGCCGATACCATCGTCGAATACGGAGGACGGAAGTTCGGCAAGCCCGGCGATTCAGGCGAGGCCGAGAGCTTTTTACGCCTCCTCTCCGGCCGTACCCACCGGGTCATAACCGGACTCGCCTTTTCCAGTCCTTCTATGGGGTTTACCCGGACGGTTACCGTAACCGAGGTCGATTTTGCCGACTTGAGCGAAGAGGAAATCCGGGGCTATATTGCCTCCGGGGAATGGAGGGGGGTTGCGGCGGGGTATCGAATCCAGGAGAGAGGAAGCCTTCTCATCGAAGGCATTCGGGGCTCCTACAGCAACGTAATGGGCTTGCCAATCCGTACATTTTATGGCATGCTGAAGCACCACGACTACCCGTTCCCCTGGGGAACCGGGTAAATTTCCGTCTCCGTTGGAGACGAGACTAAAGAGAAGGACCGCGGTCGGCAAAGAGACACCCGAAAACCGCGGAACGCGAAGGAGGACAACTTGGCAGTTGTAACCATGAAGAATTTACTGGAGTCCGGAGTCCATTTCGGGCACCAGACCAAGCGATGGGACCCTCGAATGAAGAAGTACATCTTCGCCGAGAGGAACGGGATTCACATCATCGACCTGCAGAAGACCATCGCCGCTATCAAAGAGGCCTACGAGGCCGTCCGTAAGACGGTACACGAAGGCAAATCGGTACTGTTTATCGGAACCAAGAAGCAGGCCCAGCAGTCCATCGAGAAAGAGGCCAAACGCTGCGGCATGTTCTACGTCAACCACCGCTGGCTCGGCGGTATGCTTACTAACTTTTCTACTATCAAGCGATCGATCCTGCGGCTCAAAAAGATCGATAAGATGGAAATAGACGGCACATTCGAACGGCTCACCAAGAAAGAGGTCTCCAAGCTCAACAAAGAAAAGGCGCGTCTGGAGAAGAACTTGGGCGGGATCAAGGACATGAAGGAGCTTCCCGGTGTCGTTTTCATCATAGACACCCGAAAAGAGGCGATCGCCGTCGCGGAGGCCCGACGGAAGGGTATTCCCATCATCGCCATCGTCGATACGAACTGTAATCCCGAAAAGATCGACTACCCCATTCCCGGAAACGACGATGCGATCCGTGCTATCACCCTGTTTACCCAGATTATCGCGAACGCGGTCGTCGAGGCGGACAACGAGATAGGCCTCGAGGTCATCGAGACCCTCCAGGACGAGGACGAAGGGGAAGAGAAAGCTTCCGAAGCTGCTCCTGAGTCGGAGGAAGAGGAATCCGGGGTTCAGGAAGTAGCTCCTAAGACCGAAGAGTTCGAAACGGCCAGCGTCGCCGAGACCGTCGGGACTTCCGAGACCGTCGGGACTCCCGACGAGGAAGAGAAAGAGAAAGAGAAAGAGAAAGAGGAAGGGGAAAAAGAAAAAGAAAAAGAAAAAGAAGAAGAAGAAACCTTCACCGATAAGGATTACTCCGACTACGATCCCGAGAAGGAGAAGATCGCTGAGGCGACGGAAACTATTACCGAGACCACAGAGGAAAAGGAAGTCGGAATAGTAGACGAAGACAAGCTATACGAGGAGTAGAGAGTGGCAATATCAGCAAGCGACGTAAAAGCCCTGCGTGAAAAGACCGGCGCGGGGATGATGGAATGTAAAAAGGCCCTCACGGAAGCCGGCGGAGACGTCCGGAAGGCGGAAAAGATCCTGAAAGAGCTCGGTCTCGCCGCGGCCGCCAAGAGAAGCGGAAGGGCCACCAACGAGGGCAGAATCTTTGCCAAGACAACCGGTACCGCGGCGGGAATCTTAGAGCTCTCCTGCGAAACCGATTTCGTAGCCCGGAACGAAGAGTTCGTCGAATTCGGGGAGAATCTCCTCCGGGGAATCATCGACAATAACGTACAAGCAGTCAACGATGAGCTTTTGGGAGAGGTCACGGCGATGGTGAGTAAGCTCAAAGAAAACATCACCCTCCGCAGATTCCTCAGCACGACCCTGGAACCCAACCAGCGCGCGGTGGATTACATTCACGGTGAAGGCCGGATCGGAGTTCTGGTCGTTTTCAGCGCCGACACCGCCGAGCTCTACGACAAGGAAGAGGTCAAGAACTTCATGTTCGATACCGCTCTCCACGTTGCCGCCTTCAACCCGAAGTATCTCTCCCCGGACACGGTGGAGGAGTCCTATTTGAAGGAACAGCAGGAGATATTCCTGGCTCAGGCGAAGAACCTCGGCAAGCCGGAAAAGGTCATCGAAGGGATCGTCAAGGGAAAGCTCAACAAACACCTCTCCGAGATCTGTCTGCTCAACCAGGGGTTCGTCAAGGACGACAAGCAGAGCGTGGCCAAGGTGATGCAGCAGGTCGGCAAAGACGCCGGCGGCAAGCTCGATATCGTAGATTTCACATACTACGCGGTCGGCGAAGAACTGTAAGTGATTCCCAAACCGCTCCTCCCCCGGGGATGAGCGGTTTTTTTATACATGTGCACGAGAGAAGGAAGGAGGAGCAGATGGAATCTATTAAGGCGGATGCAAAGGACCGGATGGACAAGAGCATCGAATCGCTCAAGAACGACTTCAATACCATCAGAACGGGGAGGGCTTCATCCTCGCTGTTCGACAAGATCAAGGTGGAGTACTACGGAACACCGACCCCCTTGAATCAGGTAGCCACCATCTCCGTTCCCGAGGCACGGCTGGTGGTGATTCAGCCCTGGGACCCCACCGTCTTGAACGAGATCGAGAAAGCAATCCAGAAGTCCGAGCTCAGTTTGAATCCGAGCAACGACGGGAAGGTTATCCGGATCAATATTCCCCCTCTGACCGAAGAACGGAGGAAGGAATACGTCAAGATGGCCAAAAACATGGCCGAGCAGGCCCGGGTCGCGGTGAGAAACATCCGACGCGACGCCAACGACAGCATCAAGAAAAAGGAAAAGGACAGCGACATCACCGAAGATCAATCCAAGAAGGGTCACGACGACATCCAGGAGATGACCGATAAGCACATCGAAAAGATCGATGCCATCCTGGAAGAAAAAGAAAAGGAAATAATGGAAATCTGATGGACCCGGAAGCATCCGTACCCGCCCACGTAGGGATCATCATGGACGGCAACGGGCGCTGGGCGAAACTCAAGGGGCTGCCCCGTACCGCCGGACACCGGGAAGGCCTTCAGGCGGCCAAACGGAGCGTCCGGGCCGCCGCGGATCTCGGGATCTCTTACCTAACTCTCTACGTCTTTTCCACCGAGAATTGGAAACGGGCCGAATCGGAGGTCTCCTTCCTGATGCGCCTCATCCAGGGGCACCTTCGCAGGGAGTACGACTTCTACCGGGAAAACCGCATCCGGGTCATCCACAGCGGCGATCCGGACAGGCTGCCGGAATACGTCCGGAAGGAGCTCGAAGGGGTCGTGGCGGACACCAAAGACTTCGAGGGACTCACCGTGAATCTGGCCATTAACTACGGCGGACGGGATGAAATAGTCCGGGCGGTCAACCGGTGGACCGCCTCCGCCGGGCAGGGAAAGCCCGGTCCGAACGGCCGGGTTCCGAAGATAAGCGCCTGGGATATTTCCGAGAACCTCGACTGCCGAGAATGCCCTGATGTGGATATGATCATCCGGACCGGGGGGGAGATGCGGTTGAGCAACTTCCTCCTCTGGGGCGGGGCCTACGCGGAGCTCTACTTCTCCGATACCCTGTGGCCGGACTGGCAGGAAGAGGATCTCCGCCGGGCGGTAGAGGAATATCAACACCGAGAACGACGATACGGCGGTACATCATGAAAAAAGTGTTCTTGCGCATTCTTCTCTTCATCACGGCGGTCCCGGCTATAGTGGCGATAATCCTCTTTCTGCCCTTTTATCGTCATCTCCTCTTCAATATACTCGTCATCACCGTATCCATCCTGGCCACCCGGGAGGGGGTCAAGCTGTTTCAGGCCAAGGGAGTGAATCTCAATCTACTCCTCCCCTGCGTCTCCTCGGGTGTTCTCGGGATTACCGCCTACATGCAGATTCTCGGCATATTCGGGAAAGAGTCGACAATTATCGCCTTCGTCCTGATGAGCTTCGCGGCGCTCTTCATAGGGCTTATCCCCCGGGGAAAGGACACCTTCTCCCACGTTTTGGCCGAGCGGAGCGCGGCCATCTTTCTCCTGGTGTATCCGGGTCTCCTCATGACCTATCTCATTAGGATCACGACCCTCCCCTACGCCTCTTTCATGCTCCTCTTCCTGATCCTCCTGACTTTTTTGAGTGATTCCTTAGCGTGGCTCTTCGGGATGCTCTTCGGGAGAAAATCCAAGGGGCTCATCGCGGTCAGCCCGAACAAGAGCCTCGTAGGGTTCGCCGCCGGCTTCTTAGGGACACTAGGGATAGTTATCGCGACGAAGTATCTCTTTCCCCGGCGAATGCCGGGGGGCCTCGTGGATATGATCGTATTAGGGATTATCCTCGGGACGGCGATAATCCTCGGGGATTTGTTTGAGTCCTCCCTCAAGCGCTCAGCCGAGATCAAGGACTCGGGGATGATCATCCCCGGACGGGGAGGCCTCCTCGACTCGATCGATTCTCTGCTCTTCTCCGCTCCGGTGTTCTATTACTTTATGCTTTTGGTACTCAGCCGCCTTGCTTGAGACTGCTGAGCATGCTCAAGGCGGCTGCTTCGTCGGTTATCAAGGTATCGATGAGACCGCCGCGAAGAGAACCGAGTATCGCCTCCGCCTTCCGGGAACCGCAGGCGACTCCGACTACTTCCGGAATATCGGTGAGCTCGAAGGACCTGACACCGATAATCCTCCGGTTTTCCTCCACATCGAGAAACCGTCCGTCCCTGTCGTAATGGTAGCAGCAGATATGCCCGACACCGCCGGCCTCTACGATTTTCTGGGCTTCCGCGGCGCTCAAGAATCCCTCTCTGACTAAGGAGCTGTCTTCGGGGCAATCAGAGCTGATACCCACGAAGGCGATATCGATGGAAGCCATCTTCTCGAGCACCGCCTCCAGACGCTGTTCCTGCTCGAGCATCTTTTTCAATTCCGGTGTCTTTACCAGAATCGGTGCATGGAGGAGGCTATAGCCGGAGTTGAGCTTATGCGCCAGGTTCCGAACGAGCTCGAAGCCGTCGGACTCGGGGTTCTCTGCGCCCAAGCTTCCCACCATTTGGATCACCTCGGCGTCCACGACCGGTCTGCGGGGAACCTGACGGACGAATTGATACAGCGAGGTGCCCCACGAAAGACCTAAGGTAATTCCGTCTCGAAGGCGCTTCAACAACAGATCGGCCGCGGCCTCCCCCGCCGTCGAGAGAGTCATCTCCTGGTTCATCTGTGATTGGACCACTACCACTTCCCTTAATGGGCACACGGTCTTCAGCTGATCGGCAAGGGCTTGGGTCAGGCTCGAGGAGTAATCCTCGATCTGGATCGTTACGATGCCCTCCTCTCTGCACTGCTTGAGAAGATTGGATACCGTGGGCCGGGAGATACCGAACTCCCGGGCTATCTCCTGCTGGGACAGCCCTTCCATATAGTACTTGCGAGCGATGTCGATTAGGTAATCGCGGTTCTTCTGCATTATTCCCTGAAGGGTATCACAAGTTCCGGGGTCGAGCAATCACGGCCGTCTCGGTTCAGGCCATAAGACCCAAGGGTTTCTCGAGCCTCCCCACGAGGCCTGCGAAAAACTCCGCCGCCTCGGCTCCGTCCACGACACGGTGATCGAAGGTAAGGCTCAAGCCCAGGTATTTCCGCGGCACTATATCCGATTCGTCCCTGACCAGCCGCTCCGTGACCGCGCACACCCCGAGGATTGCCGCCTCGGGAGGATTGATGATGGGGGTAAAGGATGTAACCCCGAACTTACCGATGTTGCTCACCGTAAAGGTTCCCCCGGTCATCTCCTCAGGGCTGAGTGTTCCCGCCCGCGCCGACTCGGCCGCCGTCCGGCACATCTCGGACATCCGCCTGAGACTCAATCCTGAGGCGCCGTGAATGACCGGAACTGTCAAACCTCTCGATGTAGCAACCGCCATACCCAAATTGATCGATAGCTTGTAGATGACGGCGTCTCCGTCGAAGACGGCGTTGAGCCGGGGATACTCGGCAAGAACCATGGCTACCCCTACCATGACGAAATCGTTTATCGTGTAGGAGGCTTCTTCTTCCCGGTTAAGCCTTTTCCGTATTTCCAGAAGCTCGGTAACATCCGCTTCGCCGTTCATGGTCACCGGAGGTATCTCCAAGTGACTCGTAAGCATCCGCTTCCCGGTAATCTGCTGAATCCGGGTAAGAGGCACCCGGGTGTCCCCGCCTTCCGCCCCGGAAACCGCCTTGATGTCCTTCGAAACGATTTTCCCTCCGGGTCCGCTTCCGCGTACTCCGCTTAAGTCTATCCCCTGTTTCTCGGCGATCCTCGAGGCGAGGGGAGTCGCCGCCGTCACACCGGAAGAATGGCCGCGGACATCCCCGGCTTTGATCTCGCCGGAACTTCCGGTGGGAATAATTCGGCCCATGTCGATCCCGGTCTCCCGGGCTATTCGTCTCGCCGCCGGAGTCGCCTTGACCCGGCCGGGAACGCCCGCCGAAGCCGGAGCTCCCGCGCCCCGAGCCGCCGGTATTTCGACCGCGGGGCCGGTACCGTCCGCGGTTTCCGCCCCGCCGGCGGGTTCCGCTTCCTTAGGGATTTCTTCCTTAGGGATTTCTTCACCCTCTTCCCCGATCCAGCCGATCACCTCGGTAACCGGGACGGTCTCTCCTTCCTCACGGAGGATCTTTAAGAGGGTACCCTCGTAATCGGCCTCCACCTCCATGGTGGACTTATCGGTCTCCACCTCCACGACGGGGTCCCCCTTTTCGATCCGGTCCCCCTCTTTCTTGAGCCACTGTATGATAACACCCTCTTCCATCGCCATTCCGGTCTTGGGCATGATAATCGATCCGGCCATATCTCTCCTCCCTCGTCCCGCTTACGCGAAAAATTCCCGGACCCGTTCCCGTATCCGGTCAACTGTGGGTACCACCTGAGCTTCCAGATCAGGATTGTAGGGGATGGGTACATCCAGCCCCCCCAGTCGCTTGATCGGGGCGTCGAGGTAGAAGAAGGCATCGCTGTCGGCAATGACCGCGGCGACCTCCCCGCCCAAGCCGCCGGTCTGACAGGCTTCGTGGACAATGAGGACCCGTCCCGTCCTTTTCGCCGATTCGATAATCGCCTCCCGGTCCAGGGGATAGAGACTGCGGAGATCGAGGAGTTCGATATCGTACCCCTCCCCCGCAATCTCCTCCGCGACTTCGAGACACCGCCCTACCATTCTTCCGTAGGTGATAATGACCGCGTCGGTTCCTCCTCGCTTGATATCCGCCTTTCCGATGGGAATGGTATAGTCTTCCTCCGGGACCGGCCCTTTGGTCCGATAGAGGAGCTTCTGCTCGAAGAATACCACCGGATTATCGTCCCAGATGGCTGATTTGAGCATCCCCTTTGCGTCGTAGGGGGTGGAGGGGGTTACAACCTTGATCCCGGGGGCGTTGCACACCCACGCCTCCGGGCTCTGGGAGTGCTGCTCCGCCGCGCCGGTTCCGGAGCCTTCGGGGGTACGTAAAACCATGGGGACCGAAGCCTGACCTCCGAACTGAAAGCGGTTCTTCGCGGCTTGGTTTATGAGCTGATCCATGGACAGGGTAATGAAGTCGCTGAACATGATTTCGGCGATGGGACGCAGACCCGTCATCGCCGCGCCCGCTGCGCATCCCACGATGACCGCCTCCGAGATAGGGGTGTCTCTGATCCGCTTCTCTCCGAACTCTTCGATCATCCCCCGGGAAACCCCGAAGGCACCGCCGTAGACCCCCACGTCCTCTCCGATGAGGAGTATGTTTTCGTTCCGCCGCATCTCCTCGCTCATGGCTTCCCGGATCGCTTCGGCATAGGTAATTTCACGCATTATAGTATCCTCCCCCCGTATCAGGCGTACACATCGTCGAAGATGTTTTCGATTTTCGGTTCCGGGCTCTTGTTCGAGAACTCCAGGGCCGCCTCTATGTCCTTTTGCGCCCGGGCGTCCAATCCGGCCAGCTCTTTTTCCGAGGCGACCCCTTCCCCGGTCAGAAAGCCGCGAAATCTCAAGATGGGACACTTCTTTTTCCACTCAGCGACCTCTTCCTTGGTACGGTAGACCTGGGCGTCGCTCTTGGAATGGCCCATCCAGCGGTAGGTATTGAGGACCATCAGCATCGGACCGTTCTTCTTGACGTACTTCTTGGCCTTGATCGTTTCTTCATAGATTGTCACGACGTCGTTTCCGTCTAGGGAAAGCCCCTTTATACCGTAGGCCTTGGCCCTGTCCGCGATATCTTCGATATTCATCGACTTGTCGACGTGAGTGGACATCCCGTAGAGGTTGTTCTCGCAGACAAATACCAGAGGCAGCTTCCAGACCGACGCGAGGTTGAGGGACTCGTGAAACGCCCCGTTGTTGGTCGCCCCGTCGCCGAAGAATCCCACGACTATGGAATCTTTGTCTCTATACTGCAGACTCAAAGCGGCCCCGGTGGATATGGGTATTCCGCCCCCGACCACGCCGTTGGCGCCGAGGCTTCCCTTGGAAAAATCGGCTATGTGCATACAGCCTCCCTTTCCCTTACAGTATCCGGTTTCCTTCCCTAAGAATTCCGCCATCATCCGGTTGATATCCATATTCTTACCGATGCTCTGTCCATGTCCCCGGTGGGTCTGGAGGATGAGATCGTCGTTGTCGAGGGCCGCGGTAACTCCGATCGCCGAAGCCTCCATGCCGATGCAGAAATGGGCGGTCCCGTGGACCTTCCCTTCGACAAACAATCTGGCCGCGGTCTCCTCGAAATTCCTCGTCTGTACCATCTTGAGATACATATCGAGGAGCTTATCTTTCGGAATCTTCATTGAAACTCCTTGTTACTATTCTGAGAACAAATTTAACTCATGCCAGTTATTTTGTCAATTGCTAATTTTAAGAATAAAAGAATAACAATTGTTAACAGACGTCGAGGCTCTTTCGCTGCGTGTTTCCGCCGTACGATGACCCCTACGCCTTGATCCCGGCGGGGGTCTTTGCCGTGGCCCCGGCGTGAATGTCGAGGACTTCGTCGACATTCCGGGGAGCATTACCCCAATCGAAGCTCAAGGCTTCCTCTACGACGGCGGGGATGTCCAGGAATGAAATCCTCCCCTTCAGGAAGGCGGAGACGGCCACCTCGTTGGCGGCGTTGTAGACGATGGGATACGCACCGTTTTTTCCGAGAACATCGAAGGCAATCTTGAGCATCCGGTATTTTTCGAAGTCGAGCTTGGAGAACTCGAGCTTTTTATCGAAGAGATCGAAGTTGGTAATGTAGGATTCATAGAGATCCGGATAGGTAAAGGCATTCTGGATGGGAATACGCATGTCGGGCTTACTGATTTGCGCGTAGAGGGAGCCTTCGATTGTCCGGATCAGGGAATGGACAAAACTCTGGGGGTGCAGGACAACCTTGATCCTCTCCGCTTCGACTCCGAAGAGGTGGTGCGACTCGATAATCTCGAGTCCCTTGTTGGCCATGGAAGCGGAATCAATGGTGATCTTGACTCCCATACTCCAGGTAGGATGGACCAAGGCCTGCTTCGCCGTCACGTACTTGAGCTCCTCGATGCTCAAGTCCCTAAAGGCGCCGCCCGAGGCGGTAAGGATTATCTCGGCCAAGTGCTCCGCTTTGACCATCCGCAGGAGATGAAAGATGGCGGAATGCTCCGAATCGACCGGAATAATTGTACAGCCCCTGGTCATCGCGAGATTTTTGACCACCTCGCCCCCCATGACGACGGTCTCTTTGTTGGCCAGGGCAAGATCCCGGCCGGTCTCGAGAATCTTGACCGAGGGCTTGAGCCCGTGGGAACCGGAGATTCCGTTCAACACCAGGTCCGCCTCGGTCTCTTCGATCATACCCAAGAGCCCCTCTTCCCCCTGATACGTGATCTTTTCGCTCAAGGGCTTCCGACCGGACATGGCGAGGTTTTCCACCCCGAACTCCTCCGCCTGCTCGAGGAGGAGCTCTTCATTGGTGTGGGCGGAGAGTCCCACGAGTGTGAACTCGCGGATCTGGCTCCGAACGACCGCGATGGCGCTCTGCCCTATGGAGCCGGTACTTCCGAGGATGATGATCCGTTTTCGATGCATAATAATACCTTTACGTGAGTTACTTTTGTATTCTAAAAGCAATATATCCCAAATGATCGGCAGTATCAATGTCGTTGAACAGACCGGTGTTTTCCTGTAGAGTGAAGATCCATGATTTTAACCATATTACTAGGAATTATCGGGCTCGGGATCGTCATCCTGGTCCATGAAACAGGCCATTTCATAGCCGCCCGCCTTGCGGGAATAGAGGTCGAAGCCTTTTCCCTAGGATGGGGCAAGAAGCTCGTATCCTGGAAACGGGGGAAGACCGAGTACCGGATATCCATGCTCCCCATCGGGGGGTACTGCAAGATGAAGGGGGAACACCTCCTGAGGGAAGCGTGGCAGGAGGAGAAGGAGTCGATCCCCAAAGAACCGGGAAGCTTCTTCGCGGCCCCCCCATGGAAGCGGATTTTGGTGTCCCTTTCGGGCCCGGTGTCTAACCTCCTCTTCGCGGGTTTAGTCTTTTCGATTATCTGGCTCGCGGGGTTTAGTATCCAAACCTACGGAAACCGGATCATCCTCGCCTCCGACTACGCTATGTCCGAAGAGGCCTTTCCCGGACAGGGGCAGCTTCCCGCGGACCGGGCGGGGCTCCGGACGGGAGACCGGATAGTCGGAATCGAAGGTGAAGAGATCGATCATTATCAGGACATTCAGGAGGCCGTGGTCGCTAGGCCGGGAGAGACCCTCTCCATGACGGTCGAGCGGAACGGACGACAAATCCGGACCGATATCACTCCTCGGATGGATCCGGACACCGGGATCGGAAGGATCGGGGTATACGCCTGGATCGATCCGGTAATAGGCCGGGTCCGCGAAGGGTCGGCCGCTGCGGCGGCGGGCATCGAGCCGGGAGACCGGATAGTCGAAGTCGAAGGGAAAGATGTCCGCCATAGTATCGACGTCATCTCGGCGATCAACGGGAAAGAAGGAGCGACGTCCTTCACCATCGAGGGAGACGGCGGAACGAAGACCGTTACCCTGGAAATTCCGACTACCGAGGAAGGGGCAGCCGACCCGGGGTTCTCCTTCGCCGTCAAAGAATACCGGTCCGAGCCTATCGGTCCCTTCGGCGCCCTGGCCAGGGGATTCGCCGAGGCCGGTGAGACTCTGGCGCTGACGGTCAAGAGCATCGGTATGCTTTTTAAGGGAATCAACGTACGGGAATCACTGTCCGGACCGATCAGGATCACCTATTACGTGGGAGAGGTCGCCACCGAAGGGTTCAAGCTGGGTATCGGGACCGGATTTTCCCAGCTGTTCCGTTTTTTGAGCTTCTTGAGCGTGGCGGTGTTCTTCATGAACCTCCTGCCGATTCCGATCCTCGACGGGGGGCTTATCGTCCTGTTCGTCATCGAGGGACTCCGAGGAAAACCCCTCAAGCCGAAATCGGTGTACCGGTACCAGACCATAGGGGTCACCATCATCTTCGGCTTGCTTATCTTTACAACCCTAAATGATGTTTTTTTTCTCATAAAAAGGTGATACTCTAGGCTTTGGGGAGGATGAACCATGAAGAGCATAACGTGTACATGCGATAATATAATCGAGGCCGATTTCAAAGACCGCTACGATGCCGAGAAGGACGACAACCTTCTCGAGTCGATTCTCGAGGGAGACTTCCTCTCGGTCACCTGCGAAGAATGCGGCAAACTCCTGAAACCGGAGATCCCGGTGCGGATCACCGGCAAGAATCCTCCCCTCGACATCTACTTCCTTCCGGAAAAGGAGCGGGACGCGGTCCTCTCCGGGAAAAAAGCCTTCCCGGATGCGGACCGGCTCGTCGTGGGCTACCCTGAGCTCGAGGAGAAGGTCCTCGCCGCGGTCTCCGGTCTCGACGACCGGGCGGTGGAGGTGCTCAAGTTCTATCTCCTCAATAAAATCGACGAGGAAGCGGAGGTGAGCATCTATCTCCACGAAATAAAGAATGACAATCTGCGCTTCCGCATCCACGGGCTCAAACGGAACGAGATCGGTATCGTCCCGGTGGACAGAAAGCTCTATGACAAAGTTCTCTCTCAGATCGACGAGCTCGAAACATCGGAGGACCTCGGGGAAGTCCTGACCCCCCCGTACGTATCAATACACAAGATCTATCTCGGGGAATAGCTATGCGGATACAAGCTATGCGGCGCATCTTTCCGAGAGCGCTCATCACGGCCCTTTTCATTACCGCCGCCTTCTTGACCGCGAACGCTCCTGATCTGCATGCCCAGGAGGTGAGGGCGGTCATCAACACCGGTCATACCGGGCGGGTCAACTCTATCGCCTACCACGATTCCTACTCCCTCCTCTTCTCGGGCGGCGCGGACGGAACACTCCGGGTTTGGGATCCGGAAACGGAAAAGCTGGTTTATCTTCTGCAGATAACCCATAACCCTATAGAGAAGATTTTCCTCAATCCGGAAGCCCCGCAAGTAGGGATCATCGAAAAAGACGGAATAGGCTCTCACCGCCTGTCGGTATGGAACTGGCAGACCAAGGCGGAGCTCTTTTCCCGGCGGCTCGGGGAGCTTCCCCTCGATATCGATTATTCCCCGAAGGGCTCTTTCATCGTCTACTCGGTAACCGATTATGACAGCTTGACCTTCCTCGACGGCTCGACGGGCCGCACCCTGCGCTATCTTACGGAGGGTTTCGGAATCGTGACGAGCTTCGTCGTATCCCCGAGCGAGAATACCATCATGGCCTACCTTCCCTCGGGGAGGATCGAGTACTGGCGTATCCGGGAGGGAGACAGAAAGACCTGGGTCAATACCGAGCGGGACATGCGGTCGATCTATTATACCGAAAACTTGAGGTTCATGATCGGATCAATCGGGGATCGTCTCGTTATAATCGATCTATTGACCGGAAATGTCGACAGCGCCTTAGAGCTCGAGAATATACGGACCCTGACCGCGAATCCCCGAACCAACGAAATCGTCGCTGTCCACGGTCGTGCGGGATCGATTGTCTCGACAGTCTCGGTTACGGAAGCTGGGCTTCGTTCCCGAAAGATCGCCGAAGTCGCGGGTATATATCCGTCCGAGAGTATCTACAGGGGCAATAAAGTCTATCTGCCCGGCGAGGACGGGAGGATATTTACCCTCTCCTCGTCCTGGAATCCGGCACAGCTCGGGGATAACGACTACATCATCAATAATCCCTTGGTCGATCTTACAAGTATCGATTTCTACGATAATACGATGGTCCTTACCACCGGCGAGAAGATCCTCTTCCTCCGGTCCGATTTCTTGACTGAGACGAGGAGCCGTTTTGTCCCGGAGTACTTCGACGTCAGAATGTTCGACAACCCCCTTCCGGGGTCCGCGCGGGTGATCACCGTATCCGACGGCGGTTTTCTCCTGTACAGCAACACATCTCGGGGATGTTCCTTATCCTTTATCGATCCTGAAACAGGAGAGCTCTCATGGGACACCGTCGAGATCGATTCTCCGGTTGTCGACATCGACTCGTACGGGGACAGGGTCCTCGTTTATCTGGAAAACGGCACCTTGCTGCTCTTCGACGCGGATACCCTGACACGCGTCTTCGAATACTCCGCCTTCGGCATCGAGAGCACCGCTCTGACCGATACCGGGATCATCTTGGGAAAGAGCCGCACCACCGGATTCAATTCACCCCTCATCGAGATCGACCCGGACACCGGAGAGACGGTACCCATCTTCGATAACAGCCTAGTCATCTATGAAATCGAATACGATCCGGAGACTAATGAGCTCTACACCTTGGGAATAGAAAACAAGCGGGGGACCACCGCCACTACGTTCAAATCCTTCTCCGGCCCCGGATACTCCAACACCCACACCCTGTTCACCTTTCTCGGAGAGGATACCAATGCTACCCTGACCATCGACCCCTTAGGCTCGACGGTATACACCTCCTTAGGCTACGAGGGCATTAAGTACTTTTCGCCGGGGAGTTTCAGGGTCCTGGACCAGAAAGAGCACATCCCCCGTTCCATCAGGAGTCACAAGAGCCTTCTTTACGCGGTCAACCAAGACCATTCCATAAGCGTATGGAACCTCCGGACCAAGGAAAAGGTCATGGATCTGTACTTTTTCAAAGACGGCGCTTTTAACTGGATAGCCCTGCTTTCCTCGGGCAGGTATTATGCTTCCGATGGAGCCGATGAGTATATATCGGTCTTCAGGGGTTTGACCGCCTCACCGAGCCTCAAACGGAGATACAGACTCAGCAATTAGTCGTGCATGGGATTTTTGCTCACCTTCTCGACCGCCGCCTCGACCGCCGCGGTGATCTCCTCCTCGTACTCGGTCCCGGAGACCGCGTCGGAGTAGAGCTTCCCGAGGAGTGAGGCCCGGTAGGCGGGGCGCACGTTGTTCAAGGCGTATGCCGCCATGTCGAGGATGCAATCCTGACATTTGCAAATCTTGTTTGCGGTGTCCCTTTTGAGCTGTTCCTCCAGCTCATCCAAGACAAGCCGCTCCGCTTCATTGACGAGAAAGTCGAAATCGTACGCATCTTTTAAACTCATAGCTACCTCGCAGTATCGGTATGAATAGTATCGGTATGTTCCGTTCTTGTCTCTAGGGAGTCTCCCGGGTCAGTTCCTCGAATTTTGTATATTTGGGTATAAAGGCGATTTCCACGGTCCCGATCGGTCCGTTTCGCTGTTTGGCAAGGATGAGCTCGGTAAGAATATTACTCGGGGTTTCCTCTTCCGACTTGGCTTCTGTTCCGCGATCCCGGTGAAGAAAGATGACGACATCCGCATCCTGCTCGATGGACCCCGATTCACGTAGATCGGCCAAGGAAGGTCTCTTTCCCTCGGTCTCCCGACGCACCTGTGAAAGGGCTACCACCGGAATGTCGAGCTCCCGCGCTAAGGCCTTCAACGACCGGGAGATTTCCGCGATTTGCTCGTGCCGGGGTATCTCCCGGGTCTCGGAGGTAATGAGAGTCAAGTAATCGATAAACAGAATCTGGATGTCCTGCTGAACCTTGAGACGCCGCGCCGAGGCCCGAAGGTCTAAGAGCTTGATACCCGGGGTATCCTCGATGAAGAGGGGCGAGTCGTAGATGATTCCCGCGGCATCCACGAGGTCCTTGAAGTTTGCCGGACTCAGCATACCGTTACGGATGAGGTTTGAATTGATCCTGGCCTCGGCTGCTAAGATTCTTTGGGTCAAAGCCATCTCCGACATCTCGAGCGTAAAGAACCCCACCGGTATCTTCTCATGGATCGCAATGTTCGAAGCCATACTCAGGGCCAAAGCCGTCTTTCCTACCGAAGGTCTGGCTCCGATAACAATGAACTCGGAGCGCTGGAACCCGCTGGTAAACCGGTCGAGGTTTCCGAAACCGGTGGGAATTCCGGTATAGGCGTTCTTCGAGTTGTAGAGCCTTTCGATCTCGTTGATGGCATCGGGGATGATTTCCCGAACAGCCTTGAAGGCGCTGGTCTGCTGTTTTTCGGTAACCTCGAAGATCCGCTTTTCCGCCTCTTCGATGATGGCGCGGCTGTCGAGGGACTCGTCGTGGGCTTGGGCAATTATTTCCCGGGCGGTCTTGAGTAGTGCCCTGCGGACGCTGTTCCCCTGGACGATCAGGGCGTAGTACTCGACATTGGCGCTGGTCGGAACCGCGGAGGTGAGCTCGGATATATAAGCCGACCCGCCCACCGAATCGAGAGAGCCTTCCGACTTGAGCTCTTCGGTAAGGGTAATGAGGTCGGCCCTTTCTCCCCGCTGATACATATTGACTACGCCCTGAAATATTTTCTGGTGCGCGGTCTTGTAAAAATCGTCCGCCCGCAAGAAACGAAGCACCGTGGAGATGGCTTCGTTGTCGAGAAGCAGAGCGCCTAAAGTGGCGGATTCCGCCTCTTCATTGTGCGGTGGAATTTTGTCCTTGAGTGAGGATACGTCCATCGACGCTTAGGTTCTACTCCTCTTCAATTTCTTCTTCGGCAGCGGCTTCTTCGGTTACCGCCTCGGCGATTATCTCTTCGGCCGGGGCCTCTACGGTCCCCTCTTCAGGGGTTTCCGCGGCGGCCTCCTCGGCGGATTCCTGTGCAGCGGCTGCTTCCACCACCGCCTCCTCGGTCGCCTTCTCTTCAGCGGGCTTCTCTTCAGCCGGCTTTTCCGCCGCTTCCGCCGGAGCCGGGGCCGCTTCGGGC
>CAZXMO010000021.1:41183-43907 GCA_964641125.1 uncultured Spirochaetales bacterium
CTTCTCTTCAGCCGGCTTTTCCGCCGCTTCCGCCGGAGCCGGGGCCGCTTCGGGCGTCGCCGCCTGAGGGGCCGATTCTTCACCGCCCTCGCTCGGCTGGATCTTTATCTTTACCTCGGCGGATTCGTTGTCGTAGAGCTTTACCTTGACGGGATAGTTTCCGATCATCTTGATATTCTTCTCCGGCAATTCAATCCGTTTTCGTTCGACATTGATTCCCCGGCGTTCGAGCTCTTCCGCCACGGTGGCCGAGGTTACGCTTCCGAACAGTTTTCCCGAATCCCCCGCGGGACGGCGGATAACGAGCTCTTCCTCTTCGAGGCGCTGCTTGAGCCCCAATGCCGCCTTCCTCTTATCTTCCTTGCGCTGCTCGATAACGGAGCGCCTGCTTTCGAGCATGGCCTCGTTCGCCTTCGTGTAAAGGACCGCGAACTGCTTGGGGATCAGGTAGTTTCTGCCGTAACCGTCCGCTACTTCCTGGACATCCCCCTCCTCTCCGAGGTTTTCAACGTCCTGAACCAATATTACTTTCATACCTCAACTCCTCTTTGGTTGTCTGTATTTTATCCATATTTCCGAAACTCCGAATACCGGGATCCCGATGATCAACAGGATGTTCAAAAATGGAATGAACAACACAATGATGATCATGACGACAATAAACAGCTGCAGTCCACGGGTCATCTCCGCGCGGAAAAGGAAATGCTGTATAATACCCATTCCCTGCAGTCCGTATAGAAACAAGAATATGAGCCCAACATTCCAAACGAAGTACCCCAAGGGCCCTATTCCGAAAAATATATCCCCCAAGATCCCCGCCCAAGAGAGCAGGAGGATCCATACCATCTTATCGGGCAAGAAAAAACTCCGGAGACTCGGAGGACGAATGCCCCGGGACCTCAAGCCCATCCCGTATCCCATACGCCAGTTCAGTGTCAGAAGCAGAAAGAAGGAGAAGAGGTAGTTCCTGAGCACCACCTCCCTCAAGGTCTCCATCATGGCTTCCGGATTGAATAGCCGGCTGAACATTCCCCCCGTGTCCGCCGCTTCCGGCGAACCGTAGAGAACGGAAAGGACGTAGTCGACCTGCTCCCGCATCGCGGTCATAAAGACCTCGTTCTGCAGGAGCCAGTAGATGATCGGGATGCTCACGAGACCGACCGCCCCTGTAACACCTAAGAGCAGATACAGCTTCCTGAGATGATAGGGACTCTCCATATTCATCGCGAAGATCCCCGCCATGAGCATCACCGGGAACAACAGCTCGATGAAGATAAGCATCTGTTTGAGCTCCTCATTCTCCATGAGCCGTGTATTGACCAGGGCGCTGATGATGACCGCCACCAGCACCGTGAAAGAGGACAACAGATAAGCCCGATGTCCCCGTTTTATCATGAGTATTTGCAGCGGAACGGCGAACAAGAAGGTCAGAAAACCGGTTATATACAGTATTATTGCAATGACCGCGAAACCGAGTACTTCCGCCCAAAGTCCGCCTTCAAAGAATTTCCGCATACACGGTTATTGCTTCACATACGGCAGCAACGCGAGCACCCTGGCCCGCTTTACGGTCTGGGCGAGCATTCGCTGATGTTTCGCACAGGTACCGGTGATACGCCTGGGGAGTATCTTTCCCCGGTCGGTGACGAACCGGCGAAGGCTGTCGGGATTCTTATAGTCCACGGTCAGATTCTGAGTGCAGAACCGGCAGACCTTTTTCCGGAAATAAACCTTCGATTTGGAGCGGTATCCTCCGCCCCGGCTGTCGCCGTCGCGCCCCCGGCTGTCGTCCCGGTCCCGGCTGGAATCGGATCGTGAACCGCTGTCTCTCGAACTTCTATAGTCGGACATTAGTATTTCCTCCAAAATTTAGTGCTAGAACGGTATATCGTCTTCGAAGTTGTCCTGGGAGTTAAAATCCTGGGGTCCGTAGGAGGGCCTCTGATTGCCCCCGCCGCTTTGCGCGGACTGGTTCGGTCCGCTTCCGCCGCCGCCTCCGCCGCGGCCTCCGCCTAAGAGCTGGATGTCGTTCGCGGTAATCTCGATTTTGCTGCGGGGCTGTCCGTCCTGTTCCCACTTGTTCTGCCTGAGCTCCCCCTGGATTCCGACCTGGCTTCCCTTGGTCAGATACTGGGACAAGGACTCACCGCGCTTTCCCCATAAATTGATGTCGAAGAAGTTGGCTTCATCGACCCACTGATCTCCCTGTTTCCGCCTGCGGTTGATGGCTATGCTGAACTTACACACAGGATATCCGGAAGACGTGTACTTGAGTTCGGCGTCGCGAACGAGCCGCCCCACAAGAACTACAACATTGATATCGGCCATATACGTCTTCCTTCCTTCTCTATTCTTCTTTGACGAAGAGAAACTTCAGAATCTCATCCTGCAGCCGAAATTCCCGGTCGGCATCCTGGACCTTGAGCGGGTCCATCTCGAGCTCGTAAAAATAGTAATGTCCGCGGGTTTCCTTCTTGACGGGATACGCGAGATCACGCTCACCCATGTCGTCGGTCTTCAAAACACTGGCGCCGTGACGCTTCCATTCTTCCTCCACGAAGGTTTTTCCTTTCGTGAATTCGTCCTCCCTGGCGGGAAAGACAAAAGTTACCTCGTATTTTCTCATGTCGCCTCCTTCTGGACTGATTTTGATCCGCCGCCGCCGGCCGCGGATAAAGAGGTATCCGGTACCCTACCAAAAAGGAGTTCCGGTGTCAAGACGGG
>CAZXMO010000022.1:0-23958 GCA_964641125.1 uncultured Spirochaetales bacterium
CCCCGAGCGGGCCGCCGAAAGGAGTGCGGAGCCTTCGCCGGAGGCCGCCGCACCCCGTACGGACACCGCGCCCCCCGAAGAGCCTCCGGAGACGGACGAAGAAGCCCCCGACGGTCCGGGGACCTTCGAACAGACCGGTCCGGAGGGACGCCTCGACAGGGACGAGGAGCACCTCCTAAAGGTGCAGCGCCAGGAAATAACCCCCCGGACCGGGGGCGACGAAGGGACCGCCCCCGGAACCGAAGAGGCGGACAGGCCGAAGACGGGCCTGTACGAAGATGATGACCTGAGCTCCCTCGATGAAACCTTAGCTCAGGCGGAGACCGGCGACACCGACGGCGCGATCGACGGACAGGAGAACGGTGAGGAAAACGGCGAGGAGAACGGCGAGGCCGAAAGGAGTATCGGGACCCCGGAGAATCCGGTCACCCTGGATGAATTAAAAGCCCGAAGGAGACCTATCAATCTCGAAGAGCCGCAGATAGACCCCGAGCTCGCCCGGGGACTTCCCGAAACATTGAACATTCAGATATCGTTTACACTCCTGCCCTCGGGAAGTGTAACGGACTTGCAAATAATGCGGAGTTCGGGTAATACTGAAATCGATAATGCAGTGCGCGAAGCCATCCGGAGGTGGCGGTTCGAGGTCGTTCCGAGGGAAGCGGGCAGCGTTCGAGTACGGGTACTCTATACGATAACAGTGAGGTAGCATGAAGCTTGGTGCGGTGGTCTTCGATGTGGACGGCACCCTATACCCGAACAGGATGATGTACACCCGTTCGATCCCCTTTTTCCTCAAATACCCCCGGCTCGTCTTGAGCTTCGGGAGGGTCAGGAAGAAACTGCGGGAAATCCGTCCGGTGGAGGACTTCTACCGACTCCAGGCGGAGCTCCTGGCCGAGGAGATGAAAATCCCCAGGGAAAAAGCCGGAAATCTCGTGGATAAGACCATCTATCGGATATGGGAAAACGTGCTCAAAAATGTGAAAATCTTTCCCGGTTTGAGGGAGCTTCTTCACGATCTCGATACCAGGGATATAAAAAGGGCTCTCTTGTCCGATTTCCCCATCGGCAAGAAGATGGCCATTCTCAATCTCGACGTTGATTGGGACATGGCCGCCTCGGCGGAGGATGTGGGATATCTCAAGCCCAATCCGGAACCGTTTCTCTACGTCGCCGATAAGCTCGGTCTTCCGGTACAGCGCATATTATATGTGGGAAATCACTACCAATATGATATACTAGGTGCCGGCAAGGTCGGTATGAAGACGGCGCATCTATCCCGGGGGAGCCGGGACGGAACGGTGGCCGATTTTACCTTCGCGTCCTACACGGAATTACACAGACAGCTCATCGATACCGGCTATATATAGCTTTTTCTAAGCGAAAAAGGTATAGTGTAAAAGGGGAGGGGGACAGTCATGATCTTTTCTGTCGGTAATATAATCACATTAATCGTAGTATTGATAATCCTCGCGGTCTACAGACAGCTCGACCGGAACAACCGGTCGCTGGAGAAGGTCAAGAAATATTCGGACCGGGTCAAGGAGCAGCTCGACGAGTTCGTGGAAACCAAGGTAACCGAGCTCAAGGATCTATCCATCGATATAGATGTCCATCAGAAGACGGTCCGGGAGATATTCAACCGCATCCGGGAGGCCGAAGAAGAGCTGAACGCCCGGGCGGAACGGATGGGGGACATAGGGGGAAGAATCGACGAATACGATTCCGCCCTCAAAGACTTAGCGGATATGACTTCCCGGGTTGATGAGAACCTGAAGCGCCTCCAGGAGGAATCGGAGTTCGTCGATACGGTGGGAAAGCGCCTCAAAGAGGCCGCCGAAAAGGTGAATGGGCTCGAGAAATCGCTCCCTGAGATCCGGGATGAATTCGTCCAGGTCAACGAGCGGGCCCTCGAGGAGGTCAAGAAGGAATTCATATCTACCACCGCGAACGAGGTGTCGGCCCTCGAGGACCGTCTCGAACAGACCGAAGGAATGGTCAATAACTTTTCCGACTACATAACCGCCCTCGAAGCGAGACGGGACACCATGACCACGGAGGCAATGGAAAGCTTCCGGGAGTCCGCCGGCACGGTGAAGGAAGAGTTCACCTCCTTTCTCGAAGGACGACTCACCGATGCAGAGCGGCGGGGCGAGGAGCTGGGCCCCCAGGTCGCCTCGGACGTAACCCGCCTCGAGGACGAGGTGGAACGCACAGAATCGGCCCTCGATGGGAAGCTCGAGGAGTTCCAGGACCGGATAGGCGGCATCGAAGAGGAATACAACGCCCGGATAAAGAAGATTGCCGAGCGCGGGAAGACCCTCGAGGACGAGGTTTTTACACAACTCAAGAACCACGTCGTCGCCAAGGCCCGGGACGTCAAGAAGGAGCTGGACGATTCGGTGGAGAGTGTGCGCCGGGATCTTCAGGAATCGGAGAAGGAGCTCAAGGAAACATTAGGGAATACCCGGTCCGAAGTTACGGTGTGGCAGACGACCATCCGGAAGGAATTCGAGGACAGCGCCCAGAAGCTCGATGCCCGGTCCACCGAGATCTTTTCCGAGATGCAGGAGGCCCAGGACTCCCGTCGCAGGGAATTCGAAAGTTTCATTTCGAATATCCGGGGGCGTGTGGAGGAGATGGATACCCTCCTCGAATCGAAGATTACCGAATCGGTACAGGCGGTAGAGGAGAGGATTGCCGATTACGAGGGCGGCGTTTCGTACCGCTTCCAGAAGATCGAGGATCTCAACAAGGACATCGACGGATTGGAGACCTCCCTCAGGGGCTCCATGGAAGCGGTGGAGTCCCGACTGC
Source organism: uncultured Spirochaetales bacterium (assembly GCA_964641125.1). Lineage (GTDB taxonomy): Bacteria > Spirochaetota > Spirochaetia > SPDA01 > CAZSGZ01 > JBKHAJ01. Next base: position 2,821 of record CAZXMO010000022.1, read on the forward strand.
AGGCGGAGTTCCGGAGTTTCCAGCAGTCGTTGGAAGAACGGAGAGAAGCCGACCGGCGGCGGGCCGAAGAGAGCATGGACAGCCTCACCTCCGCGATGGACGAGGTCGACAAGGGTCTTTCCGAGCTCAAGCAGAAGGCTTACGAGAACGTCTCGGAAAAACTCCAGGTTTTCGAGGACGAGTTCTTTGCCGACCTCAAAGAGAGGAACGATGCCGTTCAGCGGCAGTTCAGCGATTGGAAGACGGAGATAAGCGGACGCCTCGAAGCCCTTGCCGAGGAGGCGGAGGCCGGCCGTCGGGAGGTGGAGAACGGGTATTCCCGGGAGCTCAAAACCAAGCTCTCCGAGCATCAGGGCCGCATAGGCGAACAGCTCTCCCGGTTCGAGGACCAGGTGATGGGCTTCCGGGAAGGGATCGAGACCCGGATGGCCTCGACGGAACAGTCCTTAGGAGGGCTCCAGGAAAACCTCGCCGAGGAGCTCGAAGACGTTAAAAAGAACTCCAAGCTCCTCTTCGAGCGGGAGTTCTCCGCGTATCAGGGAAGCGTGCAGGAGGAGCTCAAGAAGCTCGAACGGACCGTGGAATCGAAAATCTCCGGTCTCGACGAGGATTTCGAATCGGGGAAAAAGGACATCTTCTCCCTTATCGAATCGACCCAATCGGACGTTACCGTCTGGCAGGCGGAAGTGTTGAAGAAGATGCAGGACGCCGAAGCGGAGGCCCAGGAGCAGTTTACCAGCTTCCGGACCGACACAAACACGATCATCACCTCTATCAAAGAAGATTTCGCGGTTCAGAAGGAGGAGCTCATTACCGGGACCCGGGAGGAGCGGGAAAGGATGAAGGCGGAGCTCGAATCGATTGCCGAGAAGGTCGCCGATCTCGAGAACGAGCTTACTAATAAGACACGGGAGTCACTCGAGGAGCTTTCGAGCCGGTCCGCCGACACCCTTGCCGAAATTCAGTCCCGGACTCGGGAGTTTCAGACGGAGCTCGACGGAAAGATCCGGGACTTCCGCATTGCGGTTCAGGACACCCGGGAGAAGATCGACGGTGTGAACAAGAAGATGACCGCGAAGATCGAAGAGGATACCAAGGTTCTTGAGGTGAATCTCCAGGAGATAGAGAAGAAGCAGAAGAGCTTCCTCGCCCAGACCAAGCTGTTCGAGCGGGCCGACAGCCTCAAGAACACCCTCCAGCACAACATCGAGGACCTCAAGGCGGAAATTGCCTCGGTCGAGGTTCAGACGAAGGAGATCAAAGAGGCCGAAAAGAAGTTCTTGAAGATCAAGAAGATCGGGGACGAGGTTTCCGAAAAGCTCAATCGATTCCTTTCCGATAAACGGCGGATCGACGAGATGGAGGGGGATTTCAAGAAGCTCATCAATATGTCCCAGGCCGTGGATGCAAGGCTCGAGAATGTCACCGACAGCTATGATACCATGCAGAAGGTACAGTCGGACTTGAGGGATCTCGGGGAACTCGAGAACGAGGTTACGGCAAAGTATACTCGTCTCGAGGAGAAACAGGACATCATCGAGAAGACCTTCAAGGGGGTTGAGAAGAATCTTACCCATCTCGAAAACTTGGAGAGCGATCTCAAGAAGGTGGAAGCGGAGATAAATCAGATGCCCAAGCAGGTCGACACCATCACCGCGAGCCTCGAGGAGCTCTCCGCCAACAAGGCCAAGGCGGACAAGACCATCGAGCAGCTCGACCGGCTCGACGAGGTGCTCAGGGATGTGGAAGAGCGGATGGACCGGATGCAGACCGCCCGGGAATGGCTCGGCAGGACCGAAACCCGTCTCGAACAGATTGCCCAACAGTCGGAGGAGCAGGTCAAGCTCTTAGGATCGCTTCTCAAAGAAACCCCCAAAGAGAAGCTCGGAGGGGACGGCGCCCCCTCTACCAAAGAGCGGAACATGGTCCGGCAGCTCGCTCACAATGGATGGGGGGTCAACGAGATTGCTCAGCAGACCAAGCTGAGCCGTGGAGAAGTAGAGCTTATTCTCGAATTGCTTCCGAAGTAGAGGCCCGGCCGGGTCGCTCGCCGGCTCAGGGTTTCCGGAAGGAGTCCTTTGAAAGGGCAATCCCCGCCCTGACGGCGAAACCGTTGTGCAGTCCCGTCCCGAACTCGGTAACCCAGTCGTGATAGACCAGGGGAACCGCGAGGCGAAACTCTAAGAGATCGAAGAGGCGCCAGGTAACCGAGGGTTCCAGCTTCCCCGAAAGTGCGGACATGTTGCCGATCCAGTACAGACTCACGGTAACCCCGCTGTCCACAACCGCCCAGTCGACCCGGGCGGCACCGTAATGGGAACCTCCGAGGAAGAGGTCTTCCCGGGTAAGGCGCCCTTGGGCGAGGAGGATCTCCGCGTTCCGGCCGGTCAAGTAGCTCCGGTAGTCTCCGTAGCCGTATCCTTGAGGATTGAAGAGATACTGGAAGGCCCCGGAGATTCCCGCCGATTCCACGGCGAAGCCGCTCCCGAGGGTCACGGTCCAGAAGAATCCGGTTGTGTAGTCCCGGGTCTCGACTCCCGCGGGCCATGCGGCGGGATCGGTGGTCTCGGTTGCGTAGGTCTTGAGGGACCCGATAGAGGCGGTCCCCTCGATGAAGGGTGAAAACAAGGGGAGATCGAGCCGGACGCCGGCGGATGCCGCCGGGGGGTCCCCGTAGCGGTATCGAGCGCCGATCCGTGCATCGATGGTGCTGAAATTCATCCGAAGCTGCAGCGCGGAAGCTATCTCCCAGGGGCGAATCTGATCGACCGGAAAGAGATGAACCAGGAGGTGCTGATCCCACAGGGTAAAATCGGCGGAAAAAGCCAAGGGTCCTTCCCGGTAGGCGTCGGGATCTTCCGGATCGAGGGGATCGAGGTTGATGATATCGGCGGGGCTGAAGAAGTACCCCATCTCCCAGGGGATAAACCTCTTTCCCGCTTTGAGGGTAAGAAAGTCGGTTAGGAAAGCTTCTCCGTAGAGTTCGTAGACGGTAAAGCTCCGTGAGAGAATCGTGGTGATCTCCTCGGGAGTCGGATTCGCGGCTCCATTGGGATAGGTGAATCCTACCCGGCCGGTGAGGGCGAACCTCTCCCCCAGGGGGGCCGATACGAAGAAGGAGGCATCCAGAGCAGCCTCGAGGCGGACGTCGGTGGGGTCGGTAATATCCCTCGGCGTATAGTCCCAGGCCCAGAGCATTCCCACGGAGGTCTCGAAGCTCCCGTCGATGATAACACCTTCAACGGAAGAATCTTCAGCCGCGAGGTAACCCGGCAGGGCCGCCGTAAAAACGAGGAGCACCGTGAGCACGATAATCCGATTCATAACGTTTTTCTTCATCTCCTTCCCTTCCGAGGGAAATTATAGATACTTTTTATGAATTATTCCACGTCGCAGGAGAGAAGAAAAGTATTTTTTTGCTACTGCCCCAAAGCTTGGTGTTTTTTTACGTCTATTTCTCGTCTGTTCAGGGATTTAACCGGGTAAGACGCACTTCAGGAGTCTTCAGGTCGATGAATATTCCTTTATCCCTTGCTACTCAAAGACTTGTAGTTCGAAATCTTTGCTTAAAACACCAATCTTCGGGGCAGTAGCTTTGTTTTCCCCTCTACCGCCACACCCGTACCTGTGCCGAAGATCCCGAAAGATAGGCGCAGTAAACGATGTTGTTATGAACCGCAGCCTCAGGATAGGTCGGATTCAAGGCCATCTCTTCCGTATCCGCGCTGACCGGGAGGAGCTCCCAGGTTCCAGCGGATATATCCCGCTTTTGGACGTATCCCGACAGGGAATCCCGATAAAACAGATAGAGGTACGTATCTCCATTGACATCATCTCCTGCAAGGCCGACCCCTTCCGCCGCGGTGCTCACGGTGATGCTTCCCGGTGTTAGATCGGTACTCCAATCCGTGCCGTTATATCGGCGCACCTCAAAAGCGAGGGTATCAGTCATATACGCCAGATACAACTCGGTACCAGAAAATCCTGCAAGGGAGAAGTAATGGTCCGTTATATCCGAAGTGGAATCCCCGGGGAGTCCGGTAGTATCGATTGGTACCCATCCGCCGTCATATCCGCTTACCTTGAAACACTCATCCCCCGAGCCGGACTCGTCCTCGAAGGCGGCTATCAAATGAGAACCTGTACGGACCGTGCTCGTACCGACGTAGGGATCGGGACCCGCCGCGCCCGAGGGGAGAACGGTCGGCGCGCTCCAGGTATCGGAGATATCGTCGTAGAAGGAGCTCCAAACCGTGTAATCACTTCCGTCGAACTCGATCCACACCAGCTCGGGCAGTAGATTGTCCGCGGCCGGGGCAATTTCTAAGGATATATCCCGGGCGTCGTCGCTCCCTGAAATGCCTTCCGGTCCGGTGGTCCCTAGGTTCTCCCAGGTCTCACCGGTCCAGTCGTACCGCTTAACGGTGATTTTCCCGCCGTACCCGGTATCCGCGTACGCCGCGTATACCTCCCCGGCGTAGGCGGCGATATCGATGCTGCCGGGAATCGAGGGGGCGATGCTTCCGAAGGGATCTCCGAATTGTTCCCAGGAGTCGGTGTCGCGATTGTAGCCGTTGACCTCCGCGGGACTCCCCGGGGTATCTCCCGCTAAAATAGCCCAAGCCCGGTATTCGTCGTGGAGGCCCGCTTCCGGCGCGGGGTCCGCGGAGATTCGGATCTGACTTGCCGTTGTAGAAAGGACGGCGGTTTGGGACCAGGCGAACTCGTGTACCGAGTCTCCTTTAATCGCCGCGGTCCGGGGACTCTCGTTGTTGCTCTCCAGGTCGGAGGCGGTCACCTTGTACCAATAGGATACCTCGGGATCGATATCGGTATCGGTGTACTCCGCGGACCGGCTGAAGGCATGGTAGGCGAAGGTACCGTCCGCGGAAGGGGAGCGGTAGATATAATAGATGTCCGCGTGGGGTACCGGCTCCCAGGTTAGGACGATCTTGTCGGTTTCCCCGGTGGTGGCGGCGAAATTTTCGGGTACCGTCATTTCGGGACCGTAGATCCACACGCACGAGGAGAAGAGGAGAGCGGTAAGCATGAGGAGAAGGGCTCCGGCCGGCTTTTTTATATTTTTCATCAGAATTGGCCGCTCCCGAGGCTCATCGAAAAGGACAGGGTAAAGATAGTTCCGGTGTGCTCGTTCCCCGGAAAAAGGGCCGCGGGATTGGAGTATTCGTCACCGGGATCTCCGAAGGTAAACCGGGTGCTCAGGGAGATCGAGAAGTAGTCGAACACCTCGTAGCTTATAGAAGGCAGGATGAATCCCGAAAAATCGGTTAGATTGGTTATGACCAGGAACGATAGGTTGAGCCCGGTTTGAAAGATCTCCCAGTTTACGAAGACACCCCCGTAGTGCATCCCGAAATTAATAAGATCGTTTAATCCTAAGGTTGGGGGATCTTCGTATCCCTCCGGCTGGTCCTCCTCGTCCTCGATGAGGAGCCCGTTGGTGTTGGGGTTCAGCGCAAGATACGAGGCGGGTTTGAGGAGTCGTGAATCCGGATAACCCTCGCCGTTCAGCCAGTACTGGACCATGCAGGCGATACTCCCCCGGTCCTCGGTAAACGACTTCAGATACTTGAACCCGGCGGTTACATGGAAAAAGGGACGGTCCTCCACCTCATAGGTATCGAGGACCGTTTCCAGGTTGTCCTCGGGGTCTTCGAGGGCCGCCTCCTGATTGCGGGATTCCCGGACGAAAACCCTGTCCGATCCCCAGCTCGCGACTACCTCACCGAAGAAGTCGAAGTCCCGCCACGAGGTGGTCGCCATGGTCACGATCCGCGGGGCCAAGGCGTTCTGGTAATACCCCCCGAAACCGATTTCCCACGTGCCGAAGACGAATTCGACCTTAGGAGCTATCGCAGCTTCGATGGGTTTGGCCCCGAGATTTGTAATCAGGTAGAGATAACCGTTATGGGGACCGAAGGGGAACTGGGTCTTCAGTGACACCGGTCCTTCCCGGTCGGCGGCGGGGTCCTCCACGTCGATGGCCGTCAGGTTGAGAACGTCGGCGGGACTCCAGAAGTATCCGACCCCCCACCGGATGGTGTGCTTGCCGAAACGGAAGAAGAGCCGCTCCCCTACACTGAAGTCTGAGAAGAGTTCGAAGACGTTCAGCGTCAGTGTGGGGACGGTTCCCACGGCGGGCTCCTCTTCCTCTTCCCCTTCCTCGGTGTCTTCGGCGGGAATGGTAAAAAGGAGAATACCGTCTTCGTTCCGGATCTCGGTGTCTCCCTCTTCGTTGACCGTGGAGGTCCATCCTTCGGGGAGGCTCGTTTCATCGACGCCTCCCACCCCGAACCCCTCGAGGCCTGTAATTCCCCCTCCGCCGTCGTTGGCGATGTCGATCTTGAACTTTCCGAAGACACGGAAGTCCTTTTTCGGTCGGACATCGAAGAAGAGGTCGGAGGCGACCCGGGGGGTCAAAAGCCGGTCGGACGGGTCTAAGAAGGAGAAATCGGGGGAACCGACAGTGTTCCAGGTCCAGTCCGCGGTTATGCTCCCGCTGAAGCTTCCCCCCCACCGGACGGTCTCCTGCACGAGGAACTCCTCCTCCGGCGCGGTATCCTGAGTCTCGGTATCCACCTCCTCGATCATGTCTTCCTCGAAGAGGGATTCGAAGTCCTCATCGATGCCGCCTTCCTCGGCGAGGACTTCCGACACGGGAAGGGTCAGGAAGAGGAGGACGGCGGGGAAGAGGATAACCGGAAATCGGAGGCTTTTCATATCACCTCATTCGTTTACCCGTTCGAGGTAAGCCTTGGTAAAGACGTAGTCGGGGATATCGGCCACGGTTGCATCCCGCATGGTTATCTGGGTCCTTTCACCGGGATTGAGCTCGTCGATAATGAGCGCCTTCGAGGGAAGGTACCTCTCGGCTAGGGTAACGTAGTTGGGAAAGAAAATTGTCCGCATCAGCCGGGCGTTGACGCTGTAGTCTTCTTCCTTGAGGATGATGGGGACGTCCTTGCGGACCCAGAGCTTCAGCTTGTCGTAGCTTACCTCGGTGGTATTCGCCTCCAAGTCGAGAATGTAGACCTCGAAGCTTCCCAAGGTCCCCTCACTCCAGTCGACTACATCGTAATCCTCGGACAAGGCGTTCCGGTCCAGGTCGCTGTTCTGGGTGTCCGAGTCCTGGATAGTCTCCTTGAGGGTCGATTTCTCGAATTTCCGGCTCTCCGGATCGTAGAACCACACCACCTCGTCGACCTGAAGGTACCCTTGACCCCGCTGAGCCTCCGGTTTGAGGATCAGGAGGAGAAACTGATCTTGTGAGTCCCGCCGGAAAAGGCGGACCTGGGTCAGACTCACGTCCTCCCCCGGCTTCTCGCTTACCATAGTGTAGACACAGGAAAAATCCCTGTCGTCGAAGTTCCCGAGCTCGTCGATTTCCTCGAGCATCCGGGTGAAGTCGGGCTCCGCCGCGAGAGGAGGAACGGCCGTGAGGAAGATGAAGGCCGCCGCGATGAGCGCGGCCTCGAGAGGCCACGGCGGCCGCGGGGAAGGGTTCCGCATCGCTTTATGGAAAAATCTCATTGTGTTCGTCTCCGTTGCTCAAGCTCTCAGGGCGTCCACCGGCTCGAGCCTCGCGGCCTTCCGGGTCGGGAAGAACGCGGCGAGCAGGGTGAGCCCGAGAACGAGGGCTATATTGATGATTACCCTGCCCACACCGGGCCTGAAAGTCATGTACCCGTTCTTGAGCAGGATGTAGATCGGCGATTCCAGGCCCCAGAATATGTTGGAGAGGACCAGCATGGCGATTCCGGCTAGGATAAATCCGGCTATAATTCCTCCTGCCGAGAGGAGTACCGCCTCCAGAAGGAAGAGCCTCCGCACCCCGTTCCGGTGCATCCCCAGGGCCCTCATGGTGCCTATCTCCTTGATCCGCTCGAAGATAATCATTCGGAAGGTATTAGTAATTCCGACCATGATAATGATAAAGAGAATCAGCATAATAATCAAACCCGCGCTATCGAGGATCCTGACGATCTGCTGGACTTCTTCGAGGGCATCGTTGAGGGTCATCAGGCGGTAGCGGGTGCCGCTCCAGGTCTCTTCCTCGGCCTGACGGAAAAGGGCGGCAAGGGGATTTTGATCCTCCTCCCGCCGGGCGTCCCGGTCGAACACGTCGACCTTTTCTCTCAAGGCCCGATACAGGCGGTCCGCTTCCCGGTCGATGGCGGTGAAATCCTCTAAAAAAATCCCTAGGGTCATGTACTCGGCGGGATCGAGGTCGAGGAGACGGTTTACGTACTCGAGGTTGGCATAGGCGGAGATTGAGCCGAAGAGACCGGGATCGTGGCTGATCGCGGCAACGGTAAAATCTCCTACGTTCTGCTGCCCCCGGGCGGTCCTCAACCGGATCAGGACCCTCTCCCCCAACTGTACATTGAGGGCGTCGGCGACCTCTTTGCTGATGATAATCCCGGTCTCGTCCCGCATATTTTCGAAGCTTCCCTCCACTAGGACGAGCCGCTCGGTGAGGTAATTCTCCTTCTGCCAGTCGGCGCCGACTATGTTCTGGGACAGCGTTTCCCCCTGGAAGATGAGTACCCCGTTGAAGTCGGAACGCTTGGTCAGGAAGCGGACCGGAAGGTCGAGCTCGTCGATAGTCTCGACAAGGATCGTATCGTCCCGGATGATAGAGACCGGTTCACCCTCTTCGGTTTTTTCGACCCCGTCAATAAATATATGGCCTGCTAAGAGGTGGGAGAAGTTCTCTCCCACATTCTCGACGAAGCTCCCGGTAAAACCGTTTATCATGGTTATGATGAGAATCCCAAAGGCGATAGCCCCGCCCAAGAGAAAGGTCCGCTTCTTTTGCCGGTTCAGATTTCTCAACGCCATCCGTATCGTATTCACCCTTTCCTCCTAGACCGTTCTAATCGCCTTGATGGGCTGGATCTTCAGAGCCACAGTGACCGGGTAGAGGTGGGCGAGGATCCCGATGCCGGAGACTACCAGGATCGATGTAACTACCGACATCGCCGACATCTCGGGTTGGAGGACGTCTCCGGCAAAGAGGATCTTCAAGAATGTATTGTTCGCGGGAATTCCAATCCGGTTGAGGATCAAGACGATCAGCGCGGCGAGCCCGATTCCCGCGGCGCCGAAGACGGCGGTAATGGTCATGGTTTCGAGAAAGAACATCCGCCAGACAAAACCCTTTCGGGCCCCCAAGGCGCGCATGGTCCCTATCTCGCCGGTCCTCTCGATTACGGATATGACCAGGGTATTCATCATGATGATCACCGCCACTATGCCTATGATGATGATGGCCACGTTGAAGACGCTCCGGATGATGTCGGCGGTAGTGGCAAAGGGGCCCGCTGCATCCTCCCAGGTGCCGGCCCGGGCAAGAATGTCCTGGGAGTCGAACCATTCGTTGAGGCCGGCCACGGTGGTCGGAAGGGTCTTGGGATCTTCGAGCTTGATCAGGATGTACTGCCATGCGGTCGATCCCCTTCCGGTCTCGGCGCCGGGCTCGGCCGCGTTCGGATCGGTCTCCGTTTCCCCGTCCGCCTCAGGCTCGAGAACCGACTCCAATACCTGCTCGGAGAACTCCCCGAGGCCCGATTCCTCGATAGTGAAGGCACCCTCGGAAAAGAGGGTTTCCACATCCGATTCGAGGAGGGTGGTCTCCTCCTCGGTAAGCTCTTCGATGCTCACCGCGCCGAGGCTCAAACCCTGGATGGTGCGGATGGTTTCGGCGTCGACATAGGTGATCATGTCGGCTCCGACCCCCTCGCTGGTGTGTTTGAAGTCGAAGATTCCCACCACGGGGAGCTCCCGGATCTTGAATCCCGCGTCGCTGTAGCTGCTTATCCGAATTGTATCCCCGGCATCGATCTCGAGGTCGAACTCTTCCGGCTCGAGGTCGAGCTCCTTGGCCGTTTTCTCCTCGAGGCGCTCGATCTGCGCCAACGACATCATGAGCCCCTCCTCTCCGGGCTCGAGGTACCGTCCCTCGATGACCTCCACATTGTCGAACATATGGTGGTAGGTCCCCGGCTCGATTCCGAAGAGAACGGCGAAGGTCCTGCCGGGCTCGTCGGGGAGCCCGATTATCCCGTAGCCGGTCACCTGGGAGGTGACCTGTTCGACACCTTCCAAAGACTCGACGTAGCTCCGGATGTCCCTGTAATGGGGGATGATAGGCGTTATCTCCATGGTCCCCGGCTTCTGGACCCCGAAGAGGGAGACCTTTCCGTCGGTCCTGCCGCTGATCATGACGTGCCCGGTGTAGTTGTCTATAAAGGCCCTCTCTATCCCTAAGGCGGCTGTGTCCATAAAGGAATTCCCCACGATCAGAACAACAACCCCGAGAGCGATGAGGATCCCTATGATCAAACTCTTCGCCTTGTGCTCGAGCAGGTTCCGGACCGCTATTCGGAGCAGGACGGGCATCAGTATTCCCCCCGCTCGTTGCCGGTAATCATACCGTCGTGGAGGTGAATAATGTGATCGGCTATGCTCATAATCGAGGGGTCGTGGGTGGAGAAGATGAAAGTCGTTTTTTGGTCCCGGTTGATTCGTTTCATGAGGCTTATGATCGCCTCGCCGGTGGCGGAGTCGAGGTTTGCCGTGGGCTCGTCGGCTAAGACTATTTGGGGTTTAGTCGCCAGGGCCCGGGCTATGGCGACCCGCTGCCTCTGTCCCCCGGAGAGCTCGTTCGGACGGTGATGCCTCCAGTCCGTGAGCCCTACCTGCTCGATGAGGTAATCGACCCACTTCCGCTTTTCCCCCTTTTCCATACGCTCGGTACCGAGGAGTAGGGGAAATTCCACATTCTCGAATACATTGAGTACGGGAACCAGGTTGAAGGATTGGAAGATGAACCCTATCACCTTGTGCCTCAGGTTGGTTATCTCCCGGTCGTTCAGAGCGGCGGTATCGGTTCCGTTTATCTCCACGGTTCCCCGGGTAGGGACATCGATGCATCCGATCATATTGAGGATCGTTGTCTTTCCGGACCCCGAGGGACCCGCTACCGAGATGAAGTCCCCCCGTTCTATCCCAAAAGAGACCCCCTTGACCGCCTCTACCCGGACGTTTCCCAAGAGGTAGGTCTTCCATACCGAGTCGAGCTTTACGATGGCCACATCTTCCCTCCGTTTACTTTTCCTCTAAAATACTTCCCCGTGTGCCCTGAATTCAACCGAATTGGAGACATTTTTCGCCGATTTTGCCCCCGGTCCGGACAAAAGACACCCCGATTGCTTGACGCTTTCCCGGAGCAATTAGTATTTTATCTCAAAACGTAACAGCTCAAGGGGAAGCTATGTCTACAGATAATTCTCGCGAAAAAGATACACATATAGATAACGAAATTCAGGAAGAAACCGCGGAAGCCGTTATAGAAGAAACGGCCGTCCGCGGAAAGGCCGTCGATGAAGGGGATGAACGCGGCGAAAAAGAGGAGCTTACCCGGCGGATAAACGAGCTGGAAGAAGAGAACAGCTCGTTGAAGGATCAGTATCTCCGGAAGCAGGCCGATTTCGAGAATTTCCGTAAAAGGATGCTTCGAGACAAAGAAGATGCGATCAAATATGCCAATACCAGCCTTCTTTCCGATATAATAACCATCATCGATGATTTCGAGCGGGCCATCAAGGCCGGAGCCGATGCCCAGGATGTGGAATCCTTCCGCACCGGGATCGAGCTGATCGAGAAACAGTTCGTCGGCATGCTCGAGCGGAAGTACGGGCTCACGAGGTTCGACAGCGAAGGTGAGGAGTTCGATCCCGAGAAGCACGAGGCGATCACCACTGAGCCCTCCACGGAACACCAAGAGCAGGTGGTTCTCGAGGACTATCAGAAGGGATATATGCTCCACGATCGGGTCCTCAGGCATGCAAAGGTCAAGGTATCGATCCCGGTGGATGCGGAACAGGAAGAATAGCGGGTAGAATAGCGGATAGGATAGAAGAGATAACAAAAAGGATAATACAAGAGGAGAGTTAGATATGGGAAGAATAATTGGAATCGATCTCGGTACTACGAACTCCTGCGTCGCCGTCATGGAAGGCGGTGAGCCCGTAGTCGTACAGAACTCGGAGGGACAGCGAACGACCCCTTCAGTGGTCGCCTTCACCGGAAAGGGTGAGCGGCTGGTAGGCCAGCCCGCTAAGAACCAGATGGTTACCAATCCGGAGAATACGATCTTTTCGATAAAGCGTTTCATGGGGCGCCGCTACGGTGAGGTCCCCTCCGAGATCTCCATGGTCCCCTACAAGATCGTGGAAGCCGGCAGTAACGACGTCAAGGTCGAGGTCCACGACAAGGAGTATTCTCCTCAGGAGATTTCCGCGGCGATCCTTCAAAAGATGAAGAAGACCGCGGAGGATTATCTCGGCGAGACGATCACCGAGGCTGTCATTACCGTTCCGGCCTACTTCAACGATTCTCAGCGCCAGGCGACCAAGGATGCGGGAAAGATCGCGGGGCTGGAGGTCAAGCGTATCGTCAACGAGCCTACCGCGGCCTCCCTGGCCTACGGTTTCGGAAAGGACCAGAAAGAAGAGAAGATTGCCGTCTATGACCTAGGGGGGGGTACCTTCGATATCTCTATTCTCGAGCTCGGAGACGGAGTTTTCGAAGTCAAGTCGACTAACGGCGATACCCACTTAGGCGGTGATAACTTCGATCAGAAGATCATCGACTGGCTCATTCAGAGCTTCAAGAACGATTACGGGATAGACCTCGGCCAGGACCGGATGGCGTTGCAGCGCCTCAAAGAGGCCGCTGAAAAGGCCAAGATCGAGCTCTCTTCGACTCAGAGCACCGAGATCAACCTTCCCTTCGTTACCGCCGACAGCTCGGGACCGAAGCACCTTCAATACAGCCTGACCCGGGCGAAGTTCGAGCAGATGACCGAGGACTTAGTCCAGCGGACCAAGCAGCCCTGTCTCGACGCCCTCAAGGACGCCGAGCTCGACGCCTCCGACATCGACGAGATCATTTTAGTCGGCGGATCCACCCGGATCCCCGCCGTCCAGGCGCTGGTCAAGGAGCTCTTCGGCAAGGACCCCAACCGGGGAGTCAATCCCGACGAGGTCGTAGCCATGGGCGCCGCCATTCAGGGCGGAATTCTAGGCGGCGACGTCAAGGACGTGCTGCTTCTCGACGTTACCCCTCTCTCCTTGGGGATCGAGACATTAGGAGGTGTTTTTACTAAGCTGATCGACCGGAACACCACAATACCTACGAGGAAGAGCCAGATCTTTTCTACCGCGGCGGACAACCAGACCGCCGTGTCTATTCACGTCCTTCAGGGCGAACGGGAGATGGCCAGTCAGAACCGCACTCTCGGACGGTTCGACCTGGTGGGTATTCCTCCCGCCCCCCGAGGAGTCCCGCAGATCGAGGTAACCTTCGACATCGACGCCAACGGTATCGTCCACGTTTCGGCGAAGGACTTGGGCACCGGAAAGGAGCAGAAAATACGGATCGAGTCCTCCTCCGGCCTCTCCGAAGATGAGATCAACAATATGGTCAAGGATGCCGAAGCCCACGCGGAAGAGGATAAGCGGGAAAAGGAACGGGTCGAGACCCGGAACGAAGCGGATACTCTCGCCTATTCCACTGAAAAGACACTGAAAGAGCACGGCGACAAGATAAGCGAGGAAGAGCGGCAGCAGATCGAAACCGCGATCGGTGAGCTCAAGTCGGCAATGGAGAGCAACGATGCCACTCAGATGAAGGAAAAGATCGAGGCCCTCAAGCAGGCTTCCTATAAGCTCGCCGAAGAAATGTATAAGAACGCCGGTGCGGGAGCCGAGGGCGGTCCCGAGTCGGGCGCCGAGGGCGGTCCCGAGGGGGAAACCGGCGGAGCCGGAGAAGAAGCTCACCCCGGCGGCGGTGGTGAAAACGTCGAAGACGTCGATTACGAGGTCGTCGACGAGGAAGAAGACGAGAACAAGTAGAGTAGAGAAAATTGGCTAAAAGAGATTACTACGAAGTCCTTGGAGTCCCGAAGGGGGCCTCCAAGGAAGACATCAAAAAAGCATATCGAAAGCTCGCGGTAAAATACCATCCCGATCGAAACGCCGGAAATACCGAGGCGGAAGAAAAATTCAAAGAGGCCACCGAGGCTTACGAGGTCCTCGCGGATGAGAAAAAGCGGCAGGCCTACGATCAGTTCGGTTTCGCCGGAGTCGAGGGAATGGCAGGGGGCGCCGGCGGCGCCCATGACTATTCTACGGTATTCCGGGACTTCGAAGACATCTTCGGAGATTTTTCGGGTATCTTCGACAGTTTCTTCGGGGGCGGGGGAACCCGGCGCCGGAGGCCCTCGGCGGACCGGGTCCAACGGGGCTCGGACCTCCGGTACAACCTCGAGGTGAGCTTCAAGGACGCCGTTTTCGGAACGAAGAAGGAGATATCCTATTCCAAGCGGAGCTCCTGTCATGTCTGCAACGGAACCGGCGCCGAGTCGGGAAGCGGAAAAAGGACCTGCCCCTCCTGCGGAGGGAGCGGACAGGTACGCAGGAGCTCCGGATTTTTCTCTATCGCCTCCCCCTGTCCGACCTGCAGCGGTGAGGGGTATGTAATCGAGAATCCCTGCACTAACTGCGGGGGAAGCGGGCTCGAGGAAAAACACCAGAAGATCAAGGTTACCATACCCGCCGGTATCGAGAGCGGAAAGCGGATCAACATCCCCAAACAGGGTGACGCCGGTCCCAACGGAGGGGTTCCGGGGGACCTGTACGTTTACATTACCGTCAAGCCCCACGAGCACTTCGAGCGGAGCGGAAACGACGTTTATTGTATGATTCCCATTTCGATCACCCAGGCGGCCTTAGGCGGCGAGATATACGTCAGGACTCTCGACGACAAGAAGATCAAGGTCAAGATACCCTCGGGGACCCAAAACGGCAAAACCCTGCGTCTCAAGAACGAGGGGATTCCTAACCTCCACAATCCCAACAGACGGGGGGACCTGTACATAAAGATCCATGTGGAGGTTCCGAAAAAGCTCAATTCCAAGGCGAAAGACCTCATGCAGGACCTCTCCGATATCATCGGTGAGGAATCCACGCCTAAGCCCATCCCGCTCTCCGAGATTCGCGCCTCCATGTAGTGTAGTTCCCGGGCCCGGAGGTCGATACTGAAAAAAACCCTCCTAAGGAGTTAAAACATGCTCAAGGCCGTGTTCCCGTCGCTTATCCTTGTCCTCGCGGCTGCGATCCTCCCCGCCGATGATCCCGTCCGCGTCATAGAGGACGGCGAGGAAGATTCCACATGGATCAGGACCGACCGTGACGGGGACGGGAATTTCGATTACAACCTGCGGATCAATGAGAGGGGCCGCAAGATGTACGAGGAGCTCGATTTCAACTACGACGGGGCCATGGACGACTTCTATTACTACGGCGACGGTGTCCTCGAGCGGAGGGAGATCGATTCCAATTACGATGAGGCCGTCGACATATGGGTGTATCTCTACGAGGGGGTTTACATCGAGCGCTATGAGATGGACAAAGACTTCGACGGGGAGGTAGACAAAATCGAGACTTTCGGCGGTGCGGAGGCGGCGGAGGCCGGGAAGGACGAAAGGGGATCGTAAGATGCGCTGCGTTACCGGGACCAGGTCGATCGAAGAACATCTCAAGAAGAAGGAAATCCGGGGGACCCTGTATTTCGCCGTCGAATCCAAGAGGGCGAAGGAGCTTATAAAGACCGTTGAACAACACGGGGGTGTGCGCGCGGTCCGGGCCGAAGCTGAGGAGATAACCCGGATGGCGGGATTCGAATCCCACAAGGGGCTCCTCCTCGCGGTCGAGGAGGCCGCGGCCCCGCGGAGCATCAAGCGGGCCGTTACCCTCGATGATCTCATCGAGGAGCATCGTGGACACACCCGTTCGATTCTTCTCCTTCTCGATGGAATTACCGACCCGAGGAATCTCGGGGCTATTCTCCGGAGCGCCGAGCAGTTCGGGGCCGACGGGGTAATCCTTCAGGAGAAGCATTCACCGAAGCTCACCGCGGCGGTGAGTCAGGCCTCGGCGGGAGCGGAGGCGTATCTTCCTATAATCCGCACCGTTAATCTTTCCCGGGCGGTAGAGACTCTCAAGGAAAACGAATACTGGGTCTATGCGGCGGATCCGGGCGGAGTACCCCTCTACGATCAGGACCTGACCGGGCGGACCGTAGTCGTCTTGGGTGCCGAGGGAGCCGGTGTACGTCCGAATGTACACAAACACTGTGACGGGAGCGTGTCGATTCCTATGTCGGGAAGACTCGACAGCCTGAATGTAGCGGTGGCCGCGGGTATACTTCTCTACGAGGTCTGCCGCCAGGGCTCGACGAACTAGAACAGGAACTTATCGCCGATATCTTTTCTGTACCAGCTTCCGGGAAAACGGATCCGCTCCGCCGCCTCGTAGGCCGCCTGCCGGGCATCGAGGATCTCGTCCTTGACTCCTACGGCGGTAAAGCACCTCCCGCCGCCGGTTACGAGCTCGCCCTTCTCGTCGAACGAAGTCGCGGCGTGAAAGATGAGCCTTTTTCCGTCCGAGTAGGAGGGCAACGGCTCCACGGGAAGACCCTTCTTATAATCCCCCGGGTATCCGCCGCTTGCCACCACGACGCCCACCGCCGATTTGCCCGAGATGCGGAGAGGAAAGGAGTCGAGCTTCCGCTCGCTCACAGCTTCCATCAGATTGCAGAAGTCGGATTCGATCAAGGGAAGGAGAACCTGGGCTTCAGGGTCGCCGAGGCGAACGTTGTACTCGAGGAGCTTCGGCCCTTCGGAGGTTATCATGAGTCCGAAATAGAGCACCCCCGTGTAGTCGAACCCGTCCTCCCGAATGCCGCGAAAGGTCGGCTCGATGACGGTTCGTTCGATCTCTTCCATTATCCGGGTCCCGACTCCCGGGACGGGACAGACGGCCCCCATTCCCCCGGTGTTGGGTCCGGTATCACCCTCTCCCGCCTTCTTGAAGTCCGCGCAGGGGGGAAAGAGAAGATAGCTTTTTCCGTCGAAGAGAGTAAAAACCGAAATCTCGTATCCTTCGAGAAACTCTTCCACTAAGAGCGTATCGTGAGCGAGGACCTCTCTGCCGAAATCCTTGAGGGCTTTAGGATCGGAGGATTCGAATACCCCCTTTCCCGCGGCGAGTCCGCTCTTTTTGATAACCGCTTTTCCCTCGAGGGTGTCGATATATTCGACGAAGGAGGTCTCGTCCTCGAATTTTTTCGCCGCGGCGGTGGGAATACCGTGACGGACCATAAAATCCTTGGAAAAAGTCTTGCTGGATTCGAGCCGGGCGGCGGCTTTCTTGGGTCCGATAACCGGGATTCCCGCATACTCGAGACCGTCGGCGACTCCCGCGGCCAAGGGGCCCTCGGGTCCCACGAAGATCATATTGATCCTGTTTTCCGCGCAGATCTTGACGAGTCCGTTCGGCTCGACGATGTCCGCATCGGGTAAATTTTCGCCTAACTCCGCGGTACCCCCGTTCCCCGGGGCGATATATAGACCGGTTATTCGTTTGCTCTTGGAGAACTTCCACGCCAAGGCATGCTCTCTGGCTCCTGAACCCAATAGTAAAACTCTCAAGTGTGGTCTCCTTATTTTTCGGCTTCAAGCCTGCCGAGCAGATCAAGTATAACCTGAGGATAGTAGGTGTGTTCAAGGGAGTGAATCTTGCCCTCGATTTCTTCCAAGCTTTCGCTACCCGATCGCTTGAAGGCTTTTTGAAGGACCACCGGTCCGGTGTCGAGGCCGTAATCGATTCTGTGAATAGTTACACCGAGCTCATCGTCATTGCCGCGGTAGCTTTTCTCCAGGGCCCCCGTTCCCGGGTATCTGGGCAGAAGAGACGGGTGGATGTTCAATATTCTCCCGGGGTACGCGTCGATGAGAAGGGGCGTGAGCAGCTTCATAAATCCCGCTAAGGCGATCAGGTCTACACCGTATACCCGGAGGTAACTCAAGATCTCGAGCTCGGCCTCTTCCCGGCGGCGTCCGGTGTAATCGACTATAATCGAGGGAACCCCCGCCTTAACCGCCCGTTCGATGACGTACGCCCCGGGCTTATTGCAGACGAGGCAGGAAACATCGTGTTCGGTGGGGCCGACCGCAGCGACTATCGCCTGGAAGTTGGATCCGTTTCCGGAGGCGAGTACGCCGAGATTAGCCATTCCGGAGTACCCCGATCCTTCTGATGTCTATTTTCGCACCCCGGGCCGTTTCTTCGAAAGTCTCTTCCCGTCCTTTCCTCACAACCAGCGCCATTCCTATCCCGAGGTTGAATACCCGCCGCATCTCCTCTTCCGCGACGGATCCCTTCTTCCTTATCTTCTCGAAGATCCCGGGTTCCTGCCAATCCCAGCTAAGCTCCGGGCGGAGGCCGCCGGGAAGGACCCGTCGCAGGTTTCCTTCGAGTCCGCCTCCGGTGATATGGGCCGCGGCGGTAATCTCTCCCGCGGCGAGGAGAGTTTTCATCTCTTTGACGTAGATCCGGGTGGGGATCAGGAGCTCCGCGTAGTCTTCCCCCCGGTCCGGGGTAATAATTTTGCGGGCCAGGCTCAATCCGTTGGAATGAATCCCCGACGAAGGGAGTCCGTAGATCGGATCGCCCGCGGATATGCCCCCGGCGGCGGGGAGAAGGTTTCCCTTTTCCCCGATCCCGACGGCGAAACCCGCTAAGTCGATGTCGCCGGGGGCGTACATATCGGGCATCTCCGCCGTCTCACCCCCCGCGAGAGAACACTCCGCCTCTTCGCAGCCGCGGACAATACCGTCCATCAGGGGATGGAGAATCGATTCGTCCACTCCGCCGCAGGCGATATAGTCGAGGAAACTGACCGGCTCGGCGTTGCACACGATAAGATCGTTGACGCACATGGCCACGAGGTCGATCCCCACCGTATCGTAGCGCCCGAGCTCCCGGGCTACCAAGAGCTTGGTGCCTACGCCGTCGGTGGTGGAAAGAATCACCGGGTGGGTATAGCGGGCGGTATCCACCTCGATCCCTCCGGCGAACCCGCCCAAACCGCGGGAGACCGCCTGAGAACGGAGTGACCCGATATATGCGGCGAACCGGTCTCCCCGATCGATATCCACTCCCGCTTCCCTATAGGTGCGCATCGATAACTTCTCCTTCCTTGAGGGCTTCCGGCTCGACGGGATATTCCCCGCTAAAACAGCCGAAGCAGTAGTTTTCCGGCCGGCCGACGCAGCTTTGGAGCTCGGTGATAGGGAGGAAACGCACCGAATCGGCCCCGGTGTACCGGGCGATTTCGTCGGCGCTCTTCCGGTTGGAGATAAGCTCCTCCCGGGTGGGGGTGTCGATTCCGAAAAAGCAGGGCCACCGGATCTCGGGACTGCTCAGGCGGATGTGCACTTCCTTGGCCCCCGCTTCTTTCAAGAGGCTGACTAAGATACGGCTGGTGGTGCCCCGAACGATGGAGTCGTCGATCAGGATTATCCGTTTGTCCCGAATGGCGGTCTTGACCGGGTGGAGCTTCATCCGCACGGCGAGCTCCCGCTGGGAGGTGGTGGGCATGATAAACGAACGTCCGGCGTAATGGTTTCGCTGGAGCCCCATCTCGAAGGGGATACCCGACTCTTCGGCGTAACCTAAGGCCGCGATATTTCCACTGTCCGGGACCGGAACCACGATATCTCCGGTGTATTCGTCGCTTCGCGCGAGGGCCGCCCCCATCAGTTTTCGCATGGCGTGGACCGATTCGCCGAATACCTGGCTGTCCGGACGGGCAAAGTAGATGAGCTCGAAGACGCACTGGCTTATCTTTGCGTTTTTACCGAAACTTATGCTCTGAACTCCATTTTCGTCGACGGTCACTATTTCGCCGGGCTCGACCTGACGGTAATCTTCTACTTTGAGAATGTCCAAAGCGCAGGTTTCCGAGGCGACCACGTGCATATCCCCCCGCCGCCCGATGTACAGGGGCCTGAAGCCGTGGGGATCCCGCATGGCGAGAAGCTTATCATTGTGGATCATCGCCATGCTGTAGGCCCCTTCGAGGGTCTGAAGGGTCTCGAGGAGGGCCTCTTCGAAGGAATTTTTCCGGCTTCGGCTGATCAGATGGAGAATGAGTTCGGTGTCGCTTGTGCTTTGGAAGATGGAGCCTTCATCGAAGAGGTGCCGCTTGAGGGTTCGGGTGTTGGAGATATTTCCGTTATGACCTAAGGCGATGTTCCCCTTATTGCAGCTGACCAAAATCGGTTGAACATTCTCCACACGGTTTCCCCCGTGGGTGGAGTAGCGCACATGACCAATACCAACCGTGGACTCTTTGGTCTTGTCCAGATAGCGGGCGAGGACGGTGGATACCATACCCAAATCCTTGTAGGCCACCAGCTTCTCCTGCCGGCGGTATACGATGCCCGCGCTCTCCTGGCCCCGGTGTTGTTGGGAAAAGAGGGTGTAAAAAAGTAGTTCGGGAATATTCAACGGACGAGGAGAATATATCCCCGAAACCCCACAGTGGTGCTTTAACGAGGTTTCTCCGTAGTGCACATAGATGTATATACCAGGATGGTGAAAAGGTCAATTACCGGAAAAAAAGTAAGAAAAATCTGTAACCTATCACTCCCCCGGTGGTTTGTTAGTATGGAATTAAACATTCCTTTTGCCTCCTTTTTTTATATATAGCTTCCAGAGTTTTTCCTCCTTTTCTCTGGAAGCTTTTTTTTTATTTTCTTACTAAGGACAAGGAGGTAATATATGCGGGTCCTCGGCCTCTACGGGAGTCCCCGAAAACACGGCAACACGGATCGGCTCCACGACATGCTCCTGAGCGAGCTCGGGGAGAGGGGAGCCGAGGTGAAACGGCTGCGGATCCACGACATCGACGTAAAGCCCTGTCTCGAGTACACGGTGTGTGAGAAAACCGGGCACTGCCCCATCGAAGACGACATGGAAACTACCGTAATTCCCGCGATTCGGAAAGCCGATCTGGTAACGGTTTCCACCCCGGTTTTCTTTTACGGTGTCCCCGCCGGGCTCAAAGCCCTCATCGATCGCTCCCAGATTCTGTGGGCCCGGAAAAATCGGTTAGGCCTTCGGGATCCCGCGGCTCACCGGCGCAGGGGGTTCCTCCTCTCCGCCGGGGCGACTACCGGCGAACAGCTCTTTACGGGAATCCGGC
>CAZXMO010000022.1:24058-42266 GCA_964641125.1 uncultured Spirochaetales bacterium
TTCCTCCTCTCCGCCGGGGCGACTACCGGCGAACAGCTCTTTACGGGAATCCGGCGGGTGGGCGCCGAAAAACTTCGATTTCACCGTAGTGCCCGGAAATGGTGAAGATCTCCACGGACGAATCACACCTCTTCTCGCCGAATACGGTATCTCCGGCGGCACAATAACCTCCTGGAATCCCCCTTCCGAGGGTGAGAATTTTCTCTCCGGGTGCCGAAAGGCGGCCCCGGAGTTTCTCGATTCTTTGAGCCGACAGAGCTAAGTAAGGGAGATATTAGTTGCGAAATCGGATTATTTCCCTTATAGTTCATGTAAATGAGTTAAAAATGGAGGATAGGTATGTCTTACAGCGAAGAGGTTTTTGAAACAGTCAAGAAACGAAATCCCAACGAATACGAGTTTCACCAGGCGGTGGAAGAAGTCCTGCAGAGTCTCGAGCCGGTAATCGACCAGCATCCGGAGTATCGTGAGGGACGCATTCTGGAACGTCTCGTCGAGCCCGAACGGGTGGTGATGTTCCGGGTACCCTGGATGGACGACAAGGGTGATTATCATGTCAACCGGGGATTTCGAATCGAGTTTAACAGCGCCATAGGGCCGTATAAGGGGGGACTCCGGTTTCACCCAACCGTCAATCTGGGAATCCTCAAATTCCTGGCTTTCGAGCAGATCTTCAAGAACAGCCTTACCACCCTCGCCATGGGCGGTGGAAAGGGAGGATCCGATTTCGATCCCAAGGGTAAATCGGACGGCGAGGTTATGAGGTTTTGTCAGAGCTTCATGACCGAGCTCTCCAGGCATATCGGTCCGGACACCGACGTACCCGCCGGAGACATCGGCGTGGGCGGCCGTGAGATCGGCTATATGTTCGGTCAGTACAAGCGCCTTCGGAACGAGTTTACCGGTGTTTTGACCGGAAAGCACATCAACTGGGGAGGATCACTGATTCGCCCGGAGGCTACCGGGTTCGGAAGTGTCTATTTCGCACGGGAGATGCTTGCAACCGAGGGCGAAGACTTCAAGGGCAAGGTATGCGCCGTTTCGGGTTCGGGTAACGTCGCTCAGTTTACTACCAAGAAGCTCATCGAGCTCGGCGCCAAGCCGGTTACCTTGAGTGATTCCAGCGGCTCGATCTACGATGCCGACGGGATCGACGAGGAAAAGCTCGAGTACGTCATGTACCTGAAGAACGTCCAGCGGGGACGGATCAAGGAATATGCCGACAAGTACGGGGCGGAATATCTCGAAGGGCAGCGTCCGTGGAGCGTCACCTGCGACGCCGCCTTCCCCAGCGCCACCCAGAACGAGATCGATAAATCGGACGCTGAAACACTCGTCTCCAACGGGTGTAAGCTCGTCAGCGAAGGGGCAAACATGCCGACCACTCCCGAGGGGGTGGATGTCTTCCTGAACGCGAAGGTCCTCTACGGTCCGGGTAAAGCGGCCAACGCCGGCGGGGTTGCTACCAGCGGATTGGAGATGAGCCAGAACGCCATGCGCCTCTCCTGGACGAGGGAAGAGGTCGACGATAAGCTCCAGGGAATCATGAAGGCGATCCACGCCTCCGCCGCCAGGGCCGCCGATGAATACGGCATTCCGGGGAACTACGTCATGGGCGCGAACATCGCCGGCTTCATCAAGGTTGCCGAGGCGATGATGGATCAGGGACTGGTATAATACCGGTACCCGGCGGCGGAAGATAAACGCCGTATAGAGTAGAAGGGCCGCCTCCGGGGCGGCCCTTCTACCAACTTATGCGCTATTCCACATAGAGAACGCTTCGCTGGTGAAGGGCGTTTGCATTCAGGTACATTGCGGGAGTTTTCCCGTTACCTTCGGGAAAGTCGATCACCTTGATTATATCCGCCCAGGCGTCTTCGTTCTCGAGAAGTCTCGGAAACTGGTTGTCCTCGTTCATCAGGAAGCGGGTGTTGATGCGGTTCCCCTTTCTGCCTACGAAATACGCGACGTAGAGCATATTGAGCTCCACGAGCTCGTTGAAGAAGTGGGTCCCCAGGCTCAGGTCGGGTACCAGCCCCTCGTGCATCGAATCGATCTCGCACAGAACGCTGGTGTTATTGATCTCCCTGAAACTCACCGGTATTCCCAGTGAGGGGGTGCTCGTCCCCCACCGCCCCGGTCCTATGAGCATGATCTTGCCCGATTCCTCTATTCCCGTCCGGGTCAGTTTTCCGATCAGCTTTGCCACCCGGTAGCGGTTCTGCTCTGACAGCTTTCCGTAGAGCTCCGGGACCACGTAGATGAGCCGGTCGATCTTGATCTTCCGGCTGTGGCCGATGGTTGCCCCCCGGGCGTCGATAATCATCCTGTCCACATCGATATCCGGAAGGGGTTCCACCGTCTCGGAGGCCTCCTGGATCTGCAGGGGACGGCACTGGACGAGATTGATCCGGTAGCTCCCGTCCTCCAGGAAATTGGCGGTAAACTCGATGTCCACCTCCGATTCGTAGGCGTCCCGGACGGTGGAAAACATCTCCCGCATGTCTTCTACCAGTGAGGTCTTCTTGAACACCGTATCGAAGGTCAGCACCCAGGGAAAGACCTTCTTCATCCCCTGTTCCCGTAGAGTTCTCTCCAGCTCCCGGTCCCGGGTGGCAAAGAGATTCAAAGGCATGTCACTGTTACTAGGGGCTAAGTCGGTGAAGTGGATGTTTCGGAAATCGTTGAGCTCGAGGTCGAGAACGTCCACCCGCCGCTGGGCGTACCGCTTGACCGCTGCGAAATCGGATTCGGGGCGCTTCTCCGGAGCGTTCAAGGCTACTACCCGGGTGTAGTCGTCGTCGGCACGGTCCACCGCCCGGGTACCCAAACCGAATACCAGCCGGATCATTCCCGCCTCCGGGTCGATCTCCTCGTTCCATGCGTAGGGATTGAAGGAGAAACCCACTCCCGCGAGCTGGGGAAAGTAGTAGTTCCCGCAGGGTTTTCCCGATACCCGCTGAACAAGGAGGGCCATCTGCTCGTCCCGGTCGAGGACCCCCCGGTTCTTCCGATAACTCAAAGCCTCGACGCTCATGGTGCTCGCGTAGATAAACCTGACCGCGTTCAAGAAATACTCGAGCCGCTCTTCTTTGGTCCCCTGGTTCGCGCAGAAGACGCTCTCGTACTTTCCCGCGAAGGCGTTTCCGAAGTTGTCTTCCAAGAGACTGGAGGACCGGACGATGATCGGAGAGTAGCCGTAGTAGTCGAGCATATCGGAGAAGCGGCTTATGATGTATTCCGGAAAGTCTCCCCGGAGTATGCGTTTCCGGACCGATTCGTTTCCGTCTAAGAAGGTTTCCGGATTCTTCTGACTCTGTCGGTCCCACCAGCAGCTGTTTTCCACGAGGAAGGTGTAGAACACGTCGGAGGCGATAAAGAAGCTGTCGTGTTCCTCCAAGAGACGGGTCCACTTTTCACTCTTCTTAGTCAGTATCGCCCGGGCGATGAGCATCCCCACCGATTTTCCGCCGATGAGTCCGGTACCGATCATCCGTTTCCAGATATGGATGATGTCTTCGAGGTCCAAGTGAGCCTCGGCGAGATGCAAGATCCGGTCGTCCCGGGAGATGATGAGCCTCAAGACCTGTCTCAACACCGTTTTTATTTTTTTGTCGGAGCTCTGTCCCCTATGATAGGTGTTTAGGGTCGCTTCCGCCCGGATGAACATGTTATCCCAGACCCCGACCATCCGGTAGCTAGCCGAGGGGAGACCCGTCCAGGGGGTGGAGGCGATAACCTCGGCGATAAGCGCGCTCGAGGTGACGGGGACGAAATCGTCCCCTTTCCATTCGCGAACCAGATAAGTCTCATGCGACTGCTTTCCCAAGAGTTTCGCGGGTTTTATGTACAGCGAATCTTGGTAACGGTACACGTCGATCATGATCTGAGTGGTCTCTGAAATGGTGTCCATGGCGTGGTAGGAGTGCTTGTACCGGTACAGGGCGAAGTAGGCGAGGGCCCGTTTCTCCGACAGATATGTACAGGTGAGCTTGAAGAAGTTCCCAATCATCCTGTCGCTGAAGTAGTTCTCCGAGAGTGCGGAGAGGCTGTCGAAAACATAGTAGGCGGAGTCCGCGTATTCGCTGATCGCCCCATGGACATCGGTTATAAAGTTCTCGAAGCTCATCTCCGGGTGAGTTTCGATAGTGGTGATACCGGACAGGGGAGGAACGGCCGCAGCGTGACTCGCGAACCGGAAGTAGACCAACCGCTTCCCCGCTTCTACCGCCATTCGAACGAAGGCCTCACAGAAAGGGAGGTAGTTGGCGATCTCGTCGACCCGCCAAACGACGTTATCTCCCGGCTCCAATCCCCGAATGGCCGTGTCCAGCGACTCCAAACCGGTGGTGTATTCTTTCATTTCTCTATACTAATACTTGAAGCCCGATTCGCCAATAAATTCCCGGAGTATGGAGAAATCGGGGATGTGGGTGTCGGGAAGGGCGGTAAAATTGTCGATGAACGACAGGAGCCTTACCGCCTCGGTGTAGTGATGGTGATAGGGTTTGACCACCTTCAAGAGAGGTTCCGCGTAGACCTTGAGAACGGCGAGCTCGTAGTCGAGGGCCGAATTGAAGGCGGTATCGGCGTTGTCCTGAAAGGGGAAGATGTTCCGGTTCTCTCCCCTTCGAACCGAGGGCCATCTCTCGAGGGTTTCCAGGGCGCTGTAGCCCCTGAACTTGTAGTCCCGTACCATCCGCCTGAGGAGTCGGTTGTCGGTGGTGGATATCCGGTTGTGATCGTCCAAGTTGAGCTGTGTCAAAGCGGACACATAGATCTTGTACTTCGTCTCCGGCGGTATACGGGGGGTCAAATTGTCGTTGAGTCCGTGGATCCCCTCCATGAGTAGGATGCTCCGCTCGTCGAGCCTGAGCAAGTGTCCGTGCTCGTTCCGTTCGCCCGTCTTGAAGTCGAACTCGGGGATTTCCACCAGATTTTCCTCGAAGAGCTCGAGGAGGTGCTCGTTCAAGAGGTTCACGTCGATGGCATCTAATACCTCGAAGTCGTAGTTTCCGTCTTCATCCTTCGGGGTCAAGTGCCGCGGGAGGAAGTAATCGTCTAAGGAAATGATGACCGGGTTAAAGCCCACTACCCTTAAGTTTATGGCGAGTTTCTTGGTAAAGGTCGTCTTTCCCGACGAGGAAGGGCCCGCGATCAGTATCACCTTGAGCTCATCCCTCTGCTCGTGGATACGATCGGCGATGGCGGCGATCTTTTTTTCGTGGAGCGTCTCGGCCACCCTGATAAAGTCCTTGATTTCACCGCGGTAGATAACCTCGTTGAGTCGCCCCACGCTGTGGAGGCCCAAGATTTTCCCCCACGCCTTATACTCCTTATAGACCGAGTAGAGGAGAGGGCTGTCTTTGAAGGGGGCGAGTTTCATCGGCGACCGCGACGGGGGATAGCGGAGGATGAATCCGTTAGAGTAATTGAGAATCTCGAAACTCTTTAGCATGGTGGTATTTGGAGCTAAGGGGATATGGGCCAGATCGGTATATTCCCTGCACATGTACACGGGCACCTTGTTCTGGTTCCTCTGCTCCAGGAGCACGACGGTATCCGGCTGATTGGTACGCTTGAAGAGTTCCAAGGCCTCTTCGTAGGATACGACCCTCCTGACGATGTCTATCTCCTCGGAGACGAGCTCTCGCATCCGCTTTTCGAGACTCCTGCACACCGTCTCGTCGGCCTCTTTCTCTCCTTCGAAATAATAGAAGTAGCCGTTTCCCAGGGAGTGTCCGATAACCAGGCGCAGATCGGGATAGAGGTCCTTGGCGGCCATGCTCAAGAGAAAACAGAGGCTGTTGCGATAGACCCGCAAGCCTTCTCCTGTTTCTACGGTGATAGGTTTGACCTCCGAGTTTATCTCCACCTTAAAGCTCAGACTGGTGAGCTCGTTATTGACTAAGGCGGCTATGGGAGGAAAAGGGAGCTCGGTTGCGATTTCTTCGCTCAAGAGTTCACTGACCCGGGTACCGTAGGAGGCGGTTCGAGTTTGCCCCCCGGGAAGGGTTATGGATATTTCTTTCATGGGAATACCTCGACTAGTGATTGGCTTTGGTGACCGCTTCGATTTCGGAAGGAACCAAGGGGCGCGTTACCTGAATGTCGTTATCCGCGCTGGTGTAGAGGAGAGGCTGCTCCCGCAGGGGTGCCCCCCGTTCGTTGATCAATACCCTTACCACCGGAAGCTTGGGGTTTTCGGCATTGGTCTCTACGACCACCCCCTGGGCCCCGTTGGAGAGTGCTACGTACGTTCCCACCGGGTAGAGGGAAATGGTGTATACCAGGAGCCGGATAATTTTCTCGTCGTACTGCTTGCCCGTATTTTTCAGAAGATCGAGAATACCGGTGTGAGCGTCCTGGGCCTCCCGGTAGGGGCGTTTGGAGATGATCGCCGCGTAGGAGCCGGCTACGGCTATGATCCGGGCAAAGAAAGAGATCTTTTCCCCTGCCAAACCCCTCGGGTTTCCCGAGCCGTCGATTCGCTCGTGGTGTTCGAGGACCGCCCGGGTCACCATCATCGAAAAACCGGCCTCCTTTAAAATCCTGAAACTCAATATCGTGTGGGCGGCTAAGGTCTTCCTTTCCTCGGGAGTGAGGCGCCGGTTGCTCATGTAGAGCTGCGGAGGAATACGGAGCATGCCGATGTTGTGCATCAGGGCCGCGGTCCCGAGCTCGATCTGTTTGAAGATGGGCAGCTTCAGAGCGTCGCCGAGGACGAGAGATACTATCGTAGTCTTGATGGAATGGGAGATAATGTAGTTGTGATTGGGATCGTCCAAGTCGCTCAAGCGAAGCAGGAACCGGCGGTGTTCTTTAACATCGGCCATGATCCTTTTTACCTCTTCGGTTATCTCATCGTGATAGAACTCGTTCTTCTTCAGATACTGTTCGAAGATGTCGGCAAGGAACTGGGCGGTACGGAGAAAGCACTGCTGGGCTTCCTTCCACTGCTGCTTTTCCTTTTCGCTGCTCTCGTACCGGGCGGTAACCTGCTGCTCGCCTCCGTTTTCATGGCTCTCCCCGGCGAATATCGGAGGCTTGTCCTGAGGGGTGCCGTCGGTATAGACCTTTTCGTACCCCCACGCGGTCAATCGTTCTTTGAGCTCCTTTGTGATCGGCACATCCGGGGAAAGGAGGATGTACTTCTCATCCAAGTAGGTGGGTCTATCGAGATATGTATCTTCAGGCAGATTCTTTACCGTTACAGAGTTCATATGTGAACCGTTGACCCCTTAGTACAATTGATTTAGACTTCCTCCTATATATTATAGGAGTTTTTGACGTGAAATTTAAGACTATTTTTATCTTATTCAATATAGTCATTATAATTTCGTTCCTCATAATCTATCTGATGCCCCTCTTCATGCTCGGGTGGGAGTACACGTCTGTGTTTTGGTCCAAGAATTGGTTCCTGCCGGTCATCTTCGTGGCGGTCATCGGGGGGCTCAACGCCTATTTCATCGGCAACTGGACCCTCTTCCGCTATCTCGAGGCGGAAAAGTGGGAGCCCCTTATCGAGTATCTGGAAGCAAAGATCTACAGCGAGGAGAAACTTCGCGCTCAGTACGTGCGGATTCTCATCAACGCCTATCTCGTTAGGGGAAGGGCGGGGGAAATACACCGATTAAAGGAAAAGGTCGAGGAGAAGCGCCCGAGGCTTGTGAAAAAATTCATCCTCCAGTTCGGTATTCCCTACATTCTCGATAACGACAGCTCCGGGATGAAGGAGTTCTTCGGCAGGTTCCTAGAGGGGGAAGGGGGCCGGGAGGGCCGGTGGATCCGATGGAATTACGCCTTCGCTTGTTTTTTGGAAGAAGCCAAAGAAGAAGCCAAAGAAGAAGCGAAGAAAATACTCTTACCCTTGGCCCGGGAAGTTAAGGACCCTCTCTTGAAGCTCCTGAGCCTGTATCTCCTCGATCCTTTCTCCTCTTCCGACGAGGAAGCGGGAGAAGTCGTCGCCGAGGGAACCAAAAGCCTCCTCGACAAGCACGATCGGGATTCTTGGCAGAAGGAGCTTACCCGGGGAAAGGATAATGTCTACATCGTTATCCTCTCCCGGCTCTTAGGGGAGGCCACCGAATGGCTCTTCACCAAGAAGACCCTCGCGGAAGCTTGAGAATATGCGGGAGTTTCGCAAGTCCCACAAGCTCGACGGGGTCCTCTACGATATCCGGGGGCCTATCCTATCCGAGGCGAAGCGTCTCGAAGAAGAAGGTTACAGGGTCCTCAAGCTCAATATAGGTAATACCGCCCCCTTCGGCTTGAACGCTCCGGACGAGATGATTCACGACATGATTTTGAATCTGCAAAACGCCCAGGGGTACTGCGATTCGAAAGGACTCTTTTCGGCGCGTAAGGCGGTGGTCCATTACTGCCAGCGGAAGGGTTTTCCCGAGGTTGATATCGAGGATGTTTTTATCGGCAACGGGGTCAGCGAACTCATCGTTATGGCCATGCAGGGACTCCTCGATAACGGGGATGAACTCCTTATCCCCAGCCCCGATTATCCGTTATGGACCGCGGCGGTTACCCTCTGCGGGGGAAAGCCGGTCCATTACCTCTGCGACGAGGAGTCGGATTGGTACCCGGACGTCGATGATATACGAGAGAAGGTCACCGAGAAAACCAAGGGGATCGTCATTATCAATCCGAACAATCCCACCGGGAGCGTATATCCGAGGGAGATCCTCGCGAAGATCGTCGAGATTGCCGAGGAGAAGGAGCTCATCCTTTTTTCGGATGAGATCTACGACAAGATCGTCTATGACGAAAATTCCCATATATCCGCCGGATCTCTCACCGAGGATGTCCTCACCGTCACCTTCAACGGCCTCTCCAAGGCGTACCGGGCCTCCGGATTCCGCGCGGGATGGATGATCTTGAGCGGAAACAAGCGGATTGCCCGGGATTACATGGAGGGGCTCGATATGCTCTCGAATATGCGCCTGTGCAGTAACGTCCCGGCACAATTCGCCGTCCAGACCGCCCTAGGCGGGTATCAGAGTATCGACGATCTGGTCAAACCGGGGGGGCGCCTCTTCGAGCAGCGGGACGCATGCATGAAGGGGCTCGAAGCCATACCCGGAATATCCTGCGTCAAGCCGAAGGGGGCTCTCTACTGCTTTCCGAGGATCGACATCGACAGGTTCGGGATTACCAGCGATGTGCAATTCGTCTTAGATTTCCTCAGGGATAAGAAAATTCTCCTCGTTCAGGGGACCGGGTTCAACTGGCCCAGGCCGGACCACTTTCGGATCGTCTTTCTTCCCCGGGAAGACGAGCTGGCGGAAGCGATGGACGCCCTCAAGGGCTTCCTGTCGAGCTATCGCCAGAAGTAAGCCCTCTCGACTCGATGAGGGTGTTTATCCGGTCCAGCAAATCATTTTTTTCGGGCCTGAAAACCATCACCACATCGAGGGTGGCTAAGGTTTCGGTCACCGGCACGATGTCACCGGCGAAGAACTTATTCGACAAGAAGTTTCCCACCTGACGCTCGGTGGCGATACCGTCGGCGTTCTCCCAGATGTGCTGGACTATACCCTGAATATCGTTCTCCAGGTGGACCAGGCTGCAGTGGTAGGGCCTGAGTTTTTCGTCGACGTACGATTCCCGCTGGACCGCTACATTGAGATCGCACATCTTGGTAAGGTCGAGACGGGTCGACTCCGGGGCCTTGTCCCGGTGCATGAATACCACCGCCTCGAAGTGTGCATAGGGTTTGCTCGCCACCAGATCGATCCCGTCGAAGGCCGGATTCGGCCACCCGGCGTTGATCAGGCAGTCCACCGAACCGTCGAGGAACTTCTGGAACACCGAACCCCACTGCTCACCGAGGAACTCCGCCTCGATATTCGTCTCCTCGAGGAGGCGTCCCACGATCTCGATGCTCCTTCCCGCGGAGGTCCCGTTTTCGAGGTAGACCCAGGGGGGATAGGATATGTCGTGCCCAATGACGATGTGAGCCCTTTCTCCCTCCCGGGTCCGCGATTTCTTCTGGGAATCGAGGTACTTTCCGGTGGAATCGATCGCCCCGGTGAATTGATCCATCACCTCGTTCATGACGGTGAAGTTGCTTGTCGCGTATTTTTCTCCGGTGTGAATGAACTCCGCCTCGGCGGAGATCCCCTCGATGCTTCTCCGGATCGCTTCGGTGTTCTCGACCTGCTCCCGGCCGAATCCGGTGACGGATTCTATCGATTCGGTGACCCGAGTCAGGGCTCGCTCGGTATCGTTCATCCGAGCCTCGGTCGTCCGTACCTCATCGACGGTGCGGTCCTTGAGCTCGTCGAACTCTCTCAAATATCGGCCTGAGGCCTCGAGGTCCTCGGCTAACTCTTTGATTCCCGTGGTCAGTTCGTCGGTTATGGATTTGCTCCGGTCGGCGAGCTTCCGCACCTCCGATGCGACGACCTTGAATCCCTTACCCTGTTCACCCGCCCGGGCCGCCTCGATGGCGGCGTTCAGCGCCAGGAGATTGGTCAGATCGGCTATGTCTTCGATCTGCTCGATCCTCCCTAAGATGAGGTCGGTCTGTTCCTTGATCTTGAGGAAGGTCTTGTTGATTTCCCGGAACTGCCGGGCCATGGTGTCCATGGAAGCGGCGGTTTGTCCCATAATGGCCGATGATTCCCCCGCGGCGGTCCGCCCCTCTCGAACATCCTTCTCCGATTGTTCGAGGAGCTCGGCGATACGACGAGCCTTCTCCTCGACCATCCCCGCATCTTCGGTAACACGGGAGATCGAGTCTCTGTTTCTTCGGTTCGATTCCACCATCTCGGTGACGAAGGCACTGTTCAGTTCAGACATCTGCCTCAGGTCCTGGTAGTAACCGGCAAAAAGCCCGAGGAGCGAATCCAACTTTTCGATTAGGTCTTTTCGAATTGTTTCTTCCATACGCACCTGCCGTTTTTTTAGATAGTTAAAATATATCACAAATCTCCAGAGAAGTAAACTCTGAACGAAGGCCCCCAAGACTTGCGCCGGCGAGTCGCCTTGACCGCCCACTATGGTAATCGCTATAATCGACGGACTAGCAGAAAAAAATCAAACAGAGGATTACATTATGAGCGTTCGCGTCCGCTACGCTCCCTCGCCCACCGGGCTGCAGCATATTGGGAGCGTCCGCACCGCATTATTCAACTACTTTTTCGCCCGCTCCCAAGGAGGCGGTTTTCTCCTCCGGGTCGAAGACACCGACCGGGAGAGGTACTCCGATGAGGCCCTTAGGGACCTCTACGATACCTTCGACTGGCTCGGGATCGAGTGGGACGAGGGTCCCGACAGGGGGGGGGAGTACGGCCCCTATGTGCAGTCCGAGCGGTTCGAGCTCTATCAGCGGTACGCGGTCCGGCTCCTCGAGTCGGGGCATGCCTACCGGTGCTACTGCAGCTCCGAGCGGCTTCAGCAGGTCAGGGAACAGCAGCAGAAGGCGAAGTCTAAGTACCAGGGGTATGATCGGCACTGCAGGAACTTGAGCGAAACCGAGCGAAAGGAGCTCGAGGCTGAGGGTACTCCTTCGGTGATTCGGTTCAAAGTCCCCTTAGAGGGACAAACCGAGTTTAAGGATATTCTCTTAGGCCGGGTCAAACGGAAGAACGAGGATATAAATCCGGACCCGGTGATTGTGAAGAGCGACGGCTACCCGACTTACCACCTAGCGAACGTGGTGGACGACCACCTCATGGAGATATCCCACATCCTCCGTGCCCAGGAGTGGTTGAGCTCGGGGCCTCTCCACGTCCTCCTCTACGAGGCCTTCGGATGGAATCCCCCCGAATACTGCCATCTTCCCATGGTGATGGGGAAGGACGGGCAGAAGCTTTCCAAGAGGCACGGCTCGACCAGTGTGCGGGAGTTCCGGGGGGCGGGATATCTCCCCGAGGCGCTCCTCAATTACGTGACCCTCATCGGCTGGTCCTACGACGAGTCAAGGGAATTTTTTACCAAGGCTGAGCTCGAAGAACTCTTTTCATTGGATAAGCTCAGCAAGTCGCCGGGGGTCTTCGATTACAAGAAGCTCGAGTGGTTCAACGGTCAGTACATACGCCAAAAATCGGATGGGGAGCTCAAACGTCTCATCCTCCCCTATCTTCAGAGGGAAGCTATCGTTTCCGATCCGGTTACTCCCGACGAGGAGAGTATCCTCGACGGGATGATGCCCCTGGTCAAAGAGCGGATCCGCCTCCTCAGTGAGGCGCCGGATACATGCCGCTTCCTCTTTCAGGAGGTGGTCATCGAGGAACCGGGGGAGCTCGTGCCGAAGAAGCTCGATGAAACGGGGACCCTCCAGGCCCTCGAGGCCGCCCGGGAGCTCTTGGACAACTTTGATGAGCGGAGCGACGAGGAGAACGAGGAGCTCTTCCGTGCCAAGGCGGAGGAGCTCGGTATGAAGCTCGGTTCTCTCCTCATGCCGCTTCGCATTGCCGTGACCGGCAGCAGCGCCTCTCCCCCCTTGTTCGGGAGCATCCGCCTCTTAGGGGTGGAAAAGTCCAAAGCCCGGGTGGATGGGGCAATTCAGATTATGCAAAAAAAGGTAGGTTAGAAATGACAATCTCAATGGAAGAACTCGTCAGTCTGTGCAAACGAAGGGGCTTCATATTCCAATCAAGTGAGATATACGGGGGCTTGAGCTCCGCCTGGGACTACGGTCCCATGGGAGTGGCGCTGAAGAACAACATCCGCGATTTCTGGTGGAAGGAGATGACCCAGCTCCACGACAACATCGTCGGCATCGACGCGGCCATCCTCATGCATCCCCGGGTGTGGGAGGCTTCCGGTCACGTAGAAAACTTCTCCGATCCCCTCGTGGACTGCAAGAATTGTAAGATGCGCTTCCGGGAAGATAATCTTCCTGAAGAAAACCGGGTAGGTAAGAAATGCCCCGAGTGCGGGGGAGAGCTCACCGATCCGAGGCAGTTCAACCTGATGTTCCAGACCCACTTAGGGCCTGTGGAGGACGGGGGCTCCACGGTCTTCCTCCGCCCCGAGACCGCCCAGGGGATCTACGTCAACTTCAAGAACGTGGTCCAGACCAGCCGGGTAAAGATCCCCTTCGGGATCGCCCAGGTGGGAAAGGCCTTCCGGAACGAGATTACAACCAAGAATTTCATCTTCCGAACCTGCGAGTTCGAGCAGATGGAGATGCAATATTTCATCCGCCCCGACGAGGACGACAAGTGGTTCGACTACTGGCGCGAGGAGCGGTGGAACTACTACCAAAAGCTCGGAATCAGGGACGCGAAACTCCGGTGGCACCAGCACGGTCCCGACGAGCTCGCCCACTACGCCAAGGACGCCTACGACATCGAGTACGAGTTCCCCTTCGGCTGGAACGAGCTCGAGGGGGTCCACAACCGGACCGACTACGACTTAAGGCGCCACGGCGAGTTCTCAGGCAAGGAGATCAACTACTTAGACGACCAGGCCAAAGAACGGTTTATCCCCTACGTTATCGAGACCTCCGCGGGGCTGACGAGGACGGTGCTCACCGTCATAGCCGATGCCTATGACGAGGACGAGGCGGGCGGTGAAAAGCGTTCGGTCATGCGGTTTCATCCCGATATCGCCCCGGTGACGGTGGCGGTCTTTCCCCTGGTCAAGAAGGACGGCCTTGCCGAGCTCGCCCGGGACATCGAGACCGAACTCAGGGACGACTTCGCCACCTTTTACGACCAGAGCGGCGCCATCGGACGCAGATACCGGAGACAGGACGAGGTGGGGACTCCCTTTTGCATCACCGTGGATTACGACAGCAAAGAAGACAACACCGTCACCCTTCGCTTCCGGGACAGCATGGAACAGGTCCGGGTAAAGCGGGAAGATATTGCTTCCACTATTAAAGGCGAGATCAAGAAGTACAGGAGAGTACAATGAGCGGCGCCCTCGCTGCCTTGAAGGAGAGGGGTTTCTTCAAGCAGTGTACCGACGAGGAGAAGCTCGCCACTCTCTTGGAAACCGAAACGGTAACCTTCTACGCCGGGTTCGACCCTACCGGGCCGAGCCTCCACGTGGGACACTTGGTCCCCTTGTTCGCCATGGCCCACTTAAACCGGGCGGGGCACCGGGCGATTGCCCTAGCCGGCGGCGGTACCGCCCGGATCGGCGATCCCTCGGGAAGGACGGAGATGCGGAAGATGCTCACCGTCGAGCAGATTCGGAGCAATACCGAATCGATAAAAAAGCAGATGGCCAAGTTTATCGACTTTTCCAGCGGCAACGCCCTCCTCTTGGACAACGCCGACTGGCTCGCCGACCTCAATTACATAGAATTTCTGCGGGATATCGGCCGTCATTTTTCGGTCAACCGGATGCTCAGCTTCGAGACCTACAAGATGCGCTTGGAGACGGGCCTCTCGTTCATCGAGTTCAATTAC
This sequence comes from uncultured Spirochaetales bacterium, assembly GCA_964641125.1. GTDB lineage: Bacteria > Spirochaetota > Spirochaetia > SPDA01 > CAZSGZ01 > JBKHAJ01. Next base: position 38,440 of record CAZXMO010000022.1, read on the forward strand.
CAGCTCCTGCAGTCCTACGACTTTCTCGAACTCTACCGGAAGCACGGGTGCAAGCTCCAGATCGGCGGGGACGATCAGTGGGGGAACATCGTCGCCGGGGCGGACCTCATCCGGCGGGTGGAGGGGGCCGAGGCGGTGGGACTGACCTTTCCTCTGGTGACTCGGGCGGACGGCAAAAAGATGGGGAAGACCGAGAAGGGGGCCCTCTTCTTGGATCCGGATATGGTAACCCCGTATGATTTTTACCAGTACTGGCGGAATGTTCCCGACGCGGACGTCAAAAAGTTCCTTTTTCTCTACACCTTCCTTCCCGCCGAACAGGTCCGGGAACTCGGCGCGCTGAAGGGGCAGGAGATCAACCGGGGCAAAGAGGTGCTGGCCTACGAACTGACGAAGATAGTCCACGGCGTGGAGGAGGCCGAAAAGGCCAAAGAAGCGGCGAAGTCGGCTTTCTCCGCGGCACCCGGAGGAGGGCAGGCGGCCGAGGGAATTCCGAGTCTCTCGATATCCCGGCCTGAGCTCGATCAAGGGATCGGAGCCATGGAGCTCTTCGCCCGAACCTCTCTCTGCGGGTCCAATAGTGAGGCCAAGCGGCTCATCACCCAGGGGGGAGCGAGGATTAACGACGAGAAGGTAACCGATCCTCTGGCGATAATCGATTCGAGCTACCTCGACAACGGCGAGATGCTCTTAAGGGCGGGGAAGAAACGGTATTTCAGGATTGTTGCCGAATAGGGCAGCCTACCGAAAGTCCCTTTTCTTGACCTTGGTGCGGAAGAGGATACCCGAAACATCGCAGGCGAGCTTGACCTCCTCCTCGACATCGCTCTTTGCCTGCACCTGGAGGAGTCCCTGGGGGATATCGACGACGGCGCTCGCGATCGACGGGACGGTCTTCAATGAGTTCTGCAGCACCGCCGCGTTCTGCTTCGTAAGGTTATCCAGAAGGTAGTATTGTACTGTTCCTTTACCCATAAAGGCAAACGGTACCCGGAAAGGCCGGGGGTGTCAATTCCCGGCAGCAATCGTTAAGTCCCTCGCGTTGACACCCCCCGGTATCCCTGGTTAAATGGTGCCCATGAAAACACTGATTACCGGAGGAGTCAAATCCGGTAAGAGCAGATACGCCCTGAAGCTCGCCCGAGAGCGCTTTCCCACGACGATATTCCTCGCCACGGGGGTCCCCTTCGACGAAGAGATGGAGGAGCGGATCGCCGCGCACCGGGGTGAAAGGGACGAGAGCTTCGTTACCGTGGAAGAACCGGTCGACATCGACCGGGTCGAGGGGGACAATATCCTCTTCGACGACATTACGGTATGGCTGAACAATCTCTTCCATTATGGACGAGAAGACGAGTGGCGGGAAATACTCGAGCGCTTTCTCGGGGCGGACCGTAACTGCATCATCGTGACCAACGAGACCGGATGGGGGAATATCCCCATGGACCCGTTTACCCGGCGGTACAACCGCTATCTCGGAGCGGTAAACGGATATGTTGCCGAGCGGATGGACGAGGTCTTTTTGACGGTCTGCGGCATCCCGGTGAAGGTCAAGGGGGAATGATCCTCTCCTGTCCCTCTTTTATCATTCCCGGCACCTATCTGGAAAATCTCGAATATATCCGGGACCGCGGGCTTGCCGAGTCGGTGGAGCTGTTGTTCTTCATATTCGACACCGACACCGATGAGCTCTTGGGCCGGGAGATAGAGGGTATTCGGGAACTGAGTGCGGATTTAGGTATTACCGTCCATCTTCCCGATGATCTTACGCCTGAGCATGAGAAGATCGTCGAGCTGACCTCCGGTTTCGCCCGGCACTACGTGGTCCATCCGACCCCCGGAGACGAGGATCCGTTCGTCGAGATTGTGTCGTCGTGGCGGAAGCGGTACGGGGACAGGTTTCTCCTGGAGAACCTGATCGGCCGGAGCTTCGAATCCCTTTTGACCCGGTTCGACGGGGAGATGCCGGTGTGCTGCGACACCGGTCATCTTCTGGTGCGCGGGGAGAGTCCTTCGGATTTCTTGGGCCGTTACGGTGACCGGATCAGGGAGATCCATCTCCACGGCCTCGACGAGGGATGGGACCACAATCCTTTTTTCTCCGACGAGCCCTGGTTCGTCGAATTGGCTCCCCGCCTCGAGGAGTTCGACGGGATCGTGAACATCGAGGTATTCAAAGAGGACCACCTGAAAACTGTCCTCGATTCACTGCGTAAAAGGAAACTGATACCATGAATGATTCATATTTCGGAAAAATAGACAGCGAGGGGAGGATAGACCTGCCCGAAGAAGCGAAACGGAAGTTCGGCCTCACCGGGCCCGACGAGATTTATTTCGAGATAGGAGAGAACGGACTGCTCCTGCATCGGCCGGTGAACCGGCTTGCCAAGATATACGTCGAACCGACTACCTACTGCAACTTGGACTGCGCGACCTGTATCCGCCGTGATTGGGACGAGCCGAACCGGATGATGACGGAAGAAGTGTTCGAAGCCCTAGTCGAAGGCGCCCGAGCTGCCGCCGCGGATGAGGGCGGCTCGAGTCCGCCGATGATCTTCTTCGGAGGATTCGGCGAGCCCCTGTCCCATCCTAAGATTTTCGACTGGATTCGCCGGGCGAAAGATATCGGATGCCGCGTCGAGGCGATTACCAACGGGACCCTCCTCGACGACGAAACCTGCCGGAGGATCGTGGACTCGGGCCTCGACTTCTTGTGGGTATCCATCGATGGAGCGACGCCGGAGAGTTACGCCGACGTGCGCCTCGGCGCGGAGCTCCCCTCGATTCTCGAAAATCTGAAACGGCTCCGCTCCGTCCGGTACGAGACCGGAAGCCGGACACCGCAGCTCGGCATCTCCTTCGTCGCGATGAAGCGGAACATCGCCGATCTCCCCACTGTCTTGGACTGGCGGTTTTCTTTAGGGATAAGAAAGATGGTGGTGACCAACGTTCTTCCCTACAGTGAAGAGATGAAGGACGAGGTTCTCTACCGGAAGAAGGTGTGGGAATGGGAGAATAAGTCCCGGCCGGTAGAATTTACCCGTATCGACGGCACTCCTGAAACCGGTGATGTGCTTAAAAAACTCCTGTCCCGGTTCGAGTTTACAGACCTTGCCAACGTGGAGTTCCGCGGCCCCCACGATACCTGCCCCTTCGTGGAACGGGGAAGTGTGAGTGTCCGGGTGGACGGCAAGGTAAGTCCCTGTTTAGCACTTATCCGCGGGTCTAAGAGCTATCTCGCCGACACCGAGCGGTTCACCGAGCCCTACTTTGTCGGGGACGTGACCGAACGGCCGCTCTTAGAGACCTGGAACGACGAGGAATACCGGAACCTTCGGAAACAGCTCATGGAGTTCGACTTCTCCCCCTGTTCCACCTGCAACAGCTGCGAGCTCGCCGAGGCGAACGAGGAGGACTGCTTCGGTTCGGATCACCCCGCCTGCGGAGGGTGCCTATGGGCCCAGGGTTTTATCCGCTGTCCCTAGTCTAACCTGCTTCCTCCGCGGATTCTTTTTTCACCTTGAGAAACCGGGCATTGATCGCGACTATCACCGTGCTCAAGGACATCAGCAGCGCCCCGACGGCGGGGGAAATCACGATTCCCGCCCACATGAGGGCCCCCGCGGCCAAGGGAATGGCCACCACGTTGTATCCGGTAGCCCAGATCAGATTCTGCACCATTTTCCGGTAGGTTGTCCGGCCGAAGCGAATGAGGGCTGTGACGTCGGCGGGATTGCTGTTGACCAGAATTATGTCCGCGGTCTCCGCCGCAACCATCTCCGCGGTTTCCCGGTTGTCCCCGGTTATCATCCAGCACTCTATCCCCA
>CAZXMO010000022.1:42366-43836 GCA_964641125.1 uncultured Spirochaetales bacterium
GGTGTCCCCCGATTTCCGGTGGGCCGTATCGGGCATCAGCTTCGCGAGCTCCTCGAGAGCGGAGGAGGCGCTCAACACGGAGCGCATCTCGATCCAGTGTCCTAAGAGCATGACGTCGATAAGGGTCGCGAGCTCCCAGAAGAAGTACCTCCCCTCGAGGCCGATGACCACGGCCGCGCTGTAGACGAAGGCCACCGTTATAGCCAGGGCGATGAGGGTCATCATCCCCGGATTCTTGCCTTTAAGCTCGTCGACCATTCCTTTCAGAAAGGGCCAGCCGCCGTACACGTAGATGAAGGTAGAGACGGCGAGGACCGCCCACTTGACCCCGGGAAAGCTCAATTCATATCCCAAGAGGCCTTGAATCATCGGCGAGAAGAGGAGGACCGGGAAGGTCAGCACAGTGGAGATGATGAACCTCGTACGAAAATCCCGAATCATTATACGGTGGTGTTCAGTGTGATCGTGTGCCATTCTTTTTCCTCCTCCTCTCGATAAACCGTTGCTAAAAAGCTACTCATGCCGCGGAAAAAAGGCAAAAATCCTCAAAAATACTCCGTTTTCGTCGACCTTCTAAATAATCTACAGGAGACAGTATGAAGATGCTAAATCAGATTCGCACAACTTTTTTCCTGGTAAGCCGCTTTCGCTTGAGCCGGAAGGAGTACGAGCCTGATTATTCCCGAATAGGTTTCTTCCTCCCCTTCGTCGGGGTCGCCGCGGGTGTCCTTCTCTTCGGACTCTTCTATGGCGGTTCGAAGATCCTTCCCGATCCCTTTATAACCGTCCTCATAGTTCTCTGTGTCCAGTATTTCCTCTTCAATCTGTTCCATTTCGACGGTCTTCTCGACACCGCCGATGCCCTCTCCCGTTACGCGGACCGGGAGAAGCGGTTGTCCATTCTCAAGGACGTTCACGTAGGGGCCTTCGCCCTCTTCGCCGGGACCGTATATTTAGCGGCTAAGCTCTACTTCCTAACGAAGAGCGCGGTGTATTTCCACATCTTCGATCTTCCCCCTTTGAGTAAGATCGCGGTCATCTATCTCTTCTTTTCCTATCCCGCTTCCGGCCGAGGGGCCGCGGCCCTCGTTCCGGTATTTTTAAAGTCCGCCCGGAAGGAGGGACTTGGGGCACTTCTCGCAGATTATCCCTCCGCATCCGCCTTTCTCGGGGTGTTCCTGTCCCACTGCGTGACCGGGGTGCTGGTAGTTCTCGCCTTCGTCTTTTCCTCCGGAATTCCCCTCGTTCTTCTCATCTCTCTTGCCGGGTGCCTCGTTGCTCTCCTCATAACCTGGGGCCTCTACTCCCGTAAAGTCGGGGGCTTCACCGGAGACACCTTAGGCTTCGCGGTGGAGATGGGGGAGCTCGCGCACATTTTCATTTTCTACCTGCTTCTGCTGTATCCCGGGTTTTCGGGTCTCTAAGTGTTGGAGAGTGCCCCCGATCGTGGGGATTGAATCAGGAGAGGAC
>CAZXMO010000023.1:0-42102 GCA_964641125.1 uncultured Spirochaetales bacterium
GACTGGAAAATCCAAGAAGATGCAATCCTACTGTTAAAACTCTGGAGAAAATAGCCAAAATATTCAATAAAGAATTAGAAATAGTTCTAAAATGATGAGAGGAGAAGGCTTCTTCACATAACAGCGAGTACCCGGCTCCGCTTCGCTCCGCGGAAGTTACGATTTTTCTGATGGCCGACGCCGTATTCACCGCTAAGGCCGGGCAGGGATCGAATTTGAATCTCACGATTAAAGGATAACTGTTATACCCTTCGAGTCAAGACTTCGATTTCACTTCTACCCCTGAACCTTAGTTCGTGCCCCCGATCGTGGGGCCTCGCGATAAGCAATACGCGAAGCCGGGCTGGTTCGTGTAGTTTGTAGCGGGTGGGAGTGGAAAAGGGTAAATCACCGTCGTCGACGCGGAGTGGTAAGAGGTTCGCGATTACTTCACCGCGTACTTCGCGAGTGTACGGTACCGGCCGTCCTCCCTTACCGCAAAAAAGACGGTGTCTCCCCGGGCGTTAATCTCAGCTTCGTACCGCCCGGTGTCGCTGTTTTTAGAAAATTCGTAAGTCCCCTGGTGGGTCCCTTCGTCGGACACAATCAAAGCATATTTTCCCCGGACATCGGTGGCAAAAGAGAACTCTACCTTTTCTCCCCCTTCGAGGTCACGGTAATCTGGACTCAAGTTCCGGATTCGGTGCTCCACGAAGCGACGGTAGATTTCAGGAAAGGGACGGACATCCGGAGAGGTCTCTTCGACCTCGAAGTAGTACGTCGCCGCGTGATCATAGTCCCCCTCCGAACTGGATTCCTTTACAAGAAGGAAGAGGGAGTATTTCCCCGCACCAGGAAAGCGGATATCGATGGTGTGAAGTCCCGTGGCATCGGCCGTTATGAAATCGTAGCCCTGGGTAAAGTTTTCTTGAGGCTCGGAATTGCGGGTGAGAATCCCCATGATAACTGCATCCGAAGGTACATACACTTGTAGAGAGTGCTTGCCATTATCGATACGTGTAATTCCCTCGTACCTTTCCGTATGATGAAGACCGTACTGAAAAAAGGATGGCGATAGGATAGGGCGTGTTTTGAACTCTTCGAAACTCACCGGTTCGTCAAGGAGCTGCCACTTCTCTTCCCTAGGAAAATGGGTATGGATAAACTGCTCCGGAGGAATGAGATAATATGTTTGGGAATAGCGCGGGGCCCAATTCTTTTCGTCACCGGCTATGTCCGAATTCCAGGTCACATCCACGAGTTTCCAGCGTCCCTCGAGCTTCACCGCATTCCACGCGTGCATCGGCCCGGGTTCGCCCATCTCCGCTTCCTCGGAACCGTCATGCTCGAATCCTCTTACATACCCGCGGACGTACTCGCATTCTATATCGAGTTTTTCGCATAGAAGTTTAAGAAGCCTGCTGTACCCCTCGCAGACCGATTTACCGTACGAGATTACCTCGTAGGGATCATCGACCCTCTCCGCCTCGCCGTTAAATACCGCCATGTCATAGGCGACATTGACCGCCACCCAGTCGTGGGCATAGCGGAACGCCTCGGATTCACTCTGTGAGTTTTTCTTTATGTAATTGATAAGAAGCGGAAGGTTCTCCCTAGGGTCCGTCTTAACCGCCCGGGTGATCTTCTCCGGTACTCCGAGCGGCCGGGGTTCCTCGTACCCCTTCTCCACAGTCTGACATGATAAAAGAGCGGCCGCTATAAGGACGACCGCGGCATAGAAAGGCCGTCGATGCTTCATAACAACATGAATTATAGAAAAAGTGACTCGAAGAGGTCAAGGGAGATCAGTTATGTTTTCCGTTTAAAAGATCATTTCATCATGGGACGGGTAATTACTCCGTTTCCAGGCCGAGCTCCTCGTCGTCGCGGGAGCCCCGAAGCACGAAGGTCTTGATCCCGGGTATCCATGGAGAGGTTATCTTCTGCCATTTCGCGTAATCGGGATACTTCGAGACGGTGATGTTTTCGGTCATCCGGGTGCTCCCCACGAAGAGGATTACCAGGATTACAGCGCCTAAGAAAGCGGGAATAAAAGCGACCCCGGAAACAAGGGCGTAGACGGCTAAGATGATCCACTGGAGGAGCTCGAAGGTGTAGTTAGGATGCCGGGAGTACTTCCACATCCCCTGTGTATTAAAACCAAGGCCGCCCCGGGACCTCTTGTTCTCCTGAAACCGGTACTGCTGATTGTCCGCCGTTAACTCACCGATCAGGCACAGGAGCCACAGAATGGCGAGGATAACATGCGCCGGGGTCAGTGCCGCGGCCCCCGCTTCCGCCCTCATCCCCACGAAGAAAAGCGGCAGGGTAAACAGGAAGATGAGACCGAGCTGGAATCCGACGATGAAGAACAGGTTAAAGATCTCGAAGAGGAAGCGGTTGGGAATCTTTTCCCTCAGGATCGGCCACCGGTAATCCTCCTCGGTAAAGCCGTTCTTGAAATCGAAAGCGTACCCTCCCCGCCGGGCGAAGTTGAAGGTGAGCCGCGTACCCCAGAGAATCACAAGGACCGCCGGGATCAGATACAGCGGCTCACTGAAGAAGGCCGTACCCCAGATTATCGCGTAGACCGGCGGCAGGAGAGACCAGACCCTGTCCACGTGGGAATAATTCCGCGTAAACAGTCCCGCGAAAAATGCAGCTGCTGCAACGATTATGAGGACCCAAAGACTTAGCGAAAAGGCAGGAGGCACCGCTTCCGCCGGTAAACCCGTTACGAACTCTACTATACCATTCATGAACAAAAGAGTATTTTATTCACTCAACTTTGGCAAGAGGCGATGAGCGCAACAGCGCGGTGAGGATTATTCGGCCCCGAGAAATAGCGCGATATACTCAGCGGGATTCAATACTGGGATTTCCGATTCTCGGTAATCCTCCGTGTTCCTCGTCACAAGATAATCGCATCCGCCGGATAGGGCACTGTAATGCTGAACCGCGTCCTCGAAATCAATAAAGTCCGATTCGAGGGCACGCATAACGGCAGCATGATCAACGGCAATAACACCAATAAACTTGAGCAGTGTACGGAGAAAATCTTTTGCCTTACCATTCGATCCGATCTTTCTCAAGATATAATAGACATTGGTAATGATATTCGGGGAAACATGACCGATTACCCTTCCCTTTTCTATGGATGCGAGGACTATCCTGCTTTTCTCAACAAAGGGTTCTCTCGCAACGGCCACATCCAAGAGGATGTCAGAGTCTAAAAACACCCTCTTGATCACAGTTTCTTTTCACGTAGAGCTTCTTCTAATAGCTCATCATATTCCTGACCGGAGAAATCTTCCGCGAACATACCTGTTATTTCTTCGGTCAGGGAGTTGTGTAACAGTGACGCCTCATCGACTTCGGCGGTGCCGGAGGATATGTTCCTGAGGTATTCTTCCACCATCCGGGAAATACTCCGCTTACGTCTCGCCGCATAGCGCTTTGCGTTCTCCACAACCTTCTTATCTATGGTTAATGTCAGTTTTGTCTGTAAATCTCCCATACGTATAAATTATAATAAGTACACGTGCAAGTCAACACGAATAGGTGGTATGGCGCGTGATATCAGGCCGTCCGCCGGTATACGACCCTTGTCGAAGCTACCAAGGACGGCCGATCGCCTGTGCCTCGAAAACGGCCTGTACGAAGAGGTCTCCCCCCGTCGAGGTGTCGTCGGGAAGGAGCATATCAGGGGTCAAGGCGGCGTAGGTATCGTTCCGGTCGATCTCGATGGTGATGTCCGCCCCCCCGGCGGTTTCGCACTGTGCGCGGGCGGCGTCCCGGGCGGTTTGCTCGGCGAAGACGAGGGCCTCGCCGAGCTCAGAGAAAATCGAGCGCTTGTCCGGGCCGTAGACAAAAAAGCCCCCGGTCTCACCCGGCTTGACCAGGACCCGTACCCTTTCCACGACCATCCCGTTCACCGTCCCCACCGCGTTCGCCACGTCGGAGTGGCCGTGGCCGATGAAACGGCTCGAAAAGCGTTCGACGACCTCGGGGAGGTAAGCTTCCACCGGCGCCCCTACCCCTACCACCGGCATATCCACCCTTACCGAGAAGGTGATGTCGGCGCCGGTATTGGTGAACATCCGACGCAGGAGATAGTCGCTCTCGACGCCTGTTCTTAAATTAACTTTCCGATTCTGAAGATGGACGCACTTCTCCACGAGGACCGAGAAGAGCCTATAGCGGACCGTTTCGAGGACGTCGTCCATGAATTCCTCCGGCGGCTTCCGGTAGCGCCTGGCGAGAATCTCCACCCCGCATTCGGCGGCGGCCGCGTTCCATTGGGTAAAGCGGCCCCGCACATGAAGGATATCGGTGGGGGTCAGATTGGCCCTATGGATTACCCCGATGGTCACCAGCCGTTTCCAGGGGATCAAGCTCGGGTCCATTCCCAGGAGCCGTCCCGCGGTAAGGAGGGAATGGGGCTCGGTGCGGATGAGGTCGAGGAGTCTCTTTTCGGAATCCCTCAAGACCGCGCCCGCCGGCTCACGCACGAAGAAGAGGATGCAGGTGGGCTGGGCCTCGAGTGGGGAGAAACCGGTTTCCCGGACAGTCTCGAGCTCCCCTAAGAGGCGGGGATGTTCCTCGGCGGCCCAGGAGAGGGGGAAGACCTTCTGCGGTCCCACGGAGAGGATACCGCCCCTGGAGACCCCGACGAGACTGTCTCCGCCGAGGCCTATTGTGGTGATCTCCGCCGCCTTGACCCGGGTAAGCCATCCCCCCACACTGGCCCCTTCGTCCCGGAGGATCGGCTTGCCCTTCTTGAGAACCGCCACATCGGTGGTAGTCCCCCCGATGTCGACGATGATCCCCTCGTCGATTCCCGATAATGTTTTTGCCCCGATCAGACTCGCGGCGGGACCGGAAAGTATGGTCTCGATAGGCTTTTCCCGGGCGACCGCCTCGTCGATGAGGCTTCCGTCGCCCTTGACTATGCGAAGCGGCGCCATGATCCCCCGTGCCTCGAGGGACTGTTTAGCGGCATCGATGAGATGGGAGATAAGCGGAATAAGCCGGGCATTGAGGACGGCGGTAACCGAACGCTCGTAGACCCCGAGGTCGCCGCTCAAGTGGTGGCCGCATACCACCGGATAACCGGTTGTTTCCCGGATGAGCCTGTAGACGGCGAGCTCCTGCTCGGGATTCCTGATACTCATGTATCCGGAGACCGCGAAAGCTTCCACCTCGCTCTTCATCCGCCGGACCGCCTCGGCGGCGGCCTCGAGATCAGCGGGGTATTTCTCTTTTCCGTTGATGTCGTACCCGCCCGCTACGGAAGTGAAGTGAGAGGTGGGGAGATCTTTATCGATGTCGATACCGATAAGAATAAGACCGACATCGGCGCCCTGTCCCTCCACCGTGGCATTGGTCGCCAGGGTTGTTGAAAGACAGGACATCACGATGCCGGAGAGGGAACCCCGCCCGAAGAGGCGTAACTCCGGGCGGGAGAACAAACTATTTAAACACCCGTCTATGGTGTCGGCTAAATCAAACCGATTGGTTATGACCTTCGTCTTGGCAACGACTTCTTTTGAGTCCAGATCGAAGATCACCCCGTCGGTAAAGGTTCCTCCTGTGTCTATTCCCAGCGCGTAGTGGGGCACATCCTGCTCCGAAGCCGCCGGTTAACCCAGCTTTTCCTCCGCTTTACGAACGATATCGCCGATCTTCTTTACCACGTCCTTCGGGAGCGGATCGGGCTCGTAGTTGTCGAGGATGTCGACGGCCTTTTCGTTCGCCCGTTCGGTCAGGGTCTTACTGCCGCCGTCCACCCACTTCTCGTACACGGTCCGCGGGAACATCTCGGGATACCAGGTTTCACTCCTGAAGTGTTCGAAGGTGTGCTTATCGGTGATGTAATCGCCTCCCGGTCCGACCCGGTCGATGACGTCTAGGGCTAAAGATTCCTCGCTGACCTCGATTCCCCCGACCAGCCGCCGGGCATACCCGATGAGGTCGTTGGCCATCACCAGGCTCTCCATGGACGAGCAGTTTCCGTGCTCGATGTATCCCACGTCGTGAATGAGGTTCGCCCCGCTCTGGGCCTGCATCATGATGGAGATTGCGTACTCGATTGCTGTCTGCTCATCCAAGAGCTTCGAATCGGAGCACCCCGCGGTACCGAACATGGGGAGGTCTAAGTAGTTGGACATGTCCCCGAGGGCCGCCATCATCAGATCGAACTCCGGTGCCCCGTAGGAGAAGATAGTGGTCTTCATGTCCATGATGGTGAACACCCCGCCCATGATGAAGGGATTCCCTTCGTTGGTCAGCTGATTGAGGACCAAACCGCTCAAGCTCTCCGCCAATCCGTTGGCCACGGCGCCTGCGATGGTCCCGGGAGCCGTGCTCCCCGCCATGAGGCAGGGGGTGTAGACCACCGGGAGCTGCTTCTTTCCGGCTAAGATCAATTTCCGGGCCGCCTCCTCGGAGTGGATCCCCGGCGAGATGGGCTCGGCGTAGAGGGTCATAAAGGGATTGCGTCTCAGCTCAGCCTCTCCCCCGGCGATAATCTCGCACATTTCGATAATGTCGCCGTACCCCTCGTTGTCGATGGCGGTTATGACGATCGGCTTGGAGGTGTTCAAGACCATTGCCTCGAACTGGTGCCGGTCGTAGACCAGCTGCGGCACGTCCTGGACGATCCCTAGGGACATGACGAAATTGAGGTTCGGCAGGGCGTCGATGGTTTTCGCCGCCATGGATACCGTCTTTTTGCTGGTGGGGATCCGCTTCTTCGTGTAAGGATCGCTGAAGAAGGGGGTGTCCGATCCGGTCCCGTAGTAGCTGTTGCACCCCTCTAAGACCATGGCCCTCTTTCCGGTCCGGCTGTTGTTCAGCGTCACCTTGGAAGGCGCCGAGTGCAGCGCCCGTTCGACCAGCTTTCCGGGAATTCGCACCCGGTTCCCGTCGATCCAGCATCCCGCTTTCTTGAGGATTCCCAAGGCCTCCTCGTCGTGGTAGACGACCCCGCTCTTCTGCAGAGTCTCCTGTGATCCGGAGAGTAGGCGCCGGCACTGTTCGTCCGAGAGGACCTGGAGCCCCGCGGTTTCATTTACTGTATAGTTACTTCGCATGTTTCCTCCTTGACTCGTACGCGCCGTTACGCGCCCAAGAACTCGAGCACTTTGTCCTTCGCGGTTACCGCGTCCGGGGCCCACCCGTCGGCGCCTATCTCGTTAGCGAAGTCCAGGGTTACCGGTGCTCCGCCGACTAATATCTTTACATTGTCCCTGAGGCCCGCCTCTTTCAAGGTCTCGATGGTGTCCTTCATGGCGAGCATGGTGGTCGTCAGCAGCGCGCTCATCCCCAAGACGTCGGGCTTCTTTTCCTTTACCGCCTCGGCGAACTTCTCCGCGCTTATGTCGATCCCTAAGTCTTCAACCTCGAGTCCCGCGCTCTCCATCATCATCATCACCAGCTTCTTTCCGATCTCGTGGAGATCGCCCTTCACCGTTCCGATCAAAACCTTCCCCTTCGAGACCGCCTTGCCTCCGACCAACAGCGGTTTTACGATCTCCATTCCCGATCCCATCGCCTTCGCCGACATGATGACCTCCGGCACGTACATGTCGCCGGCCTTGAATCGTTCGCCGACCACGCTCATCCCGCTCATCAGCCCCTGGTCGATGATCTCCATCGGCTCGACGCCTTCATCCACGGCCTTTTGGGTCAACTCGGTCACCTTGTCCACGTCTCCGGTCATGACCCCTTCGGCCAGTTTTTCAAAATCAGCCATTACTTTCCTCCCAATTCCTTTTCAGCCTTCTTAAGGATCTTATCGATTTCCGAATCCACCTCTTTCGAGAGCCTGGCGGGCTCGTGGGTGGCAATGATATCGCGGGCCTTGTCCTTTACACGATCGCCCATACTGCTTCCCCCCGCCGCGGTCTGCCACTCGTTGTAACGCATCCGGTTTATCAGGGTCGGGAACCAGGTCTCCTTCTTGAAATTCTTGAAGGTATGTTCGGAGGTGATAAACTCACCCCCCGCTCCGGCCCTCTCTACATCGTCTAAGGCCAGAGTGTAGTCGTCGAGCTTGATTCCCCGGATGATCCGTTTGACAAACCCTATTATTTCGTCGGCCATCACCAGCTGGTAGACCGATCCGGCGGATCCGAATCCGGTGTACCCCGAGTCGTGAACCAGGTTGGCCCCGGTCTCCATGGCGATGAGAATACTCATGGCCGCCTCCGCCGCCGCCTGGGCGTCTAAGGTGTGAGAATCGGTACATCCGGCGGTCCCGAAGACCGGCATCTTCATGTGATGGGCCACCTCGGAAATTCCCGCCTGCATCTGCATGAACTCGGGACTCCCGTAGCTGTAGATGGTGGTCTTCATATCCATGATCCCGTAGACACCTCCCATGATGATGGGAGTTCCCTCGCGCAGGAGCTGGGTGACGACGATCCCCACGATGCTCTCGGCGATACCGAGGGCGAGACTTCCCGCCAGGGTCACCGGCGCGGTTGCCCCGGTCATAATGCACGGGGTATAGACCACCGGCACCTTGTTCTTGGCGGCGAAAATCGCCTTGTCGATCGCTTCGTCCGAGTGGAGGAGCGGCGGACTCGGCTCCGAATAGAGGGCGAGGAAGGGGCGCTTCTGCAGCTCTTCCATACCCCCGGCAACCGCCGCGGCCATCTCCAGAATGTACCGGTACTGGTCTATTCCGAACCCCCAGTGGACGATCGGCTTGGTCGTATTGCGGACCAGCTGACTGAACGCGTAGACGTCGGCCAGATTGGTGGTGACGTCGGAGGGGGTGCCCAAGTCCTGTACGAAGTCGATGTTGGGAAGGGCGTCGCAGATCTTCGCCACATTACCGGTGTCTTCGATGACCGGCCTCCTCCGCTCTCCGGTCTGAGGATCGATGTGATAGGTATTAGTCGGTCCGGGGCCGAAGTGGGAATTGTGCCCCTCCAGAACGATCCGGTTCGCTCCGTCCCTGCTCCACAGCAGAATCCGGGAAGGCGCGGTCCGTACCGCCCATTCACTCACACCTATGGGGATGCGGACGACTTCGCCGTCCACCCAGCAGCCGCCCTTCTTGAGTATCTCCCGAGCCTCTTCGCTGAAGATTTTTGCCCCGGTCCTCTCGAGGATTTCCAGCGCCGCCGAGTAAATCTGTTCCCGCTGATCATCCGAGAGGAGCCGGAACTTTACCCCGTTATTCGTGACGTACCGTGCCCTAGTATACGTAGTCATGTTACCTCCTAAAATTCTTACAGTTACGCGCCCAAGAACTCGAGCACTTTGTCCTTCGCGGTTACCGCGTCCGGGGCCCACCCGTCGGCGCCTATCTCGTTAGCGAAGTCCAGGGTTACCGGTGCTCCGCCGACTAATATCTTTACATTGTCCCTGAGGCCCGCCTCTTTCAAGGTCTCGATGGTGTCCTTCATGGCGAGCATGGTGGTCGTCAGCAGCGCGCTCATCCCCAAGACGTCGGGCTTCTTTTCCTTTACCGCCTCGGCGAACTTCTCCGCGCTTATGTCGATCCCTAAGTCTTCAACCTCGAGTCCCGCGCTCTCCATCATCATCATCACCAGCTTCTTTCCGATCTCGTGGAGATCGCCCTTCACCGTTCCGATCAAAACCTTCCCCTTCGAGACCGCCTTGCCTCCGACCAACAGCGGTTTTACGATCTCCATTCCCGATCCCATCGCCTTCGCCGACATGATGACCTCCGGCACGTACATGTCGCCGGCCTTGAATCGTTCGCCGACCACGCTCATCCCGCTCATCAGCCCCTGGTCGATGATCTCCATCGGCTCGACGCCTTCATCCACGGCCTTTTGGGTCAACTCGGTCACCTTGTCCACGTCTCCGGTCATGACCCCTTCGGCCAGTTTTTCAAAATCAGCCATTTGTACTCCTCCTTGGTATTGTTGTCCCGTGCCATCGCTTCGAAACTATAATTGTCATTCTAAATCCACTTATGGTATCCGTCAAGAAATTTAATTATTTTGCGAATAATACAAATTTATCATGATTATTATGCAATTTTTCGTAGTTCTTAAATGTTCTTGAAAGAGGGAACCGAGTACGGCGGCCCGCTATTGTTTGACAAACAGACCGTTTAACGCTATATTAACCGGATAATAATAAAGTGATTGCAGGATGTGAATTTCGCATTTTATATGGTTATATTTTATTGATTTTAACAACCAACTCCATATAAAATATAGTATTAGAATTATTACTGAAATCATTTTGTACCCTACGAATATTCTCACGGGAGCGTTGACAGACAGGTATGTGGTATGAAGATAGACGAAACTGACAGGAAGATCCTCGAGATCTTAGCGGAAGACGGGCGGATTCCCAACAACGAAATCGCCGAAAAGCTCAACGTCTCGGAAGGGACCGTCCGTAACCGGATCAAGAAGCTCAAAGAAGGGAACTTTCTCCGCTTCGCGGGCCTCACGAATCTCGATATGCGGGAGGACAAGAGCTACGGCTTTGTTTTGGTCAAGCTGATCAATACCAAGAGGTGGGTCGCCATTGCGGAGGAGGTCTCCGCCCTGGAAAACGTGGTTTCGGTGTCACTGACCACCGGCCGGTTCGATCTCATTGTGGAATTCTTTATCGAGACTCAGAACCTTCTCGACTTTCTCACCTCCGTCCTCCCCAACGTTGACGGCATCGCATCTACCGAGACCCTGATGACCATCAAGTGCATCGACAAGTGGATGTAGCCCGAGGGTCCGCTTCAGTCCCCGGGAAAGCGTGACAGGACGGTCCCCCCGACCGGTACGGGGACCTTCTTTCCCGGCTCGAAGCTCACTTCCCTAAGGGATTTCCCCGAACGGCCCCCGGCCCCCAAAACGAAGATCCCGATTTCCGTGTCCGGCTCGGCGTACTTTCGGTCCGCCAAGGCCATACCGTTAAGGAACCCCTCACAATCCAGAGAACAGCTCGTCACCGCGCCAATCACCTTTCCGTTCCTGTCGACCACGGGATCTCCGAGATCGGGTCTGCGGACCCCCTTCTTCCCGGCGCGCCATCTGACGATCTCTCTATCCCGAGTCGGCTCCTCCATGCTTCGCCGGTTTCGGCCGACGAAAAAGGGTTTGTGAAGCTTTACGTAACCGGCAAAGCCCGCCTCCGACGGGCTGATCTCCAAGGGGCCGGCCAGCTCATGACCGTAAAGGGGAAGACCCGCCTCGATCCGGGTGCTGTCCCGGCAGGCGAGCCCGCAGGGGGTAATCCCATAGGGTTCCCCCTTCTCGAGGAGGAGGTTCCACAGTTCCCCGAGTCTGTCCGGATGGGCCATGAGCTCGTACCCGTATTCCTCTCCGGTGTACCCGGTTCTCGCAACGATCAGGGAAATCCCCGCGAGGGTTATCTCCGCGCACTTACTCCTTCCGAGGCGCCGGAGCGCGCGGACGGTTTGCCCCGTTTCAGAGCAGCCCTCGAGGATCCGGAGAGACTCAGGCCCCTGCAGGGCGATCCCCCTGAGCTGCGCCCCCCGGCGGGACGCGGTCTTGAGGTTCTCGAGTTCCGCCTTCACCGCCGGGCGGACCCACGGCCTGTCCGAGTCGATCCGAACCCGTCCCTCGTTAACCGCCGCAAGCCAGTCCCAATCCTTCTTCTCATTGGCGGCGTTGACCACCAGTATGAATCGTTCCCGGCCGAGGCGGTAGACGATCAGATCGTCGATGACCCCTCCCCCGGGATCGAAGAGATAGCTGTAGCAGGATTCTCCGTCGTCGAGCCAGTGGACGTAATTGCTGACGACGGTATCGAGAAACTCGATTGCATGGGCACCGCTCACCTCGAAACACCCCATGTGACTCACGTCGAAAAGGCCCGCGGCACGCCGCACCGCGGTATGCTCATCCCGGACGGTTGTGTACCATACCGGCATCTCCCACCCGGCGAACTCCACCATCTTCGCGCCCAGCGCTTTGTGAATCTCATAGAGCTCGGTACGTTTGGGGGCCGTGTCCTGATCCGGATCCGCCTCGATTTCTTGGGGGTCGTCCCACGTCTCGAGACCGCCGAATCTCTCTTCCACAACGGCGGCCCCGATTGCCCGTACCACCTCCGTCTGCCCGACGAAGTAGGGGACCGTAAGATCGAAGCATTCCGGGTGCCTCTCGTAGAGCTCGGCCCCGGAGGTCCCGGGTTTTTCGGGCGCCTCGGTCCCCGGGTCCGGTTCCGCGCCCTCCCGGGCCTCCTCGACGACTACCGGTCCCTGGACTTTGCGGAAAATGTCCCCGGTATCGAATACGACGTACCCGTCTGCGATCCCCCGAAGCCACGCCCCGGCCCTGTCGGCCCCGCTTCGGAGCCGTACCATGTACCGGTCCCGCCCATGAAGGTCCCGCGGGTCGGTCTTGACCCGTATATCCGCGATAAGAGCTCCCTTCTCGTCTAAGAGGAAGCCCCGTTTCTCTTCGCCCGGGGAAAGCCGGGAGATGTTTAAGGTGCACACCTCTTGGAGAAAGGGTTTGGCCCTCCACCCGGATATCTCGAGAACGGCGGTGGAGCCGGCTTCAGCCGAAGCGGTCTTTACCGGATCGAATCCCCAATAGTGGGGATACCCCGATTCGGTTACCTCCGCGTCGTAACCCGCCCTTTCCGTAAGCTCTGCGACATCCTCCTTCGCGCTCTCCAGAATGTCCAGCTCGATCTTCCCCCGGGGGAGCTCGCCCCGAATGCCTTGATAAGCGAAGGGTCGAATGCTCATAACGACCTTGCGCACGATTTCGGCTATCCGTTTCATATCGCCGAGACCCAGGCCCCGCTGGGTCACCCAGGGTGTGCCGAAACGTATCCCGTGAGCAAGGGCGGTAGATTCGTCCCCGGGAATGGTGTTCTTGTTGACCACGATACCCGCGAGGTCGAGGATCCGCGCGGCTATCTCCCCTCTCAAGGGGATTCCCGGTGTAAAGGGGGTAATCTCTTTCGGCTTCGACCCCACCGGGCTTACGTCCACCATAACGATGTGGGTATCGGTCCCCCCGTAGACCACCCTAAGCCCCTCGTCGGCAAAGGCTTCCGCGAGGGCGGCGGCGTTCTCCACCGTCCGCCGCTGGAGCGTCCGGAACCGGTCCCCCCCGGCGAGCTTGAAGAGGACCGCTAAAGCGGCCATCTTGTTCACGTGGGGGCCCCCCTGGGCCCCGGGAAAGACGGCGGTATCGATGAGGGCCGCGGTTTCCTCGTCGGTGGTGAGGATTACCGCTCCCCTCGGTCCGCCCAAGGTCTTGTGGGTGGTGAATACCGTTACATCGGCGATGCCCACCGGATTGGGATACGCCCCGCCGATGACCAATCCCGCGGTGTGGGCGATGTCGGCCATGAGATAGGCCCCCGCCTCGTCGGCGATTTCCCGGAACCTTTCCCAGTCCGGGGCCCAGGGGTAGGAGGTGTATCCCGCCACGATCAGCTTCGGCCGGCGCTCGAGGGCGAGCTCCCGGATCGAGTCGTAGTCGAGCTTCTCCGTCTTCGGGTCCACCCCGTAAGAGACAACCCGGTACCGCTTTCCCGACTGGTTGAACTCGCTCCCGTGGGTCAGGTGTCCCCCCTGGAAGAGATCGAGCCCCATGAAGACGTCCCCGTTATCGAGGAGGGCGTCGTAGACGGCGAGGTTCGCCGCCGAGCCTGACAACGCCTGCACATTGGCATAGATATGATCGGCGGGGAGCCCGGCCGAGGCAAAACACGCCGCGGCCCGGCGGGCGGCTAAGCTCTCGACGATATCGACGTAGTCGACCCCCTTGTAGAACCTGCGGTCGGCGTACCGCCGGTAATAGACCAGACAGTGGGATTGATCCAGGAGCAAGTCCTCCCCGTACCGCATGGTCCGTTCCCGGGGGTACCCCTCGGCGTAGACGTTCTGGAAAACCGAGCCCAAGGCCTCGCGAACCGCCTTCGGGGCGCAGCTCTCCGAAGGAATCATGATGAGCTTTCTCCGCTGTCTTTCCGCCTCCCGCTCGATGAGCCCGGCCACGCAGGGGGCCGCTTCATGAAGCTCCTCTCTGAAGAGAAAGTCCTTCATTCCGTCCTCCAGCGCACCACCGGATTCCGGGCGGCGCCGACCTCGTCGAGTCTCCCCACCGGGGTTATCCGGGGTGCTCCGGTGAGGAGACTCGGATCGGTTCGGGCCTCTTCGACGATCGTCTCGATGACGGCGGCGAAGGCGTCCAAGGTCTCTTTGGATTCGGTTTCGGTGGGCTCGATCATGAGAGCCTCCTTGACGATGAGGGGAAAGTACATGGTCGGCGGATGAAGCCCGCTGTCGATAATCCGCTTGGCGATGTCCAGGGCGGTTACCCCGCAGGTCTCCCGAATCTCCTTCGCGGAGGCGACGAACTCGTGCTTGCATCCGCCCGAATAGGGAAAACGGAGGAGCCCGGAGAGCTTTTTCTTCAGATAATTGGCGCTCAAAACCGCCTGCTCGGAGGCGTAGACAAGGCCGTCCCCGCCCATAGAGAGGAGGTAGGCGAAGGCCTTCACCAGTACCGCCACATTCCCGTGGTAGGAGGCGATCCTCCCGATGCTCTTCGGCCGCTCGGCGCTCCGCCGGTAGGTGTCGCCGTCCCGGACTAGGTCGGGAACCGGGAGGTAGGGGCGCAGCCGCTCAGTAACCAGAACGGGGCCCGATCCCGGCCCTCCCCCCCCATGGGGGGCGGCAAAGGTCTTGTGAAGGTTGAGATGGACCACGTCGAAACCCATGTCCCCGGGGCGAATTTTTCCCATGATGGCGTTCAGGTTTGCTCCGTCGTAGTAGAGGAGCCCCCCGGCCTCGTGGACGAGGGAGGCGATCTTTTCGATCTCCTTCTCGAAGAGGCCTAGAGTATTCGGATTGGTCAGCATAATCCCCGCGAGGTTCTCGTCGAGGTAGGGTCCGAGGGCTTCCGGTTCCACGATCCCCCGCTCCGCGGTGGGGACCTCCCTGACCTCGAACCCGGCGAGCCGCGCCGAGGAGGGATTGGTGCCGTGGGCCGAATCGGGGACCAGGATGATTCGCCTCTCCTCGCCCCGGTCGGCGAAGTAGGCCTGAACGAGCTTCATTCCGGTAAACTCCCCGTGGGCGCCGGCAAAAGGAGTAAGGGTACCCCAGCTCATTCCGGTAATCTCACAGAGCATCTCGGTCAGCCGGTACATCAGGGCGAGGAGTCCCTGCATCGATTCGTCCGGCTCGAGGGGATGGATGCGGCGAAACCCGTACCGGCTCGCCGCGTCCTCGTTCAGCTTGGGATTATACTTCATGGTGCACGATCCGAGAGGATAGAAGCCGTTGTCCACCCCGAAGTTTTCCCGTTCGAGCCGGGTGTAGTGCCTGACCACATCGACCTCGGACATTTCGGGGAGGGCGGCACTTTTCTTCCTCCGGAGCTCCGGAGGAAGAAGCTCTTCTCTAGGTGTTTCCGGCACGTCCGGGGGCGGCAGCCGGTATCCGATGCGCCCCGGACGGGAGAGCTCGAAACTGAGCTTTTCACTCATCATCTCAATACCCTCGTAAGAGCATCGACGTACCCGTCGAGCTGATCCCGGGTTCGCTTCTCGGTCACCGCGATCAGCATCACATCATCGTGGTCGGCGAGCCCCATTTCCGCGGCGGGAATACCCGCCCAGTATCCCTCCTCCGCCATGGCGTCCCGTACTTCGACCGCCGGCCGGGGCAAGCGCAGGGGAAACTCGTTGAAGAAGGGTCTGTCGAACAGGGGACTCGCCGGGGTCTCGGAAAGAAGTCCGGAGAACAGATAACGGGCCTTGTTCATGCACCGCGATCCTACCTCCTTGATACCCTCAAAACCGAGGAGGGAGCAGTAGACGGTATTGGCGAGGACCATCAGGGCCTGATTGGAGCAGATGTTGGAGGTGGCCCTCTCCCGCCGAATGTGCTGCTCCCGGGTCTGAAGGGTGAGTAAAAATCCCCTCCTGCCCTCGGCATCGGCGGACATCCCCACGATCCGCCCGGGGAGCTTCCTCAAGTATTTTTCCCTCGCCGCCATGTATCCCGCCGTCGGACCTCCCGCGTACACCGAAAGCCCCAAGGGTTGGGTCCCGCCGACGGCGACGTCCGCCCCCCACTCCCCCGGAGAGGCACAGAGCCCGAGAGAAAGGGGGTTCGCGGAGACGACGAAGAGCGCCCCCGCATCCCGGACCGCCTCGGCAAAGCCGGTGTAGTCCTCGAGATAACCGTAACGGTTCGGAGACTGCACGAGGACTCCCGCGGCTCCGGGACCGAGTTTAGTCGTGAGGTCCCCGAGGGAGGTCGTCCCGTCCTCCGATTTCACCATCTCCAACGCCACGTCTCCCCCGCCGAAGGAGGAGGCGAGGACCTCGGCGGTAGAGGGCTGTATCGTCTCCGAGTACAGGAACCTATCCGATCCCTTGACCGTGCTCAGTGCCAGCCACGCCGCCTCGACCGCGGCGGTCGCCTCGTCGTAAAGGGATGCGTTGGCAACGTCCAAGCCTGTCAGCTCGCTGATGACGGTCTGAAACTCGAATATCCCCTTCAAGAGCCCCTGAGATATCTCCGCCTGATAGGGTGTATAGGCGGTGTAGAACCCCGATTTCCCGATTACATGATCAACCACCGAGGGGATCCAGTGATCGTACCTCCCCCCCCCGAGAAAGGAAATTATCTCCTCCGTGTTCCGCCGGGAGAGGCTTTCGATCTCTTGCAGCACCTCGAGCTCCGACTTTCCGTCATCGAGCTCGAGGCCTCTTTTCAACCTCAAGCTCCGGGGCAGGTCCTCGAAGAGATCCTCCACCGAATCAACCCCTAGGAAATCGAGCATCTCCCGGGTCTCGGCGCTGCTCCGCGGTATGTAGGGGACCATATCAAATCGTGCCCGAACGTATCGCCGTTATGTAGTTCTTTCCGTACATGTCCTTTCCCAGGAGAAAGTCCCGGGCCAGTCTGTAGCCCTCGGAGGACTCATCGATTTGCCCCAGAATCTCGGCATTTATCTGGATCGGGTCGACGATCCCCCCGTCGAGCCCCTCCTGGGCGCAGAGGTAGGTGAACACTTGATTGATGAGTTTCCTATTGGGCATCCCGAAGGATATATTACTCAAACCCGGGGCGAAGTGGATATTATCCCCGTAGGTCTCCCTCAAGACCCTGATCGCGTCGAGGACCGCCGTCCCGTTGCTCGGGTCCACCGAGACCGGAAAGACGAGGGGATCCATGTAAATGTCCTCATCGGCAAACCCGGCCTTCTCGAGGATCTTCATCAACGCGTCGAGATTGCTGATCCGCTCCTCCTTCGACGAAGGCATGCTGTCTTTTCCCCCGGCGCTTGCGATGACCACCGCTCCGGCGTCCTTGGCAAGGCGGATTGAATCTTCCCTTTCCAGGGACACCGAGTTGACCATGGGCTTTCCGTGTTCCCCCGTCGCAATGCTCAGGCCCGTTTCCAGGGTCCCCGGATCTGAGGAATCGATGCTCAAGGGAGCCGAAGCGCAGTCACGGACGACTCCGGCGAGCCATGACATGGCCTTCCCGCACTCCTCGGGATCAATGGAAAACTCATCGACGTTCACATCGAGAAAACATGCGCCTTTAGCTTCCTGACGGTCAACCATGTACTTGACGTAACTCTTCGCCGCCTCGCCGGCCTTGTCGTCGCCGTACAGTCCCTGCCAGACCGCAACGGCGGTATGCTTGACCTTTCCGCCGGCCCATTCCATGGATGAAGTGAACTTCTCCGGAATAGGAAGAGCGGCGCTTTCCCCTTCCTTCTCGAAGACGATTACCGGTGTCCCGTTTTCCGGTACTTGCACGTATTTCCCGCCCACCTTGTGGATCCGGGTACAATGGATGTTCTCCCCCACCGGGATAAAGTGAATTTTCTCGGACATGCTCTCCTCCTTGGATGACGTACTCCCAGTGTATCACGGTATTACTGAATTTGACAATATCTTTTGACAATTCTACGAAATACACATAATACCATATTATTTTTGTATAATTAGTAATATATAACGATAACAGGTGTAAAAAGTCTTGCGCGGGAGGTCCCCCCATGGTACTATTGCGGGAAAGGAGGCGGAGAGTGTCATCAGAAGAGAGCGTCTATGCGGTACTCGACGAATTGGGAGTAGAGTATGAAAAACAT
This sequence comes from uncultured Spirochaetales bacterium, assembly GCA_964641125.1. Taxonomy (GTDB): domain Bacteria; phylum Spirochaetota; class Spirochaetia; order SPDA01; family CAZSGZ01; genus JBKHAJ01. The sequence goes on from CAZXMO010000023.1 coordinate 18,078, forward strand.
ACCCACCCGCCGGTGTACACGGTGGAAGAGGCTAACGAGCATTGGGCGGACATCAAAGGCGGCCACACCAAAAACCTCTTTTTCCGCAACAAGAAGGGAAACCGGCATATCCTGGTCATTCTCGATCATGGAAAGTCGCTGGATATTAAGAAACTCCAGCAGAAGATCGGCGCGGGGACTTTGAGCTTCGCCTCCGACCGGAGGTTGAGCGAGCACCTCGGCTTGACCAAAGGGGCTGTTTCTCCCTTCGGCTTGATCAACGACGAGAAGAAAGCGGTAGAGGTGATGATCGACAAAGATCTGATGGAAGGGGAATACATCAACTTCCACCCGAACGTAAACACCGCAACCGTAACTCTTTCCGTCGACGGTTTCAAAAAGTTCCTCGCCTCCCGGGGCAACAAGGTTGCCTACATAACCCTCTGATGCGGAGCATCGAAAATATTTGGCAACTCAGAATTCCTGTAGTATGATAAATCATCAATAATGAAGCCAATTCAATGTAAAAAAGGGAGTTCTTTATGCTCAGCAACTTGTTCTACCTGGTACCGGCTTCGGCGGTAATCGCCCTCGCTTGCGCCTTATTCTTCTTCCGCTCGATGAAGAAACAGAGCGAAGGCAACGATCAGATGAAAAAAATCGCCTCCCACATACGCCGGGGAGCGATGGCGTACCTCAAACAGCAGTACAAGGTGGTCATCGCCGTCTTCGCCGTCCTTGCCGCGTTTTTCGCGTTCCTGGCGTACGCCCTGGGGGTACAGAACCCCTGGCTTCCCGGGGCCTTCCTGACCGGAGGATTCTTCTCGGCCTTAGCCGGTTTCTTCGGAATGAAAACAGCCACCCAGGCGAGCGCGCGGACCGCCCAGGCAGCCAGGGAGTCTTTGAACGGCAGCCTGCGGATAGCCTTCCGCAGCGGCGCGGTCATGGGCTTAGTCGTCGTGGGACTCGGACTCCTCGACATATCGATCTGGTTCATGGTTCTCAACGCCGTCTATCCTCCGGAGGCAGCCGGCGGGGATAACCTCGTCATCATTACCACGACGATGCTGACCTTCGGAATCGGGGCCTCCACCCAGGCTCTGTTCGCCCGGGTCGGCGGGGGTATATTCACCAAGGCGGCCGACGTGGGGGCGGACCTGGTCGGTAAGGTCGAGGCGGGAATCCCCGAGGACGACCAGAGGAATCCGGCGACCATCGCCGACAATGTCGGCGACAACGTCGGCGACGTGGCCGGTATGGGGGCCGACCTCTACGAATCATACTGCGGCTCTATTCTGGCTACCGCGGCATTAGGGGCCGCCGCCTTCTCCGCCGACACGGCTGTGCAGTTTCGCGGGATTATCGCCCCTATGCTCATCGCGGCCTTCGGCACGGTCCTCTCGATCCTCGGGATCTTTACGATTCGCACCAAGGAGAACGACGCAGACCAGAGGCTCCTCTTAAATATCCTCAACCGGGGAATAGGACTCAGCTCGGTTCTCATCGTCGCGGCGGCTTTCGCGCTCCTCCGGTTCCTCGAGCTCCCGAACTACCTAGGTATTTGGGCTTCCCTCGTGACGGGACTCTCCGTGGGGATCGGGATAGGCAAGATCACCGAGTACTACACCTCTTCCTCCCACAGGCCGACGAAGGAGATCGCCCGCTCCGCCCTGACCGGACCGGCGACGGTTATCATCTCCGGCATCGGCACCGGAATGGTCTCCTCGGCCTTTCCGGTACTTTTCGTGGTCGCGGGGACAATCCTCTCGTACCTCTTTGCCTCGGGATTCGATTTTACCAATATGGGGATGGGCTTGTACGGTATAGGGATTGCCGCGGTGGGAATGCTTTCCACATTAGGAATTACCTTAGCCACCGATGCCTACGGGCCGATCGCCGATAACGCCGGAGGCACCGCGGAGATGGCGGCCCTCGGAAGTGATGTGCGCCGCCGTACCGACATCCTCGACTCCCTCGGCAACACCACCGCCGCGACCGGTAAGGGGTTCGCCATCGGCTCCGCCGCCTTGACCGCCTTGGCCCTCATCGCCTCCTACATCGGAGAGCTCAAGATCGGGCTGATGAGGATAGGCCGGACGGTCTTGGAGCTCGGCAACGGGGCCGCCGTGGCGACCGACGCCGCGACTCTAACCGATATCATGAACTATTACGAGGTCAACCTCATGAATCCGAGGCTCCTCGCCGGGATGTTCGTCGGATCGATGCTCGCCTTCCTCTTCTGCGGTCTTACGATGAACGCCGTGGGCTCGGCCGCGTACCTGATGGTCGAAGAGGTCCGCAGACAATTCCGTGAAATATCCGGCATCCTGGAAGGAAAGGCCGAGCCGGACTACGCCCGGTGCGTCGCCATCTCCACAAAGGGAGCGCAGACCGCGATGATCCTTCCGTCTCTGTTAGCCATTCTCGCGCCGCTCGCCGTCGGCCTCGTCTTCGGAGTCGCGGGGGTCTTGGGACTATTGGTAGGCGGTCTCGTTTCCGGCTTCGTCCTCGCCGTCATGATGGCCAATTCGGGCGGCGCCTGGGACAATGCCAAGAAGTATATCGAAGAGGACAATTTCGGCGGAAAAGGATCGGAGGCCCACAAGGCGGCGGTCATAGGCGACACCGTGGGCGATCCCTTCAAGGACACGTCCGGTCCGTCGCTGAATATCCTCATCAAGCTCATGACTATCATGTCCATCGTCACCGCGGGCTTGACCGTCTCCTATTCCCTGCTGTAAGGAGTAAAGGAATGAGTTATCAGAAACATCTCTATATGATCATGCATCCCAATCCCTCCCTCGTCGGGTCCCAGTACAGCCCCGAGCAGTTCGCACGGCATTATATGTCCGGCTCGACCCGGCACTACGAGGGAAAGGTCATCTTCGCGGAACTCGACATCGATTTCCGGCATCCCTACTTCGACATCGAATCGGGCATCGAGGCCCTCGTCCCCCACGAGGACGGTCGGCCTAAGGCGACCAAGTTCATCAGTACCTACCGGGTCCTCGAGCATATCGATTTCAGCGCCGTCACTCAGCTCTACGTGACCACCCCGGAGGCGGCGGTCCTCGGGCTCGAACCCGCCCCCTACGACAAGACCCACCAGCCGGATCTCCTGAGGGTCTATGCGGAGATCGTCCCCACCCGGATGCTCGTCATCACCCGGCTGAACTTCCCGGAATTCGGAAAGTATATCACCTCCCCGAGCAATCCGAAGAGGGTGCCCAAGATTTTCTACACCCAGATCGATCTCGACATCGAAAAGTTCATGACCGAGTTCAAGGAGAACCCTTTCTTGAACACCCCTATGCCGAGCGTTCATCCCTCGAAACTGCGGGACGCGATAATCGAGCTGCAGAACAAGCCCGAGAAATTGACCAAGGGCTTAAGCCTCGACAGCAACCTGAACCAGAAATCCTACAAATACATCCGCCACGGCTTCATGTTCGCCTCGCAGGATGATACCAAGTTTTTTCCCATGCCTCCTTTAGACGAAATCGAGGACAGGAACTTCAATTTCTGGCGGGATATGTAGGGAGAGGGCAGAGAAAAGTATCAGGAAGATAGATATCTATTCATCGATCTGCTCGAACCCTTTGGTATTTTCCTCGAACTCTCGAGCCTCCTCCTCGCTCCATGGATCGGCAAGATCGGACAAATCCCTCTGTTTGTTATCCGCTTCCGGCATACCGAGGGATTTCTTCAGGAGGTCGATTTTCGTTTTATTGATGCTCTTGTTGGTCTCCCGGGCGATGCGTCGAAAACGCCCTTTCCGAAACCTACTCCGGCCGCTATGTCGTGGTCCCTGAACAACTATGGTCCCCGGATCGCGAAGGGGGACTTCGATCCCGGGTTCTTCATCAAGCACTTCGTCAAGGACATGGGGATAGCCCTGAAGGAAGCGGAGAGAATGCGGCTGTCGCTGCCGGGGCTCGCCCTCGCCCGGCAGTTCTATATCGCAGCCATGAGCATGGGACTCGGGGAGAAAGGGACCCAGGCGCTGTACAAGGTTTTCGAGCGGATGAACGGGGGATGAGGGCCCGGCCCCGCTGTTGAGCCTCGGGCCTGCGTAGCAGCAGTGCATTAGGAGTACGGCGGAAAGAACCGTTTGCAGCGGGCGGCGGACGGCACCCGAGGGTGCACGCACAGTACGCCGCTATTTCTTCTGCGCCTCTACATAAGACCTGAGGACTGTATTGATTCGGGTTTGATAACCCTTTCCCGTGGACTTGAACCACTCGAGCACGTCCCGGTCCAGCCGTAGAGTAACCGGTTTCTTGTTTTGGGGGCATTCGATCTCTGCGGCTTCCCAGAAGGATTCATCGAGCTCGGGAATATCGTCATACCTGATATCTTTGTCTTTGATTTCCTCGATTTTATTTCGTCTCTGTTTCTTCGAGTCTTTCATAAAAACGCCTCCGTTCGCGTTCATTGGCCTTACGAGCGGAAATTATTCTCATCACATCTCCACGCATTGTATAAACAACTACACAAACACTCTTCCCGATGGTACCGACAGTAATAATCCTAGCCTCACCATAATTCCGTCTAGTGTCCTCTGCGCTAAACCTTTTTCCCGAGAATATTTCCGGTACATCACGAAAGTCAATTCCATGTTTTTTATTGTTGAGATAGTTCTTTTGTTCATCCCATTCGAAATACACTTTCAATCGTACACATGTATGTACATTTTGTCAATACATCACAATAATTCTCCTAAGATGATCAAAAAAACCTGCCCCGCGCCTCTTCCTGCGGCAGGGGATCGAGGTTGTGTGGGTCCTGTTCGGGATGCCACACCAAGTGACCGAAACAGCTCTGAAGAGTAAAGCAGAAGGGGAGGCTGTTGAGTTCCCGAACCAAATCGACGATGGGCCCGCCGGCGCTGATCGGTGAAGCCCGGGTTATCGATCGGCGGAATAAAAGGAGAGAAGGTTTCCCTAGGGCCTCCGGCAGCGGCCGCTTTGTATAGGAACTGCCGGGGTGCGGGTAGACCCGCGCGGATTAGTATATAACGGTTTAACTCTATTTTGTCGAAGAAAATGTCGGCCTTATGCTCAGGCCGTCTCCAGGACCGATTTCATCCAGGAATTTGCTTCTCTGATCATCCGGTCGACCGAACTCTTGTCGATATCGTGCTCCGATTCTGAGAACTTGTCGGGATATATCGGTTTACCGATATGCAGCTTCACGGTGATCCAGTTTTTCCCGATAGGCCCGCCCCTGAAAAGCATCGGGGTGAATTCGAGCACCATGGGCACCACGGGGACATTGTGGATATGGGACAGATAAAAGGCGCCCCGTTTGAAGGTATCGTCGATACCCTGATGAAGGTGCCAGAGGTCACCCTCCGGGAAAAAATGGATGATCTTGTTCCGCCTCAAGGCTTCACCGAGGGGAGACAATATCATCTTGAAACCTAAGGCATGGTCGGGGATGGGGAAAGACCGCAATAACCGCAGGAGGGTTCGCAGGAAGGGTACTTGAAAGTTTCTCTGGGCAGTGGGGAAATAGATCGTACGGGGAAAGAGCTTTTGGGCGATCATGACCGTATCCAGATAGTGGCAGTGATTCGCAACAGTTATGAATCCCTTCCCGCGAAGGGTTTTGAGGTTCTCCCGGCCTACCACTCTTTCACGATAGAACAGGGTGTTCCAAACGGTAAAAATGATGCAAAAGAAGAGATAGACGAGAAACGACACGGCGCGGAAAAAGGGCGAGAACCTGATGAAGGCGTAATCGCCGTCGATATCGAGCTTCAAGGGTGTCCACATCTCTACAATGTGGTCATCTCTGCTGTCGCCGCGCTCTTCTACGACTTGATCCGTGCTCATAGGATACCCTCAATTCACATGTGCAAAGCTTTCCCGGAAAATCGAAATACACTCCCTGTACATCTCGAGGGTCTCGGCCACCGTCCTCCGGAAACTGAATTGCTCCGCGAGCTCGGAGGTATGGACATACAGGTCCGCTCGATGTCTCCACTCCGCCAGCTCAGCATCCGGGAGGAAATCTATAATCGGAGGAATGGGCAGATCCTTCCCTTCCCGCCGCAAACACTCGGTTATCGGTCCGGTTCCCGCTATTACGAGCTGTATTCTATTTCGCAACTTCGATTGTTGTACAGGATGTTCTCCGGCTGAACGTGGAACGATGCAACGGTCGGAATTCCTGGTTTCAAGGCGTAACGAACCGATCCCTTACCAAGCTTGAAGGGAAAGGCCGCATGGACCACATCTACGTCCGCGAAGGCCTTCGAGAGGACATCCGGATCAGGGACCCCGAAGATGAAATTGGTCTTTATCATCGCCGGCTTGAGGAGGGGTAGATAAAATCCCGGAACGGCGAACTTGCCTTCATAGGGCTCTCCCGTTGCCACGATGCGGACAGTGTGTCCGTCTTCCTTAAGCCACCGGACAAGACGGCGAATAGATAAGGTACCTCCGGTGTTTACATTATCGTAGGTATCCGCGACGATTGCGATCTTCATCGATTTATTCTAGACCGGGTGTTGCCTGACGTCAATATAATTGAAGATATTAATTGAATATTCAGTTGTTTTATTCAATTTCAGGGGGAGGGGGGATTTTGCCTCTTCCGGAACCGATTTCAGCTTCTAGATATCCAACAGCACCCGGGCGCGCCATCTTCCGTCGGGGTCTTCCTTGAGGGAGAACTCGTGGAAGGTGACGGCTTTGATATCCGAGCCGTGGCCGTGCTTGTCGGGATCGTAGGGCTCCCCCCGGGCGTGGGCCTCGAGGCGGCACCGCCCCGTCGAGCGGTCGATGGTAACCCTATCGATCCGGAGGATGAGTCCTTCCGTATCCCGTATGAAGAGAAACTCGTTCAGGAAATCGAAGAGGAGATATTCCAAGTCGCTTTCTTCCTTGACAATGTCCCGGACTTCGGAAAAGTCGATTGTATCCAGGTCTTCCACGGTAGAAGCGGCCGCGGCGTCCCAGGCCGCGACGAAAAGTTCCTCCGGGCTCTCTCCCACGGCTGTAAAGATGATATCGGAAAGCCCTTCCTTCTCTTCGAACGAATATCCCATGCTCTCGCTTCTCCTTTCCTTTCCTATCCTTTGATATTGCCGATCGGTCTTAGGCGGACGACTTTCTTACTCAGCCCCGCCCGGTGGGTGGCGTCCACCACCTCGTCGATGCTCTTGTAAGCGCCTCCCGCTTCCTCGGCGAGGCCCTTGTCGGAAGCGGAGCGAATGTAGATCCCCCTCTTCTCGAGGCTTCGGCGGATATCCCCGCCGTTGTAGGTCCGCTTCGCCTGGCGCCTCCCCATGACCCGGCCGCTCCCGTGGGCGGTTGTAAAAAAAGCTTCCGCCCCGGAGGCCGTCCCGGCCAAGAGATACGAACCGGTTTCCATGCTTCCGCCGAGGATCACCGGCTGCCCGGTTTGCCGGTACTCTTCGGGAAGATCACCGCTACCCGGCGGAAAGGCCCGGGTGGCCCCTTTCCGATGGACGAGGAGCTCCCGCTCGGCGCCGTCTATAGTGTGCCGTTCGATTTTCGCGGTGTTGTGGGTCACGTCATAGACGGTTTCGATCCCGAGCTCCGAGGCGGACCGGCCGAAGGTCTCGGCAAAGGCATTTCGTACTTGATGGACGATCAGCTGCCGGTTGACGAAGGCCATGTTGACGGCGCACTTCATCGCGGCGAAGTAGTTTCGTCCGTCCTCTGAATCGAGGGGGGCGCAGGCTAAGTTCCGGTCGGGGAGGTCGATCCCGTAGGTGTCCTTCGACTTACGGCTGAAATCCTTGACGTAGTCGGTGGCTATCTGATGCCCGAAACCCCTCGATCCGCAGTGGATCATGATGAGGATCTGATAGTCCCGGGTGATGCCGAAGTCCCGGGCAAGTCCGGGGTCCGCGATATCCTCAGGGGCGGCGACCTGGATCTCCAGATAGTGGTTCCCCGATCCTAAGGTCCCCACCTGAGTGTGCCCCCGGTCCATGGCCTGGGCGCTTACGCAGTCGGCGTCGGCCCCGACCATCCGCCCCCCCTCTTCGGTCCTCAGGAGGTCCTGCTCCACGGCGTACCCCTCGTCGAGGCACCACTCGAGCCCCCCTTCGACGAGGCGGCGAAAATCTTCCCTATCGACCCTGAAACGTCCGCTCTTCCCCGTCCCGGTGGGAACGTAAGAGTAGAGCGTGTCCACGAAAGCTTTTAGGGAGGGGCGGACTTCCTCCTCGGTGAGGTCCGTCCTTATGAGCTTCATCCCGCAGTTGATGTCGAAGCCGATCCCCCCCGGAGAGATGACCCCGGTTTCGGCGTCCATCGCGGCGGTCCCGCCGATGGGAAATCCGTAGCCCCAGTGGCCGTCGGGCATGCACAGGGCGTAGTTTACAAGCCCCGGGAGGCAGGCCACGTTGGTCAGCTGGTCGAAAACCCCCTCCTCCATGGAGGAGACGAGCCGCTCGGTCCCGTAGACCCGGGCGGGAACGGTCATTCCCGTTTTGTAATCCGGGGATATCTCCCACAAAGTGTCGGTGAGCTTGTGCATGTAGCCGGGGATCATAGGGGCTCCTCATATCAAATGTACTGCTTTACGGCGGAAAGGAAAAATCATTATCTTGAAATAGGATATTCTCGCGGCGATTCGGAGAGACATCCCTCTACGAGCTCGTCGAGATGAAAAAGCGCTTCGCACCACGGAGGGATGAGATCGAATCGACCTGGATGAATCCGGCGTACCGGTCATCCCCTCTGTGGCTCGAGCACAAAAACATCAATTCGGTCATGCTCGCAACGAGCCTCGCTCCCGGCGGGTCCGGAGGGTGGAGCTGTACGAGCTACCCGAGCTTCTCGGCCCGATAGCGGAGGTACAGCATCGATCCGTCGACAAAGGAGGTATACCGTTTGGAGTCGACTACCCCCGCGAAATCGGGAACCGCCCGCCTAAGGAACCACGGGGTAAGGCGGGACATCATTTCGATCCGACGGGTGTGATCCTCGCCGAGGGCCCGCACGACCCCTGAGGTAATGTCCTCTTTCTCGGTAATCGTGAATCCGTTTTTCCTTAAATGCTCTTCGAGGAGCTCTACCTCACGGGGTTCCCGCATGTCGGCAAAAAGGAGGGTCCCCCTGGGCTTCAAGACCCGATTGACCTCGCGGAAGAAGCGGTCCTTGTCCCGATAGCACCGGGAAGATTCTACGTTGACCACTGTGTCGACGCTTTCGTCATCGATGGGCAGGTCCTCCGCCTCGCCCCTTAAAAAGCTCAAATTATCGACGGTATGACACTTCTTGCAAAAACCGACGACGTTATGAGAGATATCCACGCCCCGGTACGATTCGGGCTCGAAGTACCGGGTCAGGTACGACGCCCCGCCGCCGCGTCCGCAGCCTACCTCCAGGACCCGCTTTCCGGTTATATCCGCCGGCTTACCCCCGACTAAGTCGTAGAGCTGAATACAGTAGCGGTCCCCCTCATCCCTTGCATGAAGCTTCGGGGGAGACGCGGCGCCGCCGTCATAGGCATAGCCGTAGTTCATGAATACCACTTCTTTGCCGACATCCTTGGAGGTGATGATGGTGTGCAGTATTTTCCAGATGGGCTTCCGAATGAAACCCGGTAACTCGCAATAGAGATAGGATACGTTGGACATATCCTGATTTTAGTTCATTCGGGTATTAATTACAAACGGCTCTTATCGACCTCATAGCCCCGGGGAGTAATCATCGCCCAATCCTTGATGTATGTCGAGGAGTTTCCGATTATGACCGTCGTTCCCATCTGAACCTCCTCGGCCTTTTTCACCAGCCCCGCGAGGGTGGTGAGGATAACCGTCTCGGTTTCCCTTCCTGCATCGCGGACGATTCCCACGGGAGTCATTCCGCCGCGATGGGGGAGGAAGATTTCCGGAAGCTTGTCGAAAAGCTCGTGCCTGCGCGTGCTTCGGGGATTGTAGAGAACGGTGACGAAGTCTCCCCGCGCCGCGAGATCGAGGCGCCGCTCGATGAGGTCCCGGTCGGTCAAGAGATCGCTTAAACTGATGACCGCAAAGTCGTGAACGAGCGGCGCGCCTAGGGCCGCCGCCGCGGCGGTGGCGGCGGTAATGCCCGGGACGATTTCGATGTGGAGTGAAGCGAGCTCTTCCGTCGAGGCGAGCTCGAGGACCAGCCCCGCGAGACCGTAGACCCCCGGATCACCTCCCGAAACGAGGGTCACCCGCCTCCCGGCGAGGGCCTGCTCTAAGGCATGGGCGGCGCGGTCTTTTTCCCGGCGCATTCCCGAGGTGTATACCTCCCGCGGTCCGATAACGCCGCGAATAAGCTCGATATAGGTGGTGTAGCCTACGATCAGTTCGGAATCCTCGATAGCCGCCCTGCACCGAGGAGTCATCTCCCTCTCTCCTCCGGGCCCGATCCCCGCGATGTAGAGAATACCCTGATGTGCCGTCGTGTTCATGATTCCTCCCGTGCCAAGGCTATTGTCGTATCGGTGTAGATCGTCTTCGGGAGGATCAGCTTCGCCTCCCGCCCGGCGAGAAGGGCGCAGGGTTCCGCGACCGCGGCAAGCCCGAGCCGCCTGAGGGTGATCTCGTTCTCCTCGAAGTCCCCCCGGAGACTGTTGATCCTCGATGCGGAGAAGAACCTGAGGGGAAGACCGAGCTCCCGGCAGGCTTCCTTCAGCCCCGCCTCGTCTCTTTTGAGGTCCACGGTAGCGGCTAAGCGGATTTCGCCTATCTCGATAGCCGCGGCGGCGCATCCTTGGGCGATCGAATCCACGATGTCCTCCCGCTTCGCGCCCCGCCTGCAGCCGATTCCCATGGTCACCGTCTTCGCGGTCTCGGTCCCGGTGGTTACGACCGGTACGGCGCCGGTCGCCTCGGCTACCCGGTAGGCTAAACCGTTCGCGCCCCCCTCGTGCCCCGAGAGGAGGCTTATCGCGTAGCGCCGCGCGTCGTCGAGGACTACCACCGCAGGGTCCTCGTACTTGTTTTTGAGATAGGGAGCTATCATCCGGACCACGATCCCCGCGGCCATAATAAAAACGAGTCCCTCGTATTCCGTGAACGCCTCGGCGGTGAGTGCCGGAAGCCCCCCGGGAGAAGAGTTCTCTATAATATCGAGGGTATCTCCCTCCGCCTCGAGGGTTTCGGCGATGAGTCGTGCGGTCGCACGCCCCGCCCCATCCAAGACTACCGCGGCGATTCTCATGGCCCGCCCTTCTCTTCGTCTCGTGCCGAGCGGTAACCGTGGGAAAAGCTCGGATCGTAGAGCTTCGATTTTTCGTAGGAGCCGGATTCCTCCCGTGCCTTGAGGACATCCCCCACGAGGAGGAGGGCCTGCCGGGTTATTCCCGCTTCGGCGCATTTTCCGGCGATATCGGCGAGGGTCCCGGTTACGATCTTCTGATCCGGCCAGGAGGCCCGGTATACGACGACCGCGGGGGTTCCCTCGGAGTAGCCCGCTTCAAGCTTCTCCACCACCCCGGTAAGATTACCCGCCGAAAGGAAGACCGCCATGGAACTCCGGTGCCGGGCGAGTTCGGCTAAGTCTTCCGAGTCGGGGACGGGGGTCCGCCCGGCGAGGCGGGTCAGGATCAGACTCTGGGAAACCCCCGGAAGGGTATACTCCTGTCCCAAGGCGGCGGCCGCGGCGAAAAACGACGAAACCCCGGGGACCACCTCGAAGGGAATATCCGCCGCCTTACAGAAATCGATCTGTTCCTGAACGGCACCGTAGAGGGAGGGGTCCCCGGTGTGAAGCCGCGCGATAATACCCTCGGTCTCCCTGTTCCGGGCGTACACCGAGGTGACCTCGTCCAGATCCATCGAAGCGGAGTTGTGGATCTCGGCTCCCTTAGGAGCGCAGGAGAGGAGCTTAGGGTTCACCAAGCTCCCCGCGTAGATTACGATATCCGCCTTCGTAAGGAAGTCCCTGCCCCTCACCGTGATGAGATCGGGGGCCCCCGGACCGGCTCCTATGAAAACCACCTTCATACCGGACCTCCCGTTTTGAGGATAATCGTCGAAAGATATCCGGAGGCCGTGTCGGGAAGGGAACCCATTCCCCGGACCGCGACCTCTCCGGGAAGCCCGAGCCGCTCCACATACCACGCCCGCTGTGAGAAACCCTTCCTCTCGAGATACGAGCGCATGCCGGGAAAGCGCTTGCCGATCTTGTAGAGGACGATCGTGTCGAAGTGAGGCAGAAGGGAATCGAGCTCTTCAGGATCGTCGGGGGCGGGTAAGAAGGCGAGCTTCTCCTTTCCCTCCACTAAGGGGAGCTCGAGGAGCGCCGCGGCGGCGTTCATGGTCTGGATTCCCGGAACGGTCAGACACCGTATTTCCGGGTGCAGGATTTCCATCTGCCTCCGCAGGTATATCCACGTCGAGAAGACCGAAGGATCACCTAAGGTCAGAAAAGCGGCGCTTCCCGCGCCGGCCGTCCCCGCCGCACCGGACCGCGCTGAATCGGCAGGTCCGCAGAGGACCGCGGTAATCGTCTCCGCCGCCTCCCGCCATCGTGCCTCGAGATCGGCGGTGTCGGTGGTCATGGGAAACTCGAGCTCCCTCCAGTTCGAGGTTTCGGTCCCCGTCCGCCGTACTATCTCCTTTGCAAGGGATCCGTCGACGAGCTTCCCCGCGGGTACGAAAACGGTCCCCCCCTCACGGGTAACCTTCTCGATGAGAGAGAGCCCTTTAAGGGTAATGAGCTCCGGATCGCCGGGGCCGATTCCTATGCCGTAGAGGGTTGGTGTTCCCTCTGAAGTATCATCACGCATAAATCATCCTTATCAGTCGTTAGATGCGCCGCCTCATCGAGCGGCAGCCGCAGTATCCGCTCCGAGTCGAGCCCGAGGTTGCACCCGATACAGGCCGTCCACATTCCCGGCGCGCCCGCGGCGTTTTCTCCGGCCGCTTCCCCCACTATCCCGGCGATCCGGGCGGGGTGAAACTCCCCGTCGCAAAAGACCACGATTCGCGGTACCAGCCGGTCGAGGCGGACGAGCCCGGTCAGCCGGTCGATCTGCCCGTCCCGGTCGTCCCGCCGGCCGTGGAGGCTTACCAGCACGGCGTCGCTTACCGGTATCCCCGTCTCTGCGGCCAGGTATTGAAAGCTCGAGATGCCGGGGATGATCTCCAGCTCCTCCGCGGGTATCCTCCTCAAGAGGAGGGAGGTAAAGCTGTAGAGCATCGGATCTCCCGACACCAGGACCGCGACCTTCGTGCTCTTCCGCTCCCGGTCCAAGTCTGCCGCCGCCTGATTCCAGCCGGAGCTGATCTCAATGATCCGCTTACCCGAATCTCCGTATTCCTCGAGGAGCCGCGGCGAACCCGCGAGGAGCTCCGCGTCTTCGATTCGTTCGGTCGCCCGGGGGAGGAGACAGCCCCTGCCTCCGGGACCGATTCCTACGACCGTAATCCGTCCCATTCCGCCTTCCATTCTTCCTTCCATAAACCTTCCGCGGCAAGAGAGCGCGCGTCGAGATCCAAGAGGACGCATCCTATTTCGAAATCTCCGTCGGGATACCGCCGCTTCACATCGGCGGTAAGCCGCTCGATGCACCGCTCGGCGATCCGGGTAAAAACGCTCTCTAATCCTTCTTCTTCGAGAACAGCGACCGCCTCCTCGGCAAGCTCTAAAGAGAGGAGCCTCCGGACCGTCTCCGTTTCCGCCCCTTCATGCGCGGCCCACGCGGCGATCGTCTCGAGGCGGGCGTCCCCCGAGGACCAATGGGTATCGAAAATTCCCGCGGCCACCTTGGCGAGCTTCCCTATATGACCGACTACAACGAAGCGGCGAAATCCCCGCCGAGCGCCCTCGCGGAAGCTCCATCCGATATGGTCTCCCACGGTCGCGACCATCTCGGGCGGGACTCCGACCCTATCGAAGAGGTACCTCTCCCCTACATAGCCCGGTGTGACGATCAGGGTATCGTGCCCCTGCTTCCGGATTGCCCGGATGACCGCGGCCACCGACGTCCGAAAGGCCTCGGCCGATTTCGGCTCCACCACCCCGGAAGTCCCTATGATCGATATCCCCCCGGTAATCCCGAGCCTTCGGTTCCAGGTACGCTCGGCGAGGGTTTTTCCTTCGGGGACGTAGATGACGATCTCGAGACCCGCGCCCGTCCCGATTCCCGTGGGGGACGAACCGCCGCGGTAGGCCGCGAGGAGCTCCCCCGCTTCGCGGAGAATCATCCTCATCGGCACCGGATTGATTGCGCTCTCTCCGGGGGGAACGGCCAGTCCCGGCCGGGTCACCGTGCCCACCCCCTCGCCGCCGCGTACGACTATCGCCGCGGCGTCGCATAGGCGCACCTTCGCGCAGATCTCCGTGCCGTGGGTAACATCGTCGTCGTCCCCGGCGTCCTTGATCACCGCGGCATGGGCCCATTCTCCCTCGCGGCGGTACCGGGCTACCGGAATTGACAGCTTACCGCCGGAATACTCCCTCCTGCCCTCGGGAAGGGTCACCGTCACCGTAGGGCTTTCGCCGCCGGAAAAAAGATATGCCGCCGCGGCGCGGGCGGCGGCGGCGGCGGCGGTCCCTGTCGTAAAACCCCGGCGCTTTCCCTCGAGAGAACCGAGCCGGTCCCGGTAGTCGGGATCACTCACGGCTCGGATCTCTCCTCGCGGCGAGGTCGATGAGCCCGTTTACGATGGCCGCGGCGATGGTACTCCCGCCCCGGGTATCGAGATTGGTGATGTGGGGAATATCGGTCCCGGCCAAGGCCTTCTTCGACTCGAGGGCGCCCACGAATCCGACGGGGACGCCGACGACTAACGCGGGCGCCGCGGCGCCTTCTCCGATCATCTCGATGAGCTCGAAGAGGGCGGTGGGAGCGTTTCCGACGGCGACGATCCCTCCGTGCATGGCCTCCGCGGCTTGTCTCATCCCCAGGGCCGATCGCGTTGTGGGCTCGGCACGTCCCCGCTCCACCACCTCGGGACGGCTCAGGAAGCAGTACACCTCGCCCCCCAGTCCCCCGAGAACGGTCTTCCGGACACCGGTACGGACCATCTCCACATCGGTAACCACATTCTTGCCGTTCTCCAGCGCCCGAACTCCCCGCTCCACCGCGCCGCCGCTGAAGGTGAAGGTCTTCGCGAACTCAACATCCCCGGTGGTATGGGCTATCCGGATGATCATCTCGTAAACCCCGGGGCTTACATCGAGCTCTCCGAGGCGTTCCCGGATGATTTCGAAACTCTTTCGTGTTATTTCATGGCCCCGTAAGTGCTCCATACTCGTCCCCCGTTCTCTTGGTATCGATTAACAGGAGCCCAGTGTATCAGGAGAATCCACCGAGTTGCAAGTTGAACGGACTATATTGAGCGGACTATATACAGATCCAGAAGTACCTGACGTATTCCGGCGCCGTCAAGACACGGGCATCCGAGGGAAGATGAATGTGATTACCCCTGAATCCGAAGAAGCGGCTGCTTCCCGAATCGTAGACGAATCCGCATCTCCCCGCCGCGGCGTCCTCGTCGATACGCTGGACGAAATAGCTCCTGACTACCCCCGCGGTCCCGATTGATTCGAACCATTCGATGTCGTACTCGATCAGCCCCTGATCTCCCATGCTCATGATGACGTCGATCGCGGTTATAACCCCCTCTTGAAAGAGATCGTCCCGAAGGTTATGGGGGGTCACGGTGACGTTTTCGAAGGTCTTCATCTCCCGGGGCCCCCGGAGGATCACCTGAGGGATCACGAGAGGTTCCCCCTCCGCGGGTTTGCGGAGGGTTTCCTCGCGGAAGGTCGTGTAGATTTCCTCGAGCCCCCCGCCCCGGGTATGAAGGAGGGTTATCCGGGACCGTTCCTTGTAGGGGTAGAGGTCCATTCGGAAAACGTTGTCCTCGGACCAACCCCCGTCGTAGACGACCCGGTACCACCAGCCGCTTTCACCGTTCAGGGAATCGATAACATGAGTGGAAAGCTCGGGGTCCCAGTGATATTCGAGGTCGATCCGGCCCCGCTCGTCCAGATGGACGAGGATATCGAACACCGAAAAGGCCCCGGAAGCAAATATCTCAGACCGGACCGATTCCACCTCCGCCGGATCGAAGCTGAAGCTTCCCTGTCCCCGGATATCGATGGCGGCGGCGCCCTCTTCAGCCGCTTCGAGACCTGTCCCGGTCAACCCCGTGCGGGATCCGTTCCGGTCGGGAGCCCAGGCCAGGAGAAGGAAACCCAGGATGAGGACCCCGGCAATTACCGCCGTCACGGCCGCGCTCCCGCGTCCTTTCGAGGGGCTTCCCCTATCCTCGCTCTTACGGGACGGAAACACCCGCCTCACGAGCCGCCGGGTCATGCGCCCGATCCACCGGAGATGTAAGACCAGGTGCAGAAATACACCGCCGGTCAAAATCAGCCCGGTCCAGCGGTGGATTCGGGTAATCGCATCGGCGGGGAGGATAACCTCCCGGTCCGAAAAAAAGTGGATTACCCCCGGATATTTGAGAATACCCGTAACCGCGAGTCCGAGGAACGCCGCGCCGATGATGATATCTATGGTGTAATTGATCCATGCCTTCTTCATACACCTATATAGACGCACGATTCGAGTGATTCTTACCTACAGTACGGAAGATTGCTAGGCCGATCTCGAGAACAGCGGCCGGGCATCCGGCTGGCCGGGGGAACTGATCAAAAAGGGATTTCCCTTGCCTGTCGTCACAGAAGAGCGTAGATTTTAAACGAGGTGCACATGAATAGGAAGCTATCCATTACCCTAGGAAGAATTACCGCGGCGGCGGTACTGTTTTTTACCGCCTCGGTCATAGGAGCTCAGGTACAGGACCCGGAAGACTGGCCGCCGGAACCGCCCGACTTTGTCCCCCCCCACCTGACCCCGGCGGGGAACCGGTTTCTCGATGTTCACCTCGACGTACCGGAGATAAGCCGGCTCCGGGCGGAACTCGCCGGACGACCGGCCTGGGCCGCCGGATTCAAAGAAGGGAATACCTACGTCTGGATTGTCGTTCTCGAAAACGGCGATGTCCAGAGGGTTTCCGTCCGCACGCAACCGGACGGTGAAAAAGGGCTTGAGACCGGAAGGGCCCGGAGCACGCGGTTCAGCACGGCTTTCCCCCCGGTCCTCGTTCCCGACGGAGCATCGTATCGCCTGATGCCCGAAGATGCTTATGCGGGTAATCCCCTCACCTTTCCGGTACCCGCTCCCGACGGGAGAGGAACTCTCGCGGTAACCCCCGAAGGGAGGGTTGTGCGCAACTTCCGGGGAGGGGAGACACTCCTCGCCGAGGATGTCCTTCCCGACACCCGGCTCATCCAGATGGGGACCGACCTGTACTATCTCGTGAGTCCGACCACCCGGTACCGGCACGGGGTTCTCGGTGACGATTTCGAAGCGGCGGGATTCGCCCGCCTCCGCTTTTCCGAAACGGGAACACCTAAGGAACAGCGGGCGGACGAAGGTTATTCACCGGGAGTCATCGAGTCGCTGTCTTTGATAGGCCTGCCGAATCTCCCCGGCACCCGTGCGCTGGTTATGACAATAAGCTCCCCGGATGGGGGATCGCGTATCCTTCTTGCCGATGCCGACGGGGACCCTATCGCTTGGGGAGAGCCCGTCGGCCGCGGTAACAGGTGGAGGCACCAGATCGCCGCGGCTCCCTTAGGGCCTAACGGAGAGGTCGAGATAGCGGTGGTCAAGACACCCCACATCGGCGGAGTCTTGGAATACTACCGGCCCGTCACCGTCGCGGGCGAGGCGGAGCATCAGACCGCCCCGCTTTCCAAGGGAATCGCGCCGCGGCAGGTGCTCGAAATCGTACACAGCCGCTCGGGCTACTCGACCCATTCGATCGGTTCGCGGAACCTGAGCATGGCCGCGGCAGGAGACTTCGACAACGACGGGAGGTACGATCTCCTCCTGCCTAACCAGGCCCGCACCGTCGTGGTCAACGTCCAGCGAACCGCGTCCGGTTCCCGGGAAAACTATAGAATACGGTTCGAGACGGAGATATCCACCAACATCGCGGTAGTGGAAGACAGGGACTGGGCCCCCACCGAAGAGGGGCGCCGCCCCGGAGCACTGGCGTTGGGAACAGCCGACGGAATACTGCACATCTGGGTGCCGTAAGGCGGCCCGGGGAATTCCCGTTTATAATCCGTCGTATACATCTTTTCTATGAGCTATTCGCAAGATAACGATAGAGATTATACGGGTGTGAATTTCGTAGACAATACGGTACTCGGAGAACCGGTAACTGTAAAGACCTTTGTATTTTCCTTTGAGAGCTTTTCCGACGTAGGGATCTTCGGCAATGTCTTCTTCGATTATCCTGAAAGCTCTTTGAAGTGTTTTTTTATCAAGTTTTTTAATTTCACGAAGACAGCGTTTCTCGATTTCTACGGAGAATGCCATGTTAAAGATCTAATTCTTTCTTGGCAATTTCTAAGGGCACCGTTTCGCCGTCTCTACGAGATAAGGCAATTTCATGATCTTCGATTGCTTCGAGATACTCACGGAGTGCCCGATTGATATAATAACTTTTCTTACGATGCGTTTGTTTCGCAAGATCGTTTAACTTCTCCGCTAGATCTTCTTCAATCGTCGCGCTTATATTTTTCTTTGCCATCTGTTCACCTCTTGATACTAATTATAGCATAAATATGATAAATAATATAAGTGATGTCAATTGAACAGGCACACAGGGAAGAGAGGAGGAAAAAGGCTGTCCGTCCCGCAGCCCAGACTCTACTCCCTTACGTAAAGGGTTTCCCTGGCGGGCACCGCCTCTTCGGTCTCTTCGACCGCGGCCGCTTCTTCCTCCTTCTTACAGCCGACAACCAGTACGGATGCGGATAGGCAGATCAGGAGAAGAATAAGAGATACTTTTTTGAGCGTTCCTTTCTTCTTCATATGTGAAGAATCCTCCTTTGTTTAAAAAATACAGCATCTTTCGTCTTAGGGCGGCAACTCCCCGTCGTCAAGAAAAATTTTTTATTTTTTAATCCGTTTGGAAATATACGTCCCTTGACTCCCGTCCAGGCTATTCCTACTCTTTATAGTGCGATCCTTCCGGGCCGCAGCGAGGTATACAATGCACACCAAAACGAAGATAGTCTGCACCCTAGGGCCAGCATCCTCCGATCCGGCTGTTATCCGGGGGATGTTCGATGCGGGTATGGACGTTGCCAGGCTCAACTTTTCCCACGGGAGCTACGACGAACACCGTGAGCGGGTAGAGATCCTCAAGAATCTCGGAGAGGAGACCGGCCGTTCCTTAGGGATTCTCCAGGACTTGAGCGGCCCGAAGATACGCACCGGTGATCTCCCCGCTACTGGAGTGACCTTGGAGACCGGAGGGAAGGTAGTTCTCATCCCCGACGGAGGGGACACCCCGGCCGGAGGCGCCGCCGGGGGGACTCCTAAGCCCCCCGTCGTCCCCGTTCAGTACTCCCGGCTTTTGACCGACATCCCCGAGGGAAGCCGCATCCTCATGGACGACGGGTTGATCGAAGCGAAGGTGGAGCGGCGCACCAAGAAAGGGTTGGAGTGCCGGGTCTCCTTCGGGGGGCTCCTGTTGAGTCACAAGGGGGTCAATTTCCCCGATGTGACCCTCGGGGAGCATGCGCCGACGTCCGACGACCTCGAAGACCTCCGCTTCGGCATCGAGCTGGGGGTCGATTTCGTGGCCCTGAGCTTCGTCCAGACGGCGGACGACGTCCTCGCCCTCAAGGACGAGATCGACCGGCTCCTCGACCGGCGGAGTGACGAGAGTCAAGTGGCGAAGCCGGGGGGAAAAGCCTCGGGAGAATCTCCCCCCGCGATTATCGCCAAGCTCGAGCGGGGGGCCGCCCTGGACAACCTGGACGGGATCCTCCAAATAGCCGACGGGGTTATGGTGGCCCGGGGGGATTTAGGATTGGAGACGGAGCTCACCATGATCCCGGTTTATCAGAAGCGGATCATCCGGGAGGCGAACCGGCGGGGCAAGATGGTGATTACCGCAACCCAGATGCTCGACAGCATGATCCGCACCCCCTCGCCCACCCGGGCGGAGGTGACCGATGTAGCCAACGCTATCTACGACGGCTCCGACGCGGTCATGCTCTCAGGCGAAACCGCGGTAGGAAGGAATCCCGTTTCGGTAGTGAAGACTATGCGGAGGATCGCCTACCAGGTCGAGCAAAACCTAGGCCTCGACCTGGGGTGGGGTCTCAAAGAGTACGAACACGAGCGGTACTCCGAGTCGATGGTGGTGGCCCAGTCGTCCTGCTCCTCCGCGGAGAACCTCGGGGCCCGGTGGATCGTGGCCCATACCATGTCGGGAGTAACAGCCCGGCTCATCTCCCAGCAGCGCCCCCCCACTCCGATCTTGGCCGTCACCCCCTACGTCTCCACCCACAATCAGCTTTCTCTTGTGTGGGGCGTGGAGAGCATCCTCTTACCCGTCTTTCAGGAGGATTTTCTGGAAACCGTGGAAAATACCGAGGAGCATCTGAAGGAAATCGGCTACGTCGAAGAGGGTGATACCATCGTTATATCCGCGGGAATCCCCATGGGAAGCTCCGGCGGGACCAACGTGATGAAGGTCCACCGGGTGGAGGGGGATTAATTCCTCCCTCTTTAGTTTCGGGCCGGTTTCCACATTCTTTCAATGACCAGCAGCACCGCGAGCGCCGCAAAAAGGATCGGCACCATGATAAAGCTTGTCGTCAAGCCGTACCGGTCCCCGACGATCCCCATGATCCACGCCACCGCCCCGTAGCCCGGGACTCCGCCGACGGACAATAGGATGAATAATGCCGTCGGATCGAGGGGTATCCGGTCCGCCGAATAGGACTGAATACTCGGCCAGAAGCTCGCCACCGAGAGGCCCGCTAAAAATAGTACCGCGAAAAAGGTGTACTGCCTCGCCGCGAAGGGCACCATTGCCGTAACCGCCGCGCCGAAAGCGGCCGCCCCTAGTAAAAGATGCCAGATCCGGTGCTGCCGCACGAACCACCCGGCACAAAAACGGCCTATCATCATCCCCGCGGCAAAGAGGGCGGTCCCCACCCCGCCCATTCGAGGGAGCCCGCCGAAATGGAGCTGGATGTAGCTCGCGCTCCAGTAGGTAAGTCCCCCCTCGGTACCGCCGGCTAGGAACATCAGGGGAAAGAAGATCCAGAACCGGGGATGCTTAAGTACTTCGGTCTTGGACCGGAGGACCGAGACCAGAACTCCCCCCGCCGCGGGGGCGCTTTCAGCCCGTCCTCTATCCTCCCTCCCTCGATCGAAGACGAAGAAGAGTATCCCGCAGAGAATGCTCAAAAATCCGACCCCAAGCACGATGAGCCGCCAGGAGACCGCCCGGGTCAGGAGCTCGCCGCTCAACAGGACGGTAATCAGTACTCCCCCCGAATAGAGGGAACCGATCAGATTTAGGTAACGCCCGGAGTCGACCGGGTGGAGCTCTTGAACCAGGGGATTGAGGAGCCCCTCCCACATCCCGCTTCCCGCGCCGATAAGCGCCGCCGCGGCGAGGACCGCGCCGTAACCCGGAGCGGCCGAGTACACGATGTACCCCGCGCCGACGACGAGGCCGCTTAACCCCAGACTGCGCTCCTTACCCCACCTCGCCGCGGCGAACCCGCTCGCCAGGAGGACCACGACGATCAGGATACTCCGCATGATCTCGAGTCCGCCCCCCGCGGAAAGGGAGAAGGCGAGCTCCCGGGATATGATAACCAGAGAGACGGGGGTAACAATCGCGCTTACGGCGTATGTGAAGAAGGCGAGTCCCACCGCCCCGTCGAGGGGTGCAGGGCCGCGCCTCCCTGCTCGGCCGCTTCGGGATTTCCGGGTTTCCATGGAAACATCCTACAGACGGCCCCCTCCCCGGTCAAGGCGGCGGGACACAGCAGGGGAATTCAGCAATACAAAAAACAGCACCCTGAAGATCTTGTTAAATAATACGTTTAATAGTACTCTTTCTAGGGAGATAAACCATGATAAAGAAGATCACGGCAAATGAATTGAAAACAAAGGGAGTCTCGGCAATCGATGAAATGTCCTCACCCGAAGATGGTGAAGTTATAATCACCGTGCGGGGAAAAAGCAAATACGTAGTTCTCCCTATCGAAGAATACGCGCAGCTGAGGGATTTCGAGTTGGAATCGGCAATTCGTGAATCAATCGAAGACATCGAGAAAGGAAGAATCATCGAAGAATCGATCGAGGACCACATCAAGAGAATAACCGGTGTATAAGATTGTATTCACCGAAAGCTACATCAAACGGGCAAAGAAGTTCGCCCGAAAACATCCGGAACTCCTGACTCAATACCGGAAGACCTTACAATTACTGGAGCTCAATCCCGGCCATCCTTCCCTGCGGTTGCATAAACTCGAAGGAAAACTCTCGGATTATTATAGTGTGTCCATCAATGTGACATACCGGATAACTATCGATTTCTACATCCGGGAGAAAAAGATTATCCCTATTAACGTAGGTAAACACGAGGATGTGTATTGAGGACGTATTTTCATTGACCGAGAGTATGAGAATGGCTATAGTTAAAGTACGGGTAAACGTACGGAGAAGAATCATTATGAAAACCATAAACATTACAAACGCACGGAAAGAACTCTATAAGCTCGTGCAGCGGGTTATCGACTCTCACGAGCCGGTCCATATAACCGGGAAAAAGGGGTCGGCGGTAATGATCAGTGAAGAGGATTGGGGAAATATCGAAGAGACTCTGTATTTATCATCCCTTCCGGGAATGAAAGAATCGATACAAGAGGGAATGAAAACCGAAATCGATGAATGCTCTGAAGAACTGGAATGGTAAGGAAGTATACATTAGTTTACACCAAACAAGCACAAAAGGACGCCAAAAAACTATCGAGCTCCAACTTAAAGAGCAATGCGGAAAATATTCTAGAAATATTAAAAAAAGACCCCTTCACTCCCTATCCACCATATGAAAGGCTGCTCGGAGATCTGACCGGCTCATTTTCGCGGAGGATCAATATCCGACATCGAATAGTGTATCAAGTACTCGAGGACAGGAAGATCGTCAAGATACTTCGCATGTGGACTCACTATGAATAAATTTTCTAGAGCCCCCAAGCTTTGGGGCATTAAGAATGTTTTACTCCCCGCCTGATAAACAGTATAATAGAGTCAGAATACGAACCGTGCCGCCGGGCGGGAAACGCACGAGGGAGAGAGACGACAATCGCTGAAAAGGAAGAAAAGGAAGAAAAGACCGACGCGTTCTTCGTGGTCGGGATAGGGGCTTCCGCGGGGGGAGTCGAGGCGCTGAAGGAATTTTTCAAGGCGGTGCCGGAATCGCCGGATATGGCCTTCGTGGTAATGCTCCATCAGCAGAAGACCGATGAACAGCTGTTGACCGATATCATCGCCCGGCAAACCGGGCTCGAAGTCGCCACCGTGGAAGACGGGATGGCAATCCGGGCGAACCGGGTGTACGTGGCCCCCCCGCAGAGGGAGCTCCGGCTCTTAGGCGACGAGCTTCAGCTCTTCGACCTGTCGGACCGGGATTCCAGGATCCACCCCATCGACGTCTTCTTCCGTAGTCTAGCCGGGGAGATGGAAGACCGGGCGGTGGGGATCGTCCTCTCGGGAACGGGGACCGACGGGAGCATGGGGATCAAGGAGATAAACGGCCATAACGGGATCATCATCGCCCAGTCGGAAGAGTCGGCCAAGTTTACGGGAATGCCCCAAAGCGCGGTCAAGACCGGACTCGTCGACTATGTCCTGAGCCCGAAGGAGATACCGGAGAAGCTCGTCCAGCTCATGGAAAGTCCCCCCGGTATACCCCCCGCCCCCGAGGAGGCTGAGGAGGAATTCCGGGACGGCGACCACTGGCTGTCGAAGATCTATACCCTGCTGAAAGAGAAAAACGGCCATGACTTCAGATACTACAAGAAGAACACCCTCTTAAGAAGAATCAGGCGGCGGATGCACATCAACCAGGTGGCATCGAAGGAGGAGTACATCCGTATCCTCCGCCACTACGACGACGAACTCGATTCCCTCTTTTCGGAGCTTTTGATAGGGGTCACCTCCTTCTTCCGGGAACCGGAGA
>CAZXMO010000024.1:0-42070 GCA_964641125.1 uncultured Spirochaetales bacterium
CGCCCCCACCGCCTCGGGATTCTTCCGTGTAGCGGTAATGACCGCGGCCGGCCGCTTCTCCTCGAGAAGCCCGTAGATGCGTCTGTGCTCCTCGGGGTTGTAGAAGGGAAAGTTCTTCGGCATGAGCTGCTCCGCCGCGATTTCTCCTTTCAGAAGGAGCAACTTGCCCCGGCACTCACACTCTTCGAGCCGCCGGACGGTTTCGACACATAAGAGCTCCGCCTCGACATCGCACCCCGGGGAGTAGGGGCTTCCGTACACGGGAAATACTTCATCCCCCAAAGACAGTTCGGCGCCTTTCGCGATATAATCGAGACACTCGAATGACGGTGTTTCTACCTCTAATCCTAAACCGCGCAGTCTTTCGGCTACGAATCGGCCAGCTTCCCGGTTCCCCGGCGACCCGGTCCTTCTGTTCGGCTCGACGGCGCAGAGCTTTTCGAGGAATTCCTCCGCCCGGGAAACGAGTATTTCTTTATTCAATTATGTCTTCTTGATTTAAATTATCGGGCCTATGGAGGCATTCCGTCGCTTCGAACCGGCGATTCGAGGTTTACTCGGCCCTGGACACCCGCTCCACCGCGAGGACTATCTCTTCCAGGGAATCCTGCTGCCCCTAGTTTCTCGCTTTCTCCAGCTGAGGGCCGTGCCATTCAATGGGAAAAATCCCTTCGAGCTTGATGGTAATAATCGGCGTGCCTTCCTCGGTGATAAAACTAAGGGAACCGTTTTTCTTTTCCGCTTTTTCGGCCGTTTTGTTCCTATTAATCCAGTCGAAGAATCCGAGATCGGTAAACGGCCTGTGTATCTCCATTTCCGTAGTATAGGTCTTGTTGTAGTTCCGCTGATACCGCTCACTATCCGCAGTAAAAAGATCCAACCCGCGCACGAAGTGGATATCCGAACAATCCATTCCGTCGATTTCCACCTTGAAGTAACTCGAAGAAACCCGAAAATCCATGCACCACTCCTTATCGATAAAATAATTCAATCATTATAATATATAGGGGCAGGAGAGATTGTGAAAGCTGCAAAATTTTTTATCAGAACACCCAAAAGTTTTGAAAGTGCCCCCGATCGTGGGGATGGAATTGGTCTAAAACACGTGTGCTCAGGGTATTAGCTGGACGTGACTTTATTAAAACAGTGTAGGCTTAGTAATTATAGCTATCACGGCCAATTGGAGATTTTCTATCCCCACGATCGGGGGCACTCTCTTATCTTTAGACGATCCGATTTCCCGCTGGATTGATCTACCCTACGGCGACGAAGTCTCGGTACGAATGCTCCTCAATCATACCAGCGGTATACCGAGCTACACCGAAGACACCGGGTTTCTCTTGAGGTACTTAGCCCTTCCCCGAAAGGGGTGGCGCCCGGCGGAGCTGACGGAGGTCCTCGAGGGAGAATCTCTTCTGTTTTCCCCCGGGACGCGGCACGAGTATTCCAACTCCAACTACCTGCTTCTCGGCGTCATCCTCGAAAGCGTGACCGGCTCCTCCTACTCCGCTCTCCTCTCCGATCTCATGGAAGACGAATTGAACTTGTTTCGGACCCACTACCTCGACTATCCCGACGATGTTCCGTTGGCCAACGGCTACGACATGTCGATCTTCCACCTCGGACGGAGGAACTTGAGCGGCTTTCGATCTTCCCTCGAAACAGGCGCCTTCTCCGCCGGGGGAGTTGTAAGCACATCCGCAGATACGGCCCGGTTCGTCCATTCTTTGTTCACCGGAAAGATACTCAGCGATGCCGGCCTCTCGCAAATGCTTACCTTTATCGACACCTCAGACCCCGATGTCCCCTCCCAGACCGGCTACGGCTTGGGGGTTCGAAGGCTCGAAATCGGCGGGAGTACATGGATCGGCCATACCGGAACCATCCCCGGATATTCGGGCATCGCCGTGCACAACCGAGACCGCCGTCTGACCGTTGTCGTGCTGAGCAATCTGTCCATAATCGATCAGACGGGGATCTTAGAAGCGATTTTCGAGGCGATTCGTTCCTCGGGTTAATACGGACCGGAATCTGATCATTTTCCGGACAAAACACACTTTCCGCGGGATATATCCGGATATCACCACTCTGGTCGTAGAAGCTGTTCGCGGTTATAATCCTTCGAAGGACGATCAGTCGGTGCAGCCGGCCGCACACTACCGCAGCTGAGGGGGTATGATGAAACTCGATATGATCGGATTATTCGCGGGCGACCTGAACACCATGGTCGGATTCTACAGGGATGTCGTCGGTATCGCCATCGACTGGGACGGAACCGGTCCCTACGCCGAGTTCCACCACGAGGGAATCCGCTTTGCCATGTATGAGCGTGCGAAGCTTCCTGAGCTTCTCGGGACGAAGCCCTCTTTTCCCTCGGGGATCAATGGAACCTTTGAGCTTGCCGTCAACGTAGGCGCCCCGGAGCATGTTGACGCCACCTTCGAGGCTTGGACCGGTGCCGGTGCTCAGCCGATCTATGGGCCCCGGGATGAGCCCTGGAAGATGCGCTCGGCGATGGTCGCCGATCCGGAAGGCAACCTCATCGAGATAGCCTCCGATTTTTGGGAGTAGACGTTCTTGGCTAAACACGCACCCGGCCTTTTGCTCGGACTGTTCGTGGGCCTACTCCTCATCTTCATTTCACCCTGCATTGCACAGGAGAGTAGCATGAAAGAATCAGTTACCAATACACTTCCTGGATTGTCGTAAATCCTCTGTACTCTCATAGATCCCCCGGAATGAGTATTCGGTTAATTTTTCGAACTTTTTTTAACATCGTTTGCATTTCACTCATCCTTACTTTATAATCTTATGACTAAAAGAAATTTTATCGGATAATACGGTGAAAAAAGAAAACTGGGTGCCGGTTCGACGATCGAACCTGAAGTATTACGACAACATCGAACTCTACTACAAAAACCCCTACGGGAAGATTGTTCTTTACAAGCCGACGGGGATGAACTTCTCAGATCTAAGCCTCCAGCAGAAGCCGTATCTCGGCGCCCTTTATGTGAAACCCGAAGACAAGCTCAAAGCCCTCCGTGAAGCTCAGCACGGATTCAGCCTGCAGCTGACGGCGAACATTATGAAAGAGGGCGCTTCGAAAGTCAAAGAAGAGCTTATCAACATCGTTGACGAAACCTTTGCCGAACCGAGGGCGGGAAGCCTCACCGTAGTTCCGGAAACGATGGGGGCTATCGTCGAGGGGTATTCAAAACAGCCTGAGATCATCAAGAACCTCGCCCGGATGTCCCATACCGACTACACCACCACGATTCATTCGATAAACGTCATGGCCCTGACCGTGGGATACTGTTTCTACACCGGCCGCAGCAAAGAAGAGACCATTCAGTTCGGCTTGAGCGCCCTTCTCCATGATGTCGGAAAAACCGAGACCCCCCCGGAAATTCTCACCTCCACAAAGGGCCTGACCAGCGAAGAGTTCGAAATCATCAAAAAGCATCCCGAGATCGGCCGGGAGATCCTCGAGGAGTACGGCTCGGTCGTCGCCTCCGCGGCTATAGGGGCCATCGAGCATCACGAAAAGCTCGACGGAAGCGGATATCCCTCGGGGACTGTGACCATCTCCGAAATCGGCCAGATCTTGAGCATCATCGACTGTTACGAGGCGATAACCAACGATGAGCGACCGTACCGCTCATCTCTCCTTCCCATCAAGGCATTGGAGATCCTCAAAGAGGAAACCGACGCGGGAAGATTCAACAGGATGTTTTTCGAGGATTTCGCCTACAGCTTGACCGACTTTACGAGCAACACTCACCGAAAACGGTACAATAAACTCTTCGTCCGCTCCAAGATCTGAAACCGTTACTCTCAAATTTGACTACCTCAGGAGAAAAAGTTGAAAAAAGCGGTAAAAATACCCCTCATCATTATCGGATCGATAATCGGACTCGGACTTATCATGCTTATCGCCGCCTCGGCGGGGATGGGCTCCATTAAAAAGATGAATATAGAGACAGTCGAGCTTGCCGATATTTCCGACGGTACCTATACCGGCCGGTTCAAGAAGGCCCGGTGGGATTACTCAGTGGAGGTGACCGTCTCCAACCGAAAGATTATAGAAGTCGAGCCTTTAAACGTGCCTTCGGACAAGATGAGCAGGGAATTTTTCGCGGAGGCCAGCGCGGCCGTGGAGGAACGGCAATCCACCGACATCGATGTCGTCGGAGGGGCCACCGTTAACACCAAGGCCTTCCGTCAGGCCGTTGCAAACGGTTTGAAGAGGGGCAGAGAGTAAAAAAACCCGGGATCACTTTATCGAGATCCGGTTCTTTCCCTTCTCCTTGGAGCTCAGCAAAGCGGCGTCGGCGGATTGGATGAGCTTTTCCAGAGGCGCGCCGGCCCAACTCGGTCCTATTATAGAGACCGGTCAGGGCATCGGTCACCGCGGCCTCCTCGAGTTTCCTATTGGCCTTTTCGAGCTCCCGCGTCCGGTCCAGGACCTTACTCTCCAGCTCATCCTGAAAGCGCCTCTGCATACGGTTATACTCTTTCCGGAGACGGTAAGATTTCCCTCCCAGGGCAAAGCCCAGAAAAAGCGCCTGTGCAAGAGCGCCATAGAGCTGGGCGTTCAATACGAAAGGTGTTACCTGGACCGGCGCGAGGGTAACGATTATCTCCGCCGCCGTTCCCGCGAGATACACCAAGGACCCGGACAAGCACACCAGAGCAAGCATGTCGCCCCGTTGGAGACGGAGAATTAGTGCGGTAATAATGAGGGCCATCGCCGAGAGACTCAAGATATTCAGAATATCCGCTGAAACCGGCCCCGCGTAGAAAATACCGGATAACGCAAGAAGGATACACAGATTTCGGTTTATCCGCATACCGAGATCGATCCGGGGCATCCGCCGCTTCGTTTCGATAAACCGGCGGATGAACTCGATCCCCAAGGCTGCGGTCAGTCCGCCGAAGAGAATAAACCATCTGAACCCATAAGGCTGGTTCGGTTCTATGAACTGGGAAAACAGCCGCTCCTGGGCAAGCTGATTGAAGAAGAAGGCGGTCATATACAGAGAATATATGAGATAGACCCTCTCCCGGTTCATGCTGTATACGATCAGGTTATACACGATGAGGGCCGCGAAAAACCCGAAGACGAGTCCGAGGAGGAGGGTTCTGCGATTGTACTCGACGGCGAAGCTTTCCGCTCCTTCGATCTTCAACCGAACGCTCGCGGACTGAAAATCGGTAAGCCGTATGAGAATGTCCCGGCGCTGATTTTTTTCGAGACGGAGCTCGAAAACCGGATTCCGGGTCTCGAGCTCCCGCTGAGCAAAGGGAACCATATTGCCGGTCCTCTGCTTTAATCGCCACTCCCCCTCTTCCCGGAGAAAGAGCTCCATGAGCTCGACATTCATCGAGTTCTCTAGTATCCACCGGGAAGATTCTCCCCTATTCTCCACCTCGAGGAGCAGCCACACGACCCCGTCCCGGGGAATTTGTACCGATCGCCGGGGAAAGGGTTCGAACTCATCGCGCTCAGCGTACGCCTCAGCCGGATGGAGGGCTCCTTCTTCATCCACTAAATACTCGAGGGCACGATTCAAGTCCCGGGAGGTGATATTCCCGGTAAGGCGGATCACCTCCGCCTGGACAGAGAAAACCGATATACACGATACTACTAACAGGAGGAGGCCTCTTTTCATTTCGCGCATAGTAGGGTGTTCGGGAAAAAGTATCAAGGCGACCGCGAAGTGTTCACAAAAGCTCAAGGACGCGAATGGATAGGCTCTTAAATGAAATAGATCCCGAACCGGAATGGAAGGAAGCGGCCTCGGAGATCGCGGAAAGCAAAAGGATACGAACGGTTTACATCCTCGGCGTACCCGCTTCCGGCAAGACTTCATTGAGCCTCTACCTCTACGATACTCTCCTCGACAGGGACCGTGCCGCCTATCTCGACTGCGACTGCGGGCAATCGACCGCGGCGGTACCCCTGACTGTCGCCCTCCGCACAAGCCGGTTTCCTTTCTCCATACCCAAGCTCTTGACCGGCGAGGGCATTACGTCCAAGTTCGTCGGCTCGACGAGTCCGGTCAAGCACCTCCTGCAGTCCGCCGACGGAATCATCCGGCTCCACCGAAAGGCGCTTGATTCGAGGGTAGAAAAAATAATCGTCGACAGCTCCGGATTCGTCACCGGGGCCATGGCCGCGGAGTTTCAGTTCAACATTATCGATATGCTTGATCCGGATATGATCCTCGCCCTCATACCGGAAGACGGCGGGGGCCTCGATTCCATCCTGTCGAATTTCGATAGTTCTTCCCCTATCGTACGGCGTCTTTCCGTTTCTTCCTCCTCTCGGGAGCGTTCCCGGGAGGAACGACGCCGGTACCGGGAAGGAAGACTTACCGAGTATTTCGCGACCTCCCGGAACGTGGAGGTGGATCTCGCGAGGCTCGGCCTCCACGGTTTCGTACCTGCCCCTGAGCAAGATGATCGGGTATATCGAGGACAGGTGACAGGAATCCTCGATGGAGAACGCTTTCTCCTTGCCTTAGGCATTCTCCGATCCTGGGATCCGGCGAAAAAGAGGACCACCCTCCGAATCCCGGACGAGGCCCTTTCCGCCGTCGAACGGACGGCAACGCTCCAGTTCGGCTTGACGAAACTGAACACCGACGGAACCGAAAAAGAGGAATTCTAAACTATTCGAGGGATTTTGGCCTCCTGCGGCCTTGGGGACTCGAAAAAAAATAATGTGTTGTTTTTTCAAATCAACAGGCTTATGCTATGAGGCATAATGTCCACGGATGCCCATGTTTTCGGCGAGCTCGTACGGGCCAGTTCCCTCCTCTCGGGGGAAAGCAGGTATAACTCCCAGATCTCCATTTTGGTGGAGCAGAGCCTCGATATATCCCGCTCGGACTTAGCCGTCCTCTACGCGTTCTCCGACCTCGAAGATCCCGGGCCAACGCTGCGTAATGTCTACCAGCGGGGAGATTACGAAGTTTCCTCGACCCTTCCGCGGGACAGCGAGACGATAGAGTTCCTCGAGGAGTGTCGTGAGACCCTCGTTCTCCACGATACCGACCGGATTTTCTTTTCCGACGCCTTCCTCCATCCCGCTATGCGGAGCGCTATCGTTCTTCCCCTTATGACCACGACGGGAAAGATCGGGATCCTGTATCTCCAATCTCACCGCCCCGGATACTACACCCGGGACCGGTTCCTGTTCCTCGATTCTCTTACCAAATTGGCCGGGGGAATGCTCCACAACGGCAAGCTCTACCGGGAGCTCCAGCGGCAGTTCACGTACATCGAAGAGCTCGAACGGTACCAGGAGAACGTCTTTTCATCGATGACCGATCTCCTGATCACAACCGACGAAGACGGCGGCATCCACTACTTCAACCGCGCCGCAGCGGAAGAACTCGGTTTCGACGAGGAGATCCTCGGAAAGCCCTTCGACCAGGTTTTCAAGGGCCGGCTCGGCAAGAGGATCCTTACGACCATCCAAAATGCGGACAAGGACGGAAAAGAAAGGCTCGGACTGCAGGGAATTATCAAATTACCCGACCCGAAAGACGAAATCGATTTTTCCCTCAATGTATCCCCCCTGCGGGGAAAACGGGGAAAAAAGGAGGGTCTTACCCTCCTCTTCACCGATCAAACCCGGGAGAAACAGCTTCAGGAAGAAATGGAGATGGTGGTGGAAGATCGCCGGATCATCAAGGACATGTTCAGCCGGTACTTGTCCGCCGATCTGGTACAAACCCTCACAGAACGGCCAGAACTGGTCAAACTCGGAGGAGATAAAAAGAGGGCGACTATCTTTTTCGCCGATATCCGCGGCTACACCACCTTTTCCGAGAGCAAGTCTCCCGAGTACATCATCGAGGTCCTGAACGAGTACTTTTCCGAGGCGGTGGAGATCATCATTAAAAACCGCGGATACATCGACAAGTTCATAGGCGACGCGATTATGGCCGCCTGGGGAGTTCCCCTCTACTCCGAGGAGGAGGACGCGGTCGCGGCGGTGTGCAGCGCCGTGGAGCTCCAGGAGCTCATTCGCTCGAATAAAAGATCCTTTTTTAAAGGCAAAGCCTCCGAGCTGAGTGTGGGCATCGGAATCCACACCGGCGATCTGGTTGCGGGAAACTTAGGCAGCAAACAGCGGATGGATTACTCGGTAATCGGAGACACCGTCAACGTTGCCGCCCGGCTCGAGGGCGTGGCCGGTCGGGGCGAAGTCATTATAACCGAGGTTACCCGGGACCTCCTCGGTGATCGATTCAAACTGGAAGAAAGAAAACCGGTCCAGGTAAAGGGAAAGTCGAAACCCATTCACATATTCAAAGTACTCAACCGGGTGTGCTGAGCTCTTCGGAGCCGACCGCTCAATAAAATAGTTGGAGGAAGATGATGAGTCTGGAAGCCATAACAGGTTTCTTTCAAGGTCTTTCATTGCCGGTCTTGATCGCTATTCCGGCGGGTATAGCCGTATTAATAGGTCTCCTCGTGTGGTTCCTGATCTCACGCCGACGCTTCCGGCGTATGCTGGAGAAGGCCGCCGAAGATGAGGAGACCGCCCGGGAACTCAGGGAACGGTACTCGCCGAGAGCCCTCTCACACCGCTCTCCTACCATCGAACGTGTCGTCCGGCAAAAGGGTCCTGAGGTGTTGCGGACGACCGGTATCGACGAGCTGTGGATCGAGCGCTTCTACGAGTATCCCTCCAGGCGTAAGCTTAAAAGGATTCTCGAGTTCATTCCCGATACGGGACTCTTTACCGCCTTTCGAGTCGCCCTCAAGAGAAAGTCTATCGCTAAGATGCTCCTCTCCTGGCTCGAGAAGAGCGAGGACATGTTCGTCTATCGACGGCTCGCTCTCTCCGGACGGGGGGAAGAATTCGACGGAAGGCGTGCTTACGCTTTCTTCTCGGACCATATGGACAGGATCCGGGAGATGACCGGAGATCCGGAATGGCCCGCCAGGTACATGGCGGTAAAGATCCTCCTCAACGACCCGGATGAGCGCTCCAAACGAACCGTGAGGGAAATGTTTCACGACCCCCATACCCTCGTTCGGCTGACCCTGATAGAAGAGTTCGTCCCCGAAGACGAGGCCGAACACGACGAGTTCTATTCGACCCTCGTATCATATCTCACCGATGACCCCGCCTATGAGAACCGCAGAGCCGCGAAAGAAAGGATCTCCGCGGAGTACCTCGACAGATACGAGATCGATTATAAAAAGCTCTCCACCGAACAGGCGCTTCACATGCTCGAACAGCTCGATCCCTCTTCGGCGGAAGATATCAACCTCGCCCTCTCGTTTCTCGGAAACAAGAACCTCGATCTGAGATTTACCGCAGCCCAGTTCCTCGAAAAGACCGGAAGGCTCGATGGGTTGATCCTCGATGTGTCCTTCGAGGACCGTACCCAGCTCGAGCGCAACCTCGGGCTCCTGAAAAAAACCGCCGAGGTAAACGTCCTCGGATTCCTCCGGGCGGTACGCTCCAGCAATAATCCGGCGTCCCTCTCCATAGCCATGAACATCCTGTGCGATAAGGGAGATTCCGAGCTCCTCGATGCTCTTGTCGGTAGGGTCTTTTCCATGAAAATCGACGAGCCGGACCATCGGGATCTCTTGGAGCTCACCCTGCGGTGCGTTCGCCTCCGCTGCAGTCCCGGGGCGGTACATCAGACGGCCTCCGAGCTCCTCAAAAGGCGGTACAGGAGGGAGGAGGCAGCCCTCTTCCTCGAAAATCTGCCCGCGGCGTGCGAGCGGAATGTGGTGCCGGCACTCAAAACCCTCCTCATCGATCCCGATTTCGAGGAGAGGGAAAAGCTCCACGAGGCCTTTACCCGGATCGAACCTTCCTTCTACATCGATGAGCTCTTCGAAATATTGAGGTCCAGCCGGGCGGAGTATCCCCACTCGGTGAGGATTTCAGCCCTGCTCCTCTTAGGGAAGCTCAAGCTCACTTACTGCATGCAGTTCATCCTCGAGCACATGCCGGTCCTTCCTTTCAGTGAGGCAAGGGACTTTTCCCGGCATCTCCACGGTTATGCCGGAGATCTCTTCGTAGAGCGGGTTCTCGATCTCATCGAAAAAGACGACGGCAAGGTCCGGGCCGCCCTCATATCCGCGATTCCCTCTACCGGGATCAAAGATTTTCTCAAACCCATCCGCGAGGCGGTGGATGACGCCGACCCGGAGGTGCGCAGGGCCTCGGTCTGGGCGCTTCTGGAATACGGCGATCAGCGGTCGATCAAGGGATCCCTCGACCTGCTCCGGGATCCGGTGGAACGGGTGCGTGTGGAAGCTGCCCGGGCACTGGCCTCGAAGGGCGGTTCATCGATTCTGGATGACTTCTCAGAAATTCTTGCCGACGAAAACGAGGTGGAATCGGTCAAGCTCGCGGCCGTAGACGGGCTCGGCCGATCCGAAGAGGTCAAGTCGGTGGATGTCCTCATCGAATTCCTCAAGGATCGCCCGGAAGAGCTCCCTGAAGCCGCGAAAGACGCCTTAGCCCTCAAGAGAGACACCAAACAAATCAAAAAGCTGATCGTTCATCTGAAGGATGCCGACCCGGAGGTGAGGGACGCCCTAACCGACACCTTCCGCCGTATGGGCGAGGCAGCGGAGCCGCCCCTCGTGGAGCTCCTCAAAGAGGAGATTTCCTCGCTCATGCCCCACATCTCCTACATCCTCGAACAGACCGGGTATGTCGAACACCTCGTACGCAGGCTCAACCACCGGGACCCGGAGGTGCGCAAAGGCGCCGCCGAAGTTCTTTCCCTTATCGGCACGACCTCGGCCTTCCGGGGGGTGGTTCTAGCCTCCCGGGACCCGAACGACGATGTCCGGGTTATGGTTACCAAGGCCCTCGAGCGGCTTGCTTCCAAGAGCGGAAAGGAAATCTTGGACGAGCTCAAAAACGATCCGGACAAGCGTATACGGAAGTACACTCAGTGGGCCTTAGAGAGGGTACAGGCGAAGAGCGACGCCTAGATTCAGCCGGCTACAGGATCGATTGACTTTATCGGAAAGCGGAAATAGAGTGGATTGATCATGAATACCTTCTTGCCGATCTCCCGGGACGATATGTCCGCCCGCGGATGGGAGATATGCGACTTCATAATCATTTCAGGGGATGCCTACGTAGACCACCCTTCCTTCGGAGCGGCGATAATAGGAAGACATCTCGAATCTCTCGGGTACCGTGTCGGTATTATTCCTCAGCCCGACTGGACCGATGTCGAGTCCTTCCGAGTTCTCGAGCGCCCCGGCCTCGCCTTTCTCGTGACCGCGGGGAACCTCGATTCCATGGTCAACCACTACACCTCCTCGAAAAAACGGCGGAAAAACGACGCCTACTCACCCGGCGGCGCCTCCGGCCTGCGTCCCGACAGGGCAGTAATCACCTACACCTCCCGGGCGAAACAGGCCTACAAGGGGGTTCCGGTTATCCTTGGGGGCATCGAGCCCTCTTTGAGGCGCCTCAGCCACTACGACTACTGGTCCGACTCGATCCGCCGGTCGATCCTCCTCGATGCAAAGGCGGACATCCTCGTCTACGGGATGGGAGAGCGCCCCCTCGCCGAAATCGCGGAGAGGCTTCGAGGCGGAGCTCCCGCATCCGGGATTACCGGAATACCCGGCACCGTGTGGAAGAGCCGAGACCCGTCTTCGGCCCTCGAGCTTCCGCCTTTCGAGGAGGCAGCCGGGAACGGGCAGGCCTTCGCCGAGAGCACCCGGATACGCCTCGAAAACCAAGACCCCTTTTCCGGCCGGACCTTAGCCGAGCGGTACGGCGGCTGGTACGTAGTTCAGGCACCCCCGTCACTCCCCCTCACCACCGAGGAGCTCGACCGGGTCTACGCCCTTCCCTTTACCCGGAGGTCGCACCCCCGGTACGACTCGGCCGGGGGGGTCCCGGCCCTCGAGGAGGTCCGTTTCAGCATAACCTCCTCCCGGGGATGTTTCGGCGGATGTTCTTTCTGCGCCCTGGGTCTTCATCAGGGACGGATCGTCACCTCCCGGAGTCACGAATCGATCCTCGCCGAGGCCCGCTCCTTTACCCGGGACCCGGATTTCAAAGGAATCATTCACGACGTGGGAGGGCCCACCGCCAACTTCCGGGTTGCCTCATGCACACGGCAGGCCGCCCGAGGCTGCTGTCCCGATAAGCAGTGCCTGTATCCCGAGCCCTGTTCTGCTCTCGCCGCGGACCACGGCGACCTTAGGGAACTCCTCGAAAAGCTCCGCGTCCTGCCGGGGATCAAAAAAGTTTTCATCCGTTCGGGTATCCGGTACGACTACCTCCTCGAAGACCGTGATGAGGGTTTCTTCGACGATCTCGTCCGGCATCATGTAAGCGGGCAGCTCAAGGTGGCCCCGGAGCACGCCTCGCGAAAGGTCCTCGAGGCCATGGGTAAGCCCCCGATCGAAAGTTTCTCCGAGTTCGCGAAGGTATTTCACGCCAAGAGCAGCCGGGCCGGTAAGAAACAGTACCTCATCCCCTACTTCATCACCGCCCACCCCGGAACCGGCCTCGACGAGGCGATCGAGCTGGCACTATTCCTCAAATCCTACGGTTTTATCCCCGACCAGGTACAGGAATTTCTGCCCACACCGGGAACGGTCTCCACCTGCATGTATGCCGCCGGGCTCGATCCGCGGACGATGAAGCCGGTCTACGTTCCCCGGAGCAGGGAAGAACGGGAAATGCAGCGGGCCTTAGTCCACTTCCACAAGCCCCGCAACAGGGAAATTGTGCGCCGGGCGCTGAAAAAAGCGGGCAGGGAAGACCTTATCGGCTTCGGCAAAGAATATCTGGTCTCCCCGGAATAAATGCACAAGGTCGCTTGAAAATAGTCGATAAATTGATATATTTGGTCGATGAAACTCTGATATAAAACAAGGAGGAAGAATGGAAGCAGGAAACATTCTCTTTGCGCTCGGACTTACTTTCTTTGCCGGATTGTCTACCGGCATCGGAAGCGTCATGGCTTTCGTTTCGAAGAAATTTAATCCGAAATTTCTTGCAGGTTCCCTCGGTTTCTCGGCGGGAGTAATGATTTATGTATCTTTTGTAGAAATTTTTCTCAAGGCGAAGGAATCATTGACTGCTTACTATCAGAGTAACACCGGATACTGGATTACCACGGCGGCATTTTTTGCGGGGATGGGGGTGATTGCGATTATAGACAAGCTCATCCCTTCTTTTGAGAACCCCCATGAGATCAGTAATATTGAAACGTCTCCGGCGGAAGAAAAAGGTTCCAACAAGAAACTGCTGCGAATGGGAATGTTTTCCGCCCTGGCAATCGCTATCCACAATTTTCCGGAGGGGCTTGCTACTTTTATGGGGGCCCTGGCCGATCCGACCCTCGGTATAAGTATAGCCGTGGCTATAGCCATCCACAACATTCCCGAGGGAATCGCGGTGTCCGCCCCGATCTACTACGCCACCGGAAGCAAAAGGAAAGCCTTTTGGCTGTCATTCCTCTCGGGGCTTGCCGAGCCTGTGGGCGCCGTCGTAGGCTATTTCGTCCTTAGAAGCATCTTTACCGACGCCACCTTCGGACTCATCTTCGCGGCGGTAGCGGGTATCATGGTGTACATCTCTTTAGACCAACTCCTCCCCACCGCGGAAGAGTACGGAGAGCACCACATAGCAATCGGCGGCCTGGTAGCGGGCATGGCGGTGATGGCGATAAGCCTCCTTCTCTTCGCCTGAAGGGGTCCGCCGCTTAAGCTAGCCCCACAAGCTCTACCACCTGGTCTGCGATAGGAACATCCGCCGGGGCCAGATCCATGCCCCGGAGCTGCTCCGCCGAAACCCACCGTACCGCCTGATGTTCGGCGGGATTGAAATCCCCTGAAATATACTCGGCGAAATAGGCATGCAGCCGCGCCGGATTATAGTCGATATTAAAGTCGGCGGTTCCCACATAATCCTTCACCCGGATACGGACTGAAAACTCCTCGAATATCTCCCGCTCCAAGGCCTCTCTATGATTCTCCCCTGCTTCTACCTTGCCGCCGGGAAACTCCCACTTTCCGTGCAGAGCGCCGCCGCGGCGCCGGGCAATGAGGAGGGTACCGTTTCTCTGAATTACCGCCGCAACAACATCTATCATGGGTACTCCATAGTGCCGGAGGCCTCTCTCTTGATCAAGTCTCTAGTATCAAAGCACTAATATCAAGGCCGCGGCTTGACAGGCAATGCCCCGGAAGATGTTCGGACTCATCACCGCCTTTTTTTATCAAGATAATTCGTGCGCGGACAGGGGTTTTGGATCATACTATAGGAGTGGAGGAAAACCGTGCAGGACCTCCAGGAGGAATAATGACCCCCAAACAGGAAAACGTATTCTTCGAGCTCCACTGCGGTTTGCCCCGGGAGGCTCCCGGCAGCGCTGAGATAACCGCACGGGCCTTCCGTATCGCCGCCCGGGGAGATCCGAAGGCCGGTCCGATTCGGCCGATCCGACGCATTCTGGATATCGGCTGCGGGCCCGGGGCCCAGAGCCTCGTCCTCGCGGGGCTCACCGAAGCGGACATCTACGCGGTCGATACCCACCAGCCCTTTTTGGAACGCCTCGGCACCGAAGCCTTCGGCCGCGGTATAGCGGGGAGAATCTTTCCGCTCCACGCGGACATGCAAAATCTCCCTTTCGAACCTGATTACTTCGACCTGATCTGGAGCGAAGGGGCAGCGTATATAATCGGATTCGAGGCGGCGCTTAAGACCTGGAGACCCCTCTTGAAAGAGGGGGGACGCATCGCCCTCACCGAGCTATGCCGGTTCGAAGGCGCCCCACCGTCCGCGGAGCCGGGCGACATTCCCGGCGAGGTACTCCAATACTGGAATACGGAATACCCGGCTATGACCTCCCGCGAGAAAAACGTGGAACTCCTCGAGCACGCCGGGTACACGCTCATTGACACCTTCATCCTCCCCGAAAACGCCTGGTGGGAGGAATACTACACTCCTTTACAAGGACGAATTGCGGAGCTCGAAGAGAAGTACCATGAAGACCCGGAGGCGCTCGAGATCCTCTCACGCGAGGCGGATGAGATCGAGTTCTACAGGCGGTATTCCGATTACTACGGCTACGTGTTCTTTATCGCCGCAAAGCTATCTTCCTGAAGGTCGAATTCGATTACTGTATTATCTCACAGTCCGACTCGGGCTCTTCTCCCGACGTGATCCGTTCCATCCATAGAACCGTCGGCTGGAACCCCGCCGCCCGGGTGTCTCTATGTGTGACTCCCTTGATGTTGAGGTAGCGGACCGGGCTGTCCCGCCGGCACAGCTCCACGACGAACTTGGTTTGTGATGGTGTTCGTGCGATAGTGTCCTTCTCTCCCTGAACAATGAGAGAGGGGAGTCCGTGACCGCTCAAGCCGCTCCGGTTCTCCTCAAGGCGCTTGTATAGCGCCGAAAACTCTTCGTCGAGACGGTTTTCGTAGAGGGCGGTGTAGAAATCCTCGTTATAGAGCTTGGTCGAGTCGGCGGGATAATACCTCTGAAAATCCACCACGTCCATCCCGGCTACGTCGGCGGCCAGTGTCCCGGCCCATTTTTCCTTCAAATAATCCGCGGAATCGATGCCGTCGTAGACCTGTGAGTAGGAATACAGGACGTGCGGGGCATACTTAGGTCCTTCCTTGAGCAAAGCGGTAACATCGGTGGTCGCCCCGTACCCGATGACCCCGGCAAGAGGCACCTCGGGGGCGTAGTCCTTCCACATGTCCGCGGCGGCGAAGGCGGCATGCCCCCCCTGAGAGTACCCCGCGACGAAGACCTCGTCCGAGGGCTGGACCGTCATGGTTCTCCGCTTGAAGAAATTGTATACCGCCCGGACAGCATCGAGCATAACGTGTCCCTCCGCGGACTTTACAAAGTAGCGCTGGTCCCTTTCGGGATCGTTAAATCCGAGGTAATCGGGAATGATGGAAATGAAACCGAGCCCGGCATAGGCAAGCATATTCGCACGGTAATAGCCGAGCCTGCGGATCTCCGGACGTTCGAGGGAGGGGGCGCACTTGTCGGCTATTCCGGTTGTTCCCGAGCCGAAGACGTACACCGGCCTCTCCTCCCACTCGTCGAAACGGGGGATAAAGATCTGGGCGACGATGTCCGCGGGGGTTCCGTCGAAATCGGTGCTCCGGTAGACGATTCGATATGTCTCGACACCATATTTTGCGGAGGGAACGACGAAATCATTGAACAGGGGAAGTCCCTCGCGCCGTATTCGGTCCGGTCCGGGGATTCCGGTAGCGGTGATCTCGAGGATCGTCCCCGGAGGGATACCGTCGGAAGCACTCTCGGAATCCGCGGGGCTTTCAGTAACCTGTTCCGTGGTCCCTTCGCCGGGAGGCTGCTCCTGAGCAAAAGCGGGAAAAAGACCGATTATCAAAGAAAGAATCACGAGGACTCTCAGAAGCATAGATTAGTCACCTCTTTTTCGTGTTATTTCCCGAAGGCCATCTGGTCCATCCACCCCACTACCCTGTCGAAGCTGATCTGCCGCGTGTCATGACGGGCGCCGTCGTAGACGAGATAGAGGACATCGCTTCCCATCTCCCGAAGCTCGGTAACGAAATCGTTCATGGTCCGGGGATGAGCGACCACGTCGTTGGTACCCTGGAGGATGATTACGGGAACCCGGTGCCTTGTAAGCCCGGTGCTGTTCTTTTCCATAATCCGGGCAATGGAAGGATAAACATCGGCAAGGGTCCCGTTAAGGAGAGCGGTATTGAATCCGGGTCTGTAGAGCTCCCCGGTCGTCCAGGGATAATAGGATTGAAGCGCACCGATACACATCCGTGTCACATCGGCCTCTAAGGTCTTTAACCACTCGTCCTTGAGAATGACCGCCGGATTGAATCGCTCCCGCCCGTAGAGCTTCGAGTAGGTATAGGTAATAAGGGGCGCCGCTATGGTCCATTCCCGAAAGAGGTCTTCTATACCCCGGGCGGGACCGTAGCCGATTATTCCCCCTATACGGAGTTCCGGCGCGTAGGTTCCCCGGTAATCGGCTGCCGCGAAGACGGCGTGTCCCCCCTGAGAGTATCCCGCGAGGAAGGCGGCGGGATGCGGCTGTACCACCGCGTCCCTCTGAGCGAAGAAACTGTCCACGGCACGGATGGCGTCGAGGAGCATCATCCCCTCCACCCGGGAGAAGTAGTAGGGTTGGAGTCGATTCGGATCGCCTAAACCGGTGTAATCGGGAAAAAGCCCGATGTTCCCCTGCCCCGCGTGGGCCAGGACGTGGATCCGGTACAGCCCCCAGTTGATTCCCGCGATATGCTCGCGGGACGTCCTACAGTCGTCGACGAGCCCGGTGGTGCCGGCGGCGAAGATGTAGACAGGCCTCACCGTCCGCTCGGCGTACCGGGGAACGAAGAGCTGCGCTGTGATGGGAGCGTCCGTTCCGTCGATGTACCGGCTTGTAAACCGGATCATATACACATCCACGATAAACCGGGACGGCTTTTTCCCAATATCCTCGAACAACTGGACCGCGTACTCGTCGATTTCGGCGGGGGTATAGGTCCGGTCGAAGGTGATCTCATAGACGTGCCCCGCGGGTCCCCGGGGTTTGGACTGGGCTTGCGCGGAAAAAGGGAAAAATACCAGGATACAGGCGACGCAGATGAAAATTGACTTTAAACGGGGCATCGCATAAATTTAGATACACCGGCGCAGGGCGTCAAGAAATATTCCCGGTAGGGTCAAGGACATAGTCTTCAGCTTAGAGGAGTCACAATGACAAGAGTACTAATCGGACTATTCGGTGTGTTTCTCGCTACAGCGCCTCTTGCGGCCCAGAATGAGGGGCTCTACGGCTCTAAGGCCCCGGAGGACGCAGCCTTCGTCCGCATAATCAACAGCGGTACCGATATTCTGCCGCCGGTCCCCGTGGGAGCGGTTCGTTTTGCGAGACTTGCCCCTCTCGACGTATCTCCCTATAGGGTCCTTTCTCCCGGCGTGCTTATAATCAGGGCCCGGGACGGACAGGTCGACATCGCCGCCGGTGCCGGGAAGTACTACACCGTAGCTGTCTCCGCTGCCGGTCCTGAGGTATTTCAGGACCGCCGGCACGATGATCCCTTGAGGGCGCAGCTCATCCTCTACAACCTTACCGGGATATCACCGATCGACCTCAAAACCGCCGACGGCGGTACTGAAGTCATCACCGAGGTACCCTCGGGAAAATCGGCCTCCACAGCGGTCAACCCGGTACGAACCCGGCTCGCCGTTTTTTCGAACACCGGAAAAATGGGAACTGTCGGTTCGATCGATATGGAAGCGGGGCAGTCCTACGGTATCTTCGCAGTGGATCGTTCCGGAGAGCTGAAAATCCTCGTGGAACAGGCCGAGGTTGCCGCCGAATAGGCCCGGACGATGATTTTCAGCACCACCATCTTCCTTTTCGTCTTTCTCCCCGTGTTTTTGACCGGCTACTATCTCCTTCCCTTTCGGTTCCGCTCAGCCTGGATCGTTTTGGGAAGCTGGTTCTTCTACGGCTGGTGGCGGGTCGACTTTCTAGGCCTCATGGTTCTGGTAACGGTATGGACCTTCTTTATCGGACGGTGGATAGAGATTAAGAAAAACGCCGAGGGACCCGGTACCGAGAGAACGGCCAAGACGGCGGTTACCGCCGGGGTAGTCCTCAACATCGGAGTACTCGCCTACTTCAAGTACTTCAACTTCGGCACCGATACAATAAACTTTTTCATCGAGTCGGTCGGAGTGGCCCCCTTCGCGGTATGGCAGGTAATCCTCCCCATAGGTATTTCTTTCTATCTCTTTCAGGCCACCAGCTACTTAGTCGATGTCTACCGAAGGGACGTCCCCGCGGCGAAAAGATACAACGATCTCGCCGCGTATATATCGCTCTTTCCCCAGCTCATCGCGGGACCTATCATCAGGTACAAGGACATAAACCGCCAGATTGCGAGCAGGGATCATACCTGGGATAAGTTTTCGAAAGGCGCCCTCCGGTTCATGATAGGCTTCTGCAAAAAGGTGCTTATCGCCGACACCGTTGCTACTATTGCGGACGCCATATTCGCCCTTCCCTCACCGAGCCTTGCCGATTCGTGGCTGGGGGCTCTGGCGTATACCGTCCAGCTCTACTACGACTTCTCGGGATACTCCGATATGGCTATCGGCTTGGGACTGATGATGGGTTTCCGGTTCATCGAGAACTTCAATTTCCCCTACATCTCATCGAGCATTACCGAGTTCTGGAGGAGGTGGCACATCAGCCTCTCCTCGTGGCTCAAGGACTATCTCTACATCCCCTTGGGAGGAAACCGGAAGGGGGTCGGGCGGACCTACGTCAATCTGATCATCGTCATGATGCTTGGGGGGCTGTGGCACGGCGCGGCCTGGACCTTCGTGGCCTGGGGGACCTTCCATGGGATCCTCCTCGCCGTAGAGAGGGCCCGGGGGAGCCGCGCCTTTTGGGACCGGATACCCAAGCCGCTGTCCATTGCCCGGACCATGCTCTTCGTCGTCATAGGATGGGTAATGTTTAGAGCCGGATCATTTTCTTCGGCCCTGGATATGTACGCGGGGATGATGGGACTCAACGGTACCGCTCTGAGCGGACGGATAAGCTGGCGGCTGAACGGTTTCGCCTTGAGCGTACTCGCCCTGGCCCTGATCGTTGTATTCACGGCCCCGTGGCTCAGGGCCCGGTTCGACCGTATTCCCGAAGCGGCGAGGACCCGGATCGTCCGGGCGCAGTTCGTGATGATTCCGGTATTTATTTTCGGAATTCTCAAGGTAATAGCGGACAGTTACGCCCCGTTTCTCTACTTTCAATTCTAACAATTCTAAAGAGATGAGGGGTAAGGAAAGCACCGAATGAAAGAGAAGATAACCGAAGCACCCCTAATCAATCTCCGGGAAGAGAAAAAACGTATCCTGATCATCCCCGCGGTGGTCTTACTCGCGGTTTTAACGGGCGGAGTATTGGTAAGCCTCCTCGACCCCGGCCTCTTCGATCCTCCCCCCGCCCGGATCAGGCAAATCTTAGACGGCACCTGGACCGCCGAGTATCAGGCGCGCTACGAAGAAGAGCTTCCCATCCGTTCTTTCGCGAGGACTGTATGGGGGGTTATCCGGTACGCTATTTTCCGTGAGGGGGAGGACGGGGTGCTGGTCGGCGCCGGGGACTGGCTGTTTACTACCGAAGAGTTTGCCTATCACCCGGACGCAAGCCGGAGGATGGCGGAGAGCGCCGAATACATTCGGTCGGTCCGGGACCGCCTCGCCGAGAG
The DNA here is from genome assembly GCA_964641125.1 of uncultured Spirochaetales bacterium. Classification (GTDB taxonomy): domain Bacteria; phylum Spirochaetota; class Spirochaetia; order SPDA01; family CAZSGZ01; genus JBKHAJ01. Next base: position 20,284 of record CAZXMO010000024.1, read on the forward strand.
GGATATCCGTCTGGTGGTGCTGATAGTCCCCGCTAAGGCCCGGGTCTATCCTGAAAAGCTCGAGAGGTACGAGTACCCCTCCTACCTGAAAAACCGGTACGCCGCCTTTTGCAGGACGGTCCGCGGTCTCGATATTCCTGTTCCGAATACCCTATCGATACTGACAAGCTCAAAAAAGGAAGGGTTCCCCTTTCTGCGAACCGACACCCACTGGAGCCCCTACGGAGTAGATATGGTGGCCCGGGGTGTCGCCTCCGAGGTTCAGCCCATCCTCGAGAGCGAGTCGGTCCGGAGAAAGGACTATACCAGGAAACCGGACGATGAGGTCGTTCACCGGGGTGACCTCATGAACTTCCTCCCCTTAGGCCCCTTCGCCGATACCCTCGGACCCGAGCCGGACCGGGTAGTGCCCCGGATCACCGTCAAGCCGGACGGCTCCGAGGGGGGGCTCTTCGGAGAGCTTACAACTCCCGTTGTCCTGGTAGGTACGAGCTACAGCGCCGGAAACCTCTGGGATTTTCCGGGAGCCCTCGAGGCGGCTCTGGGGGTAGACATCCTCGATTCTTCGACGGAGGGAGAAGGACCCTTTATCCCCATGCGGGACTTTTTGACTGAGATCGGAAACCGCACCGACATCAATTTCAAGGTGGTTCTTTGGGAGATTCCCGAACGGTACGTCACCGCTTTCTCCCTCGAAGATGATTCTTAGAGAGTGCCCCCGATCGTGGGGATGGAATTGGTCTAAAACACGTGCGCTCAGGGTATTAGCTGGACGTGACTTTATTAAAACAGTGTAGGCTTAGTAATTATAGCTATCACGGCCAATTGGAGATTTTCTATCCCCACGATCGGGGGCACTCTCAAAGCCTTAAGAACGCGGTTAGAAGGTGATGACCCCGCAGCCCTCTTTGAGGTATTCGGTCAACGGCAGTCCCATCTTCTTGACGTCGATCCCCATTCCCCGAAGATCATCGGAGACCCCGTACATGTCGGCGCAGGAAACGCAGGCCTCGAGAACGACCCCCTCGTTCTTCATATCGGCGAGATACTCCTGAAGCTCTTTGTCCCGGGACAACAGCTCCGCCGAGGGTCCCCACACGATGAGGGTCACCTCGTTCCACCATCCCTTCTTCTTCGAGTTGATGGTGTACATGAAGGCCACCTTCAACGCCACATCCCGGTCGCCGCTCGACCAGACCACGACGAGCTTATCTTTCTTGTCAGACATGTATATCTCCTTCTGATAGGAGTAAAGTCGAAACACGGACAAAATGCAACCGAGAGGGTATACTAAAGAATCGGACACTATCCGGACCCGAGGAGATGACCTGTGATTATTCCCTATCCATCCCGCTGGAAGTACGATATCCTTAAGTGCCTCGATTATTTCCGGGCCGCGGGGGTCGAGTACGACGAGAGGATGTCCGATGCCCTCCACGCTCTTAGGGTACTGCGCAGATATAGAGGGAGGATTGCATGGCGATAAAGCTCAAACGGGTCTATGACGAGCCGAAGAAGGCCGACGGGTACCGGGTCCTGGTGGACCGCATGTGGCCCCGGGGATTGTCGAAAGACAAGGCCTGTGTCGACAAGTGGCTCAAAGACGTCGCACCTTCCGATCAGCTTCGCACGTGGTTCCACGAGGATCGTTCCCGCTGGGCGGAATTCAGAAAGCGGTATCTTTCTCAGTTGAAAGAAAACAGGGAAACTCTCAAGCCCCTGGCAAAACGGTCCAAACGGGACCGAATAACCTTGGTCTACGGCTCGAAGGATACCGAGCACAACAACGCCGTGGTCGTCAAACAGTATCTCGAAATGCTGAGTCGCGACTGATATGGCTGCTTGGTACGACGATCCCCTCTTCTGGCACGATAACTACCGCCGCATGTTCACCCCGACACGGCTGGCTTCGGCGCGTGATGAGATCACCAGGGTCCTCGAGCTGACCGGAGTCTCTCCCCCGGGAGCCGTCTTAGACCTCTGCTGCGGCCCCGGGCGTCATACCGTGGAGTTTGCCCACAAGGGCTTTTCCGCCGTCGGGGTCGACCTGACGGAGGAATATCTCGAAGAGGCCCGCCGAAGGAGTTCGGACCATGACGTCGAGATCGAGCTGGTCCGTTCGGACATGCGGGAATTCTCACGCCCCGACTCCTTCGATCTCGCGGTCAACCTCTTTACCTCCTTCGGCTTCTTCGAGGATGAGGAAGACGACCTCAAGGTACTCTGGAATCTCTACAACTCCCTCAAACCGGACGGACATGTAGTCATCGACCTTACCGGAAAAGAGATCCTCGCTCGAATATTCCGTGAACGGGACTGGCACCGGAACGGGGAGGCGATATTATTGGAAGAACGGAAGGTCATCGACGGCTGGTCCCGAATGGTCAACACGTGGACGATCATAGAAAACGGGAAAAGATTGGAGCACCGCTTTACCATCCGTCTCTACTCGGCCCGGGAGCTGATGAACGCGGTAGAAGCCTGCGGCTTTCGGGAGGTAAAGGCCTACGGCGATCTCTCGGGCGCTCCCTACGATGACACCGCCGAAAGGCTCGTGGTTACCGCGGTCAAATAGTGCCGGTCAAGGCAGGGACGACTCGACCTGATCGAGTGATTCGTACCCCATGGCCCTAACCAGGTATTCATAGCTCTCTTGGGACATGTTCTTTCCCTCGTTGTGATACCGGCTGACGTCGTTGTACAGAGAGGCCAGGGTCCGTTCGGAGTAGGTCTCGAGCTCACAGCGCAGATACGTCTCGAAACTGACCATTCCCCCCGCCTCCTCCGAGCTTCTCAAACTGCGGCCCCCCTGCATGAACTTCGGATATCGGCGGATAAACTCCTCCTGCCAGGGGATGAGAATTTCCGCTATCTTATCGATATACGTACTCTCATTGACCGGCGGGATAAGGTTCTCCATACGGGCGTATTTGACGGTCATGAGATTACGCTCCGCTTCTTCCGCTTCGGTCAGGTCTTTCAGATAGCTCTCGAGGGTATCCTCCGACCACACCGTGAGCTGGGACTTCCGGTGCATCCTGAAGGATTCCGCGTCTTCCCGGCACGTAGCCGGTTCCCGGGCATTCACATTCATGAACATCCGGTACTCTATATCGACGATTTTTTCTACGAGATCCATGGAACACTCCTCACTGAAAAACGGTCAGCGACGCCGAGAGTTTCTCGTCCTCGATCTTTTCGTGCACTTCCGGAGCATGATCCAGGATGAAGGGGCTGTCTGAGTCGGAAAGTCCCTGACGCCTTAGCTCCGCGAGAAGGTCGCCGATAATCTCCGCGGCGGCATCCAATGCATTGATGTCCGTTCCCCGCCGGAGGACTTCCGAAACCCCTTGATGCACCCGCCGGCCGAGTACCGGAAGGTCCCGGACCCCTCGGTGCAGCCATTTATAGAAGGGTACGAATCTTCGATTCAAGAGAAACACCATCCACATCACATCCCGGCAAAACTCCGATACGGCATAGTGAAAGGCGAAGGGCTCTTCTCTCTGAAAGGACCGCTGCATATTGTACTGTCCCGCCTGGCCGATGGTCAGACACCGGGAGGCGATCTTTTTCAAACGGATATCTTCGGGATAATACGCGGCGATCTTTTCCCTCCGGGCGGTGAATCTTCCGGCGGGGTCGTAAAAGACTCGGCCGTTGGTGACCAAGCCCCAGTTAATCTCCGGAACCAAGAGCCATTCGGAGGTTGTTTCGGGCGGGTGGTCGAGACCGGTGTATAAGAAAAAGAACTCGGTTGCCTTCATCGGACCGATCCTCCCCTCCTCCCCCGGGCTCGCCTGCCTCGGCCCTAAGCCGAGGAACTCACCGGGCAGCTTGGCGTACTCTTCGGCGAGCTCCGCACCGATGCGGTCGAAGTCATCGTCCTCCAGCCACAGACAGAATCCCGGCCCCCAATCGTGGTCCCGGGAGAGCTCGTCGTCGTAACCGAAGCATTCGGACCCGGGTCCCGCGAGGCCGGCGGCGATGCGAGGGACCACCCCCGGGAAGCGGCGGGTGAGCATGGGGAGGCCGAATTCGTGAAAGTAGGCCTGCGCCAGGTCCAGTCCCTTCATCGAGTCTTTGAGCCGCCTTTCCATTTTCGAATAGACATTACAGCAGCCCCCGACCTTGTCGAAGGTCGATTCCGGCGGACGCCGGGGGGATGTGTTTTCTTCCCGATTTTCTCCGCTTTCTTCCCGCCTCATATCGTAATAATTATTATATAGTAATTACTCTGTTCTGTCCAAGGAGGAAAAAGGATTGCCGGGAGCTGTCGGTGCGGCTTAAAGACTATTCGCTGATACCCTTCAGGAACCCTGAGCTTGACAGCGAAGTCGGCACCGTGAAATTCGTGGATCTCTCGTTCGTTCTCCGTCATACTATCAAGGTACCTAGAAAACCAAGGGAAGGAAAGCAGACCGGAACAACGGTACCGAGTGGTGCCCGGCGGCGGTTCATATTGGATAAATTCACGAAATTGTGATAACCTTGGTCAGGAAAGGAATCAGGAATGCATAGAATATCCTTAAACGACCGGCCTTTAAGCCTCTCCAACGACGGAAACCTGGAGCTGTTCTTTCTCGGGGTCGGGAGCGCCTTTACCAAGCGCAAATATCAAACCAATCTTTTGATTATCAAGGGGGACGATCACCTCCTCGTCGACTGTGGAACGAAGTGTCCCCAGGCATTCTTCGAGCTGGGGGTCCCCGTTACCGATGTGAGGAATATTCTCATAACCCACAGCCACGCCGACCACATAGGCGGGCTCGAGGAAGTTGCCCTTCTCGGCCGTTACATGACCAAACGGAAGCCGAACATCGTAATCAACGAAACCTATCAGCATATTCTTTGGGACATGTCCCTGCGCGGAGGATCCGCCTTCAACGAAGAAGACGCCGGAGATATCCTCGGGTTCCACGATTTCTTCGAAATAACACGACCGAGCTGGCTCCATAACTATCCCCGGGAGAGCTTTTCCGCCCGGATAGGGGAAATCGACATCAAGATGACGCGGACCATGCACATCCCCGACAGCTCCTTTAATTGGCAGAGCTCCTTCTGGAGCTGCGGTATCGTCATCGACAACCGGGTCCTGTTCACCAGTGACACCCGGTACGATCCCGAGCTGATTATCAGTTTCGATGAAATCTTCGATCTAGAGATGATCTTTCACGATTGTCAGTTCTTCACCGGCGGGGTCCATGCTTCACTCGACGAGTTGAATCAACTGCCCGCGGAAATAAAAGCGAAGACGTACCTGACCCACTACGGCGACAATTGGGAGGATTTCGAGAAAACCGTCGACAAGTACGGCTTCGCAGGACTGGCGAAACAGCACACTCATTACATCTTCTGATTCGCGGCAGCTTGACGCTTGATAATCGTTTCCCTATATTCGATACACGGAATAGGCGGGTCAGGTACGCGCCGGAGGAGAGGACGATGAAGAACCCCCAGAAATTGATGAATAAGCTATGGAGCCGCGGAAGCGAGTTTCTCGGCGTCGATTACCCGATATTAGGCGGGGCCATGTCGTGGCTCTCCGAATCCAAGCTGGTCTCTACCATCTCCAACGAGGGGGGCTTCGGCGTCCTCGCCGGGGGCAACATGCCCATCGACCTGTTCAAGGACGAGATCAAAAAGACCCGTGATTTGACCGACAAGCCCTTCGGAGTCAATCTGATATCCATAGCTCCCAATTTCCGGAAACACCTCGAACATATCCTGGATATCGAGTTTCCCTTCGTGATCTTCGCGGGAGGACTCCCCCCCCGGGACGCCATTACCAAGGTCAAACAGACCTCGAGCACCCTCATCTGCTTTGCCCCCACCGTGGGAATCGCCAAGAACCTGATCCGCTCAGGGGTGGACGCTCTCATCATCGAGGGACACGAAGCGGGGGGACACATCGGTCCGGTATCCACCTCGGTCTTAGCGGCGGAGATACTTCCCCATACCAAGGAAGTTCCGGTGTTCACGGCCGGAGGAATCGGTTCGGGAATCTCCATGCTCCACTATCTTTTAATGGGGGCTTCCGGAATCCAGCTCGGCACCTGGTTCGCCGTCGCCGAAGAATCTCCGGCCCACATCAATTTCAAGAATACCCTTATAAAAGCTAACGCCAAAGAGGCGATCCCCACCGCCCAGTTCGATCCCCGGGTTCCGGTCATTCCGGTAAGGGCCGTCCAAAACGAGGGCACCACCGACTTCACCACCCTTCAGCTCGGACTCATCGCTCAGCTCGAACGGGGAGCCATGACTCCCCGGGAAGCGGGGCTCAAGCTCGAGGAGTTCTGGATAGGCGGACTAAAACGCGCCGCTATCGACGGGGACGTGGATACCGGATCTATTATGGCCGGACAGAGCGTAGGCCTGGTAGACAAAATCATGCCGGTCAAAGAGATCATCCGGAAGTTTATCGACGAGGCGGTGGAAGAGGCGGACAGGCTCCTCGAACGTCTCAAGTTCTCCTGCGAAGACGAGGAATAGCCCCCGACCGATAGGTCGGCCGGTTGCTATTCTCCTCGATCCACATTAAGATGGATACTTAATTTTTCATAACCCATCCGGCAAGAGGAGGATAGAATGGGTCTCAATCTTGTAGTTCTCGTCAAGCAAGTCCCCGACACTCAGAGAATAACCGGAGAAGCAATGCGGGAAGACGGCACGGTCAACCGAATGGCCCTGCCCGCCATCTTCAATCCCGAAGATCTCCATGCCCTAGAAGCGGCGCTTTCGATAAAGGACTCTCATCCGGATACCCGGGTCAGCGTGTTAACCATGGGACCGCCCCCGGCGGTGCAGGTACTGAAGGAATCCCTCTACCGGGGGGCCGACTTCGTTGCTCTCGTCTCGGACCGGAAATTCGCCGCCGCCGATACCCTAGCCACTTCCTACGCCTTAAAATGCGCGATAGAAAAACTCGGTCCCTACGACATGGTACTCTGCGGTCGGCAGGCCATCGACGGGGATACCGCCCAGGTCGGCCCGCAGACGGCGGAGAAGCTCGGCATCAACCAGATCACCTGCGTCTCCGACATCGAAAAGCTCGATGTAAAGAAGAAGGAGATAACCGCCCGGAGAAGCATCGAGGGAGGCTACGAGATCGTAAAATCAAAGTTCCCGGTTCTCCTTACCATAACCGACGAGGGGTTCTATCCCCGGCCGCCGTCGGCCGTCAAGGTCCTTACCTATAAGGACGCCTCGGCGCAGCAGCAGGAAGCCTACGATGAGAGCTATCTGAACACCGACACCGCCCGGGACGAAAACATCCTCGCCCAGTGGGACGTGAATACCATCGGTGCAAATCCCGATCAGTGCGGCCTGTCGGGCTCGCCGACCAAGGTGAAGAAGATCGAATCGGTCGTCTTAGTCTCCACCGAGACCAAGATGGTGGAAAATACCGACGAGGGCGTGGCGAACATGGTGCACGAGCTCATCGCGGACCATACCATCGGATAAAAGGAGAACTTCATGAGCGACAAGAACAGCGTAATGGTATTTATCCAGCAGGACGACGGAAAGGCCGCGGAGGTAAGCATCGAGCTCGTCTGCAAGGCCCGGGAGCTCGCCGACAGGCTCGGCGCCCGGTCCACCGGGGTCTTGATCGGCCATACTATCGCCGACGAAGCCAAAAAGGCCGCCGCCTACGGAATCGACGAGCTCTTTGTAGTAGACGACAAGCGCTTCGCCCATTACACCCCCGTCCCCTATTCCAAGATCGTAACGGATATCATACAGAAACAGGAGCCCCAGATCGTCCTCTACGGGGCCACCACCACCGGCCGGGACCTAGCCCCGCGGGTCGCCTCCGAGCTCAAGGTCGGACTGACGGCCGATTGTACGGACCTACAGATCGGTGATCACGAATATCGGGGCGAGCAGTATACCAACATCCTCTATCAGATCCGGCCCGCCTTCGGAGGCAACATCATCGCCACCATCGTCTCTCCCGAGAACAAGCCCCAGATGGCCACCGTCCGGGAGGGGGTCATGAAAATGACCGAGCCCGATCCGTCTTTCAAGTCGAAGATAACTCCCGTAGAGGCGAAGGTAGACGACACCCTTTTTCTGACCGAGATCGTAAAGCGGGTCAAAGAGGAAAAAGAGGTCGATCTGAAAGGCGCCCAGATCATCGTTGCCGGGGGCATCGGTGTCGGCTCGAAGGAGGACTTCAAGCTCATCAAGGACCTTGCCCATCTCTTAGGCGGCGAGGTAGGGGCCTCCCGCGCGGCGGTCGACGCGGGACTCATCTCCAAGGACCATCAGGTAGGCCAGACAGGAACAACGGTGAGACCCAAGCTGTACATCGCCTGCGGTATCTCCGGCTCGATCCAGCACCGGGCGGGAATGTCCGACGCCGCCCGGATCATCGCCATCAACACCGACCCGGAGGCGCCGATCCTGCAAATAGCCCACTACGGAATCGTGGGAGATCTCAAAGAGGTCATTCCCCGGTTCATCAAGGCATACAGGGCGAAGGCATAACGGAAGGCAAAGGAGAAATCAATGGAAAATTTTCTGCTCGATAATAAAGATATTATGTTCCATCTGGAAAACATGGATTTGGACCGGATTATCCGGTTGAGGGAGAACGACTTCGCCGATAAGGAGAAATACCCCTACGCGCCGAAGGACGCAGCCGACGCCCGGGACTCCTACCGGAAGATCTTGGAGATAATCGGAGAGATCTGCGGCGAAACCCTCGCTCCCTTAGCCCCCGAGATCGACGAGGAAGGGGTGCGGATCGAGAACGGCGAGGTGGTGTATGCCCAAGGGACCAAGCAGGTCCTGGACATCTTCAACAAAGCGGATCTTATGGGCTTTTCCCTGCCCCGGAAATACGGGGGGTTAAACTTCCCCGCCACTGTCCTGTCTATTGCGGCGGAGCTCGTCGCCCGGGCGGACGCCTCGTTCCTGAACTTCGGCCTCCAGCAGGATATAGCCGAAACACTGAATAAGTTCGCCTCGGAAGAGCTCAAAGACAAGTATCTGCCCAAGCTCTGCTCGGGAGAGTACGGCTCGTCGATGATTTTAACCGAGCCCGACGCGGGGAGCGATCTCCAGGCTGTTACTCTGCGTGCCCATCAGGGTCCCGACGGACGGTGGTACCTGAACGGGGTCAAGAGGTTCATCACCAACGGATGCGGTACGATCGGCTTAGTCCTCGCGCGGAGCGAAGAGTCCGGCTCGGGAGCGAGGGGGTTGAGCTTCTTCCTCTACGAACGGGACGAGCATATGAGGATCCGCCGGGTCGAGGACAAGCTCGGCATCCACGGTTCACCGACCTGCGAGCTCCAGTTCAACAACGCCCCGGCCTACTTAGTAGGCGAGCGGAAGCGGGGACTTACCAAGTATACCATGTGGCTCATGAACAGCGCCCGTTTAGGTATAGCGGCCCAGGCATTAGGGATTGCCGAGGCGGCCTACCGGGAGGCGGACAAGTACGCCGAAGAACGGATCCAGTTCGGCAAGCCGGTCAAGGAGTTCCCCGCGGTCTTCGAGATGCTCACCGAAATGCGTCTGAATATCGAAGCCGGACGGACCCTGATGTACGAGACCGCCCGGATAGTGGACCTCAAGGAGGGACTCGAGCACATGTCCGAGCTCCACGAGGACCGGAAATCGGAGTTCAGGTCAGACCTCAAGAACTACACCCGCCTCGCCTCGATGCTGACCCCCATGACCAAGATGTTCAACACCGAAATGGCCAACAAGACCGCCTACGACGCCATCCAGATCCACGGCGGGACCGGATACATGCGGGACTTCAACGTGGAACGGCACTACCGGGACGCCCGAATAACCAACATCTATGAGGGAACCACTCAGCTCCAGGTAGTCGCGGCCATAAACGGAGTCACCTCGGGAACCGCCGCCGCCCTCCTCGACGAATACGACTCGGAGGATACCTCCCACGCCGAGGAGCTCGTTGCCATTGTCCGGAAGGCCCGGAACCTCTTCGAAAAGGCCTTAGTCCATACCAAGGGGGTCGAGGACTCACAATTCGTCGACTACCATGCCCGGCGGATTGTGGAGATGGCCATCGATCTCGTCCAGAGCTATCTCCTTATCCGGGACGCCCGGCACTCTGAACGGAAGAAAAAACTCGCCGAGACCTTCATCAAGCGTATGCGCACCCGGGTGGAAGAGAGGTCCAACTTCATAACCGGCGAAGATTCGACCCTGCTCAAGAACTATCAGGCGATTCTCGCCGAAGAGGCTTAAACACGTATAGACACATACCCCCTCCTTCCGGGAGGGGCTTTTTTTATCCTATTTTAATGTCCGGCGTGATATAGTGGATCCCGGATGTATCCGAGACGACGTACCCGGCGGACTCCCGTCAGGAAGTACACCATCGCCCATCTGCTCGAGCAGCAGCCGAAAAGCCTCCGGAAAAACCCCGACTACAAGCTCATGCTCAGTCACTTTCACAGTTCCCCGCGGCTCAAGAACCTCCGGATGACTCGGAGGTGTTACTCCCTCCTCCTCCACGGAAAGATCGCCGAGCACAATTTAATCCACTTCTACCGGACCTATCGGCTGCCGAAGGACCCCTTCTTTCCCCTCTACTTCAAGATAAAACGGGAATATCTCGACGACAGGCGCCGGCGGCGGGAGGATAAAATCCGCTATATCGCCGAAGAGATGCGCTCCCTCCCCGAACCGTACTTGGGATTCATACGCTACCTCGCCCGTTTCGAAAAGGAGCTTAACCGGGCCGGCAAAAATCCCGTATGGGACAAGCACATCTTTCCGAAGACCAAAAAGCTCGCCCGGGCATACCGGGAGTACGGCCGCGAGGAGTGGCTGGAAGTCTTTACCCGCTATGCTGACGCCCTCGAGGCCCGCTACCGGAGTCTAAACGGCATCGCCGCCGACAGTCTTCTCGCCTGCTTCATCCTCGAGTGTGTTCCGGAGGATCCGAGAAATCCGCCGGACCGGGAAACCGTCGTCCGCAATTACCGGAGGATGTCCAAGGTCCATCATCCCGACCGGGGGGGCAATGAAGCCCATTTTGTGGCTCTGAAATGGGCCCGGGACGTGTTGTCTGCATCATAAAATAATCTTTGGCGAATCCGCGGCAATCGCGGTATAATACCACCGATATGAAAATCCTTCTCCTGAACGGAAGCCCCCGAAAAGGGGGGAACACCGAAAAAGCACTCGATCTCCTAATCAATACCCTCAGAATGAACTTCGAAGACAGGGGCATCAATCCCGAAGTCGAGTTCGTCCGAATTGCCGAAAAAGATATCCATACCTGCAGAGGATGCCGGGTCTGTTTCGACATGGGAGAGGATGCATGCCCCTTGAAGGACGACCTCTTGGACCTCCACGCAAAGATTCTGTCGGCGGACTGCGTTATCCTCTCGAGTCCGGTCTACGTCAACGATGTAAGCGGCACGGTAAAAAACCTCATCGACCGTCTGGCCTTCGTGTGCCACCGCCCGCAATACTGGACCACCCCCTTCTATCTCTTAGCCACTACCGGGGGAACCCCCTTCAAGCACACCCTCAGGACCCTTCAAACCACGGTAATCAGCTGGGGAGCGCCTCTCATCGGCTCGTCCGGATACGTAACCGGTGCCCGGTCGTCCCGGGAAGAGATAGAAGTCCGGCACGGAAAGCGGCTTCGTACAGCCGCGGGCCGAATAGCGAAATATCTCACGGGACACGACACCACCGATCCTAGTTTTCTGGCTCTCCTCGTTTTCGCGATACAGCAGACATCCTGGAAGCGGGAGCTCGATAAGGAGGGATACGATTCCGCCGACGGCAGGTACTGGACCGGGCGGGGTCTCTTGGACCGGAAGACCACCTACTTCACCGAACACGGGGCGGGGAGAATCAAGGCCGCCCTCGCCCGGGGGATCGGGAAGCTCGTAAGCAAATTTTTCATATAATCCCGGCGGGGCGGACCGTCCCGCCGTAAAGATTGGAGGCATTATGATTCAGGTATTCATCGAGGCGGAAGCGGGAAGCCGAGACAAGAACGTCTACGACGAGCACACCTTCGAGCACCTCGAGACGAAGCAGACCTGCCGGGAATATCCCTATCCCTACGGCTTTATTCCCGGGACCCTCACCGATGACGACGAGGCGGTGGACTGTTACATCATCACTAAAAGGCCCCTCGAGGCGGGGACCCTCGTCGACTGCGAGCCCGCGGGACTTCTCGAGTTTTTCGAGGGCGACGAGCTCGACCACAAGATGATAGCGTCCCTCCCCGGCGAGCCCGTTGATATCGGTGATATGCTCCGTATCGAGCTCAGCGAATTCATCTACGAAATCTGGACTCGATTCCCGGAGATACGCGTACGTGTAGGAGAAATCCTCCCCAAACAGGCGGCTGACGATTATTTAGCCGCCCACCGGGAATAAAAAAGGACCCCCAGGCCGAACACGGACGAAAAAGGAGGAGTGATGATAACCATACGGATCCTCGGCAAGGGGGGATTCATAAACGAGGGGTACCCTTTTAACAGCTTCCTCCTGGACGGGAGTTTTCTCGCGGAGGCACCTCCCGACATTATGTCCTCTCTTGCGCAGAACGGGGCCGATTTTCGTAATATAGAGCACATCTATATATCCCATCTCCACGCGGACCACTGCTGGGGGATGCCCTTTCTTACCCTCAACCTGTACATGCACTACGCCGAAACAGGTGAACAGCCCCGGAGGATTACCCTCCTAGGACCCCATGGAACACGGGAGCATCTCCGGAAACTCCAGATCTTAGCGACCTCTGCAGAAAATCCCGCGGTCGACTGGATAGATATGATCTACAATTTCATCGAGCTCAGCGAATCGACGATCTATTCCTACGGGGAAGGCTATGACTTCCGGTTTTTCCTCTCTAAGCACGGCAGGGAGACCTACGGCTTAGCCGTGGAAAAAAATGAGAGGCTCCTTCTCGTCTACACCTCCGATACTCTCTGGGACGACCGATACGTTCCTCTCCTCGAGCGGAAACCCGTGTACTTTCTGTGCGACCTGAACGGGAGCGACGAGGACGAGTACCGAAAGCATATGAGCGAGGGAGATATCCTTCAGAATGCGGCGCCTATCACCGGGGAGAGTACCCGCTACCTCGGGACCCACATCGACGTCGAAAAGACATCGAAGAACCCCCGTCTCGAATACGTGGAAATCGGGAATGAATACCGCCTTCCCTGAGAAGACGCGCCGTGAGCTGTCAGCCTACGGCGTTCAAGATAGCCTTCACAAACACCGGGAGATCATCCGGAGTCCGCGAGGAAACGAGACGCTCATCGACAACCACCGGCTCATCGACGAAATCGGCCCCTGAATTGACGAGGTCGTCTTTGATGGCGGACACCGATGTGACCTTTCGCCCCTTCGTAATTCCCGCGGAAATGGGGACCCATCCGGCGTGGCAGATCATTCCGACGACTCCGCCCTTGTCATACACCCCTCGCACGAGGTCGAGGATCCCGTCGTAGCGTCTGAGCTTGTCGGGAGCGTATCCGCCGGGGACGACCAAGACATCTACAGTCCGCGCATCGATTTCCTCAGGCGTCGCATCCGATTGCGCGGGATATCCGTGTTTGCTGGTATACACCGTATCCTTTTTGGGGGCGACCACGGTTACCGCGTAACCCGCTTCGAGGAGGCGGTAGTAGGGATACCAGAACTCCATATCCTCGTACATGTCTTCGACTAATATAACCGCTTTCTTTTCAGCCACCGAAAACTCCTTACCAATTAAAGTTCTTGTTCATTACTAAAAGTACGTAATATCTAAGGGGGAGTAAAGCGGACCGCTTTTCGACTGGCCCGAGAATGAGTACCTTTAGTCTACAAGGAGGAGACCAATGAAGAAAATCCTAATAATTCTGATCATTCTCATGATTCCCGCGGCGGCCTTCGCCCAGCTGCAGGTAGGACCGACCGCGTTTTACAATTTTCCCCTCATTGAAGACAGCACGCTGAATCCGCCCGAGCTGAGCGGGCTGAACATATCCGACTTCTCCTTCGGGGTAGATATCCGGGGAAAGATAGCCTTTTTTCAGCTGAGCGGAATGGCCTTGTTTACTCCGGGGTTCTCCTCGGGCTCGGTAACCCTCCCGGCGAGTACCGATATTTTCCTGGATGCGGGAGTCGCCTTCGACATTGCCATAATCAGACTGGGACTCGGGGTGGGACCCAACTTTACCTTCTTTTTCGGAACCGGAACCGCCGCGAGCGACATCGTTTCGTCGGGAATGAATATCAAAGCGACCTTGGAGTTTTTACTCGGGAAGGTAGCGGTAGGACTGACTTATCTGACCCAGTTCGATTTCGACCTGCAGCAGATCGGCAGTGTTTTGAGCGCCGACAAGACCCAGGGGCTGTTCGGACTTTCCGTACTGTTTACCCTGTAGAGCGCCCTAAAACCGCTTGGTTTTTTCGAAAATATTTAGTATAGTCTCTTTGAAGATGAAAAAAGGCCCGATCTAGACGAACCTATATCCAATTCAAAGAGACAATATTACATGACTATACGAGAAGAAATACAGAAGAGACGCACCTTCGCCATAATAAGCCACCCCGACGCGGGAAAGACCACCCTGACCGAGAAGCTCCTCCTCTACGGAGGGGGTATCCACACCGCCGGGGCGGTCAAGAGCAACAAGATCCAGCGTACCGCTACCTCCGACTTTATGAGCATCGAGAAGCAGCGGGGCATCTCCGTGGCTACCTCGGTGATGACCTTCGAATACGGGGGAAAGATCATCAACATCTTAGACACCCCCGGCCATAAGGACTTTGCCGAAGACACCTACCGGACCCTTACCGCCGTGGACAGCGTCATCCTGGTGGTCGACTCGGCGAAGGGTGTCGAGGAGCAGACCGAGAAGCTCATGAACGTGTGCCGGATGCGGAATACTCCGGTCATCATCTTCATAAACAAACTCGACAGGGAGGGGCTGCATCCCGTAGAGCTCATGGACGAGCTCGAAGAAAAGCTATCCATCCGGGTCCGGCCGCTGACCTGGCCGGTGGGGATGGGCGGGAGCTTCAAAGGGGTCTACAACCTCTACGAGCGGAACCTGTACCTGTTCAATCCCGACAAGACCCGAATCGAGGAAGACCGCCTTCTCATCGACGACCTGGCCTCTCCCGTTCTCGACGAGAAGCTCTATTCTCAAGCGTCGCAGCTGAGGGACGACGTGGCCCTCATCGAAGGGGTCTACGACGATTTCTCTCCCGAGGAGTATCTCGAGGGGACCGTGGCTCCGGTTTTCTTCGGAAGCGCCTTGAACAACTTCGGGGTCAGGGAGCTCTTGGAGACATTCTTGACCGTAGCTCCCGAACCCATGAAACGGGAATCGGACCAAAGGTTCGTCGAAGCGGATGAGGACAAGTTCAGCGGCTTTATCTTCAAGATTCACGCAAATCTCGACCCCCGCCACAGGGACCGGATCGCCTTTCTCCGGGTATGCTCGGGAAAGTTCGAAAAAGACAAGATGTATCATCATGTGCGGCATAACAAAAAAATGCGCTTCGCCAATCCCTATAACTTCTTGGCCCATCGGAAGAGCACCATCACCGAAGCCTTCCCGGGCGACGTCGTGGGACTCTACGACCGGGGGGACTTGAAAATCGGGGACACCCTCACCGAGGGTGAGAGCTTTACATACCGGGGTATTCCCCAGTTCTCCCCGGAGATCTTCAAGCTCTTAGTTAACACAGATCCCATGCGATCGAAGCAGCTCGACAAGGGAATCCGCCAGCTCACCGAGGAGGGGGTGGTTCAGCTGTTTATCCAAAACCAGGGCCGTAAAAAAATCGTGGGCACCGTCGGCGACCTCCAGTTCGACGTTATCAACTACCGCTTAGAAAACGAATACGGAGCGGCCTGCCGGTTCGAACGGCTCGGCTTCTCCAAGGCCTGCTGGATCACTTCACGGGACCCGAAAAAACTGAAAGAATTCATCAGATACAAGGATTCCTCCATCGCCTACGACACCGGCGGCAACCCGGTGTACCTGGCGGAATCGGAGTGGATCCTAAATAGGATGATCGAGGAGAACCCGGACATCCGGTTTCACTTTACCAGCGAGTTCAAGACCGAACGGGAACCGGCCTTGGTCTGAGCTCATTCTTTCCGGCGGTACGGGGGAGGTCCCGTGATGAAAAAGATATCGGTCAAGAAACTCGGTAAGATCGGTTTGGCCTTGAGCGGCGGAGCCGCTAAGGGTTTGGGACATATCGGTGCCCTCAAGGCCCTCGAAGAGGCGGGCGTCCGGCCGGCGGTCATATCGGGAACGAGCGCGGGATCCATTATCGGCGGCATGTACGCGGCGGGTATCGGAACGGACGAGCTCGAAGAAATCGCCACGTCTATGGACCGCACCCGCTTCCGCAGGCTACTGGATTTGACCTGGGCGAGGGGCAGCATGGTCGCGGGCAACAAGGTAGAAGAGTTCCTCCGGGGCATCTTAGGCGACAGGAACATCGAAGACCTGTCCATACCCTTCATTGCCACAGCGGTGGACATCAAGACCGGGCGGGGCTTCCACTTTACAGAAGGTCCCCTGGTGGACGCCATCAGGGCGAGTATCTCCATCCCCGGGGTCTTCGAGCCGGTTCGGGCAAACGGTGGCCTCCTCGTGGACGGAGGCGTCCGGAAGAACCTGCCTCTCTCCGTTCTCGAAGACTACAAGGTCAAGACACTGATCGGAGTAGACGTCTTTCCCAAGCAGCAGCTCGACCCCTCCTGGGAAACCGCCCGGATCGAACGAAACAAGAACGAGGTCAATAAGGACCCCTTCTGGGCCCGGATCTGGGACCGAATTACCGGTGAAGAAGAAGAAACCGAGATGAAGCCGGAGGCGGTAAGCCTGACCACCTTGTTGACCCAGATCTTCATGATCGTTACCACCCAGATTTCTCAATACGAAATCGAATACACGGATCCCGATTTCCTTATCAGCCTGGATATGAGCGATATTGCACTGTGGGAGTTCTGGCGGGGAAAAGAGGCAATAGAGATAGGATACCGGCAGGCCAAAGAGACGCTCCGGGGATACGGCTTTCCCGATTAGGGATCGTAGTCTAAGCACCCGGTCCCGCCGCTTCCGCCTGATCGAAACGAAGAGCTCGCCGCTCAAGTCGAGCCTCGCCTGGAATCCGAAGCCCGCGGTGAGGGGAGCAACGGAAACACACTAAAGACTATTCGAATTGTTTACAGCTCGGATTATATTACCCATGCCTATCCAAGCCAAGGCCGTCAGAGCAATAAATACACATTTTCAAAAACCGACGCAGCATCCGATATTGTTTTTCCCTACTCCGCCGTCGGTGCCTTGGGAAGGGGGGTCCCCTCGGGCTCACCCTTGCGGACCAAACCCATGATGACGAAGGCGATGATCATGCACGCGCCGGCAAACAAGAAGATGGACCGGTAGCCGAAGAGATCGATGAGTCCCCCGGTGACCGGCGGGCTCAGGATGGCCGCCGCCTGGGAGAAGGTGTAGTAGAGGCCCGTGTAGATTCCCATATCGGCGTAGGTGGCCATCTGCCACAGCATGGGAAAGGAGTTGGTAATAACCGCGACCCAGAACATCCCGAAGAGAAACATGAGGAACCAGAAGCTGATAAGGACCGGGGTCCCGGTCAGCCCCATCCCCCGGACCGCCGGGGCGTGGAAATAGATTAGAAGGAGAACGATCGTAAGCGCGATTAAAGAGATGCGGATGAGCTTTTTTCGTCCTATCCTATGGGCGAGGATTCCCGAGGGGATTGCGAAGATCGCGTAGGCGATTCCAACCATTCCCGCGGCGAAGGCGGCGGTCCCGGTAGTGGTTCCGATGATCTCCACCGAGTAGAGGCCGATGAAGGGAAGCACCCCCTGGTATCCGAAGAACCACAGCAGGATCGAAAGGAGTATCCAGAAGGCGCTCTTGTCCGATTCAGCAAAGATGGTCTTCAGCGACCGAAGCAGGGGGACCCGTTTCTCTCCCTCGATATCCTCCGGTTTCTTCTCCCGGATGAAGGCGAAAAGGAGGATTGCGGCGAGGACCACGAGGACCCCGGCGATGGGAAAGGGGAGAACTTCCTTGATCCGTCCGATTCCCGGCCAGTCGACGTAGACGTCCATGAGCTTGGCCAGTCCCACGGTGCCTAAGATCGCGGCTATCCCGCCCATGGTATTGATGACCCCGTTCGCCTCGGAGCGGTACTCTCCGGGAATGGTGTCGGGCATCAGCGCTACAACCGGCCCCCGGGCGGCCTGCTTGAAGACGTTCAAGAGGAAGATCACGATGACGAGAAAGGCCAGCGATTTGAGGGCCGCAAAGGGGAGCATGGAAAAGAAAACGGCGGTCAAGGGAAGAGTCACGATGATGTAAGGCATCCTCCGGCCGATCTTAGTCCGTGTCCGGTCTGATGCCGCCGAGATGATAGGGATGAGGAAAAGCGCGAAGATGTTGTCCAGGGTCATGACCGTACCGATCAATCCCTTGGACCCGATAAACCTGCCCAAGAATATCGGCACATAGGTGTCGTAGAGGGGGTCCATGAGCCCCATGGTGAAGAATCCCATGCCGATAAGAAAGGTAACCCCGTAATACGCCTTCATTCCCGTGTCGGTTCCGCTCTTCATTGGGAACAGTATACACCGGCCCCGTGAACCGGCCAACGAGAATTTTCCGTTCTTACACAATTTTTACATTTGTTTTACACTGCTTTCACTAACCACTGCGGCGGGAGCGGTAGATTGGAAGCGTAAAGTCAATCGAAGATTGGAGGTCTTGAGATGAAGAAGATTGCATTTTTCGTTACCCTGTTTACCGTTCTCGTACTCGGAAGCGGTACCGTCTACGCCGGAAACGTCGATCTCGAGGTATCGGTATCCAACCCCTATCTCTTAGTTGGGGAACGGCAGAACGTGTACTTGAAAGTGGGGCTTACCGGAACCGAGCCCGCCGATACATTAGTCAGGCCCACCGCCAACGTGGCCGTCGTCCTAGACCGGTCGGGATCGATGGACGGAGAAAAACTCCGCCGGGCCAAGGAAGCGGCCCTCCTCGCCGTGGATATGCTCGAGGACACCGATATTGTTTCCATCGTCACCTACGACGACACCGTGCAAGTCTTAGTCCCCGCCACCCGGGTCTCCGAACGGGGATACATCCGAAGGAGGATCGAATCGATCTACGCCGGGGGCTCCACAGCTTTATTCGCCGGGGTCAGCAAGGGGGCCGACGAGGTCTCGAAGTTCTTAGACGGCCGGAATGTCAACCGGGTCATCCTCTTGAGTGACGGGCTCGCCAACGTGGGACCGGACTCGCCCATGGCCCTCGGGAACCTCGGCGAAGCCTTGAACCGCACCGGCATCTCGGTAACCACAATCGGCCTCGGCCTCGGGTACAATGAGGACCTGATGGTCCGCCTCGCCCAAAAGAGCGACGGGAACCACTCCTTCGTCGAAAATACAGCGGATTTGGCCCGGATTTTTCAGTACGAGTTCAGGGACATCCTCTCGGTATCGGCCCAGGACATCCGGATCGAGATAACCTGTTCCGAAGGGGTCAGGCCGATTCGGGTCCTAGGAAGGGAAGCCGAGGTGATCGGGAACCGTGTCTACACCTCGATAAGCCAGCTCTACGGTTCGAAGGAGCGGTATCTCCTCATCGAGCTCGAAGTGCCCCCGAAGGACGAAGGAAGCAGGCTGGACGTAGCCGAGGTGAACATCGAATACAACGATATCGAAACCGACATGAAGGAGCGGCGGTCGGCAAAGAGCTCGGTGAGATTTACCCGGTCCGAGTCGGTGGTGGAAACAGCGAAGGACACGCCGACCATCGTGGAGGCGGTCAAGCAGATCGCAACCGAGACCGCCGAACAGGCCATACAGCTCCGTGACGAGGGCAGAGTCGGCGAGGCCCGGGAGCTCTTGGAAAAGAACGCCGAATTCCTCTCCGAAGAGGCGGAGGAGCTCGACAGCGAGGAGCTCAAAGGCTTGAGTGCCTCGAGCGGTGCCGACGCCTCGGTTATCGAAGACGAAGCCGAATGGAACGCCAACCGGAAGCGGATGAAGGCGGAGAATTACGAAGTGCAGAGCCAGCAGAGTTATTGACGGATGGAAGCGTCCGGCACACTGCCGGCCTCGGTCTCATGACCGCGGCCGGCTTATCTTGTGAGGTGGAAACCGGTGGTAAATAGAAAGCTGATTATCATTTTTCTGATCTTCACCATCCTCCCGGTGGGACTCGTCACCTGGTTAGGCGTGGAGAGTGTGAGGGAAGAACACGACCGGAATCGCCGGCAGCATACCGCCTTATCATACCGGAGCCTGGAGCTGGTCAATCGGGTCGTGGAATCGGAATTCCTGCGGCTCGAAAACGAGCTCCTCGCCTTGTCATCCTTCAGCGGTTTATCCTCCGACGAGATACGAGGTGTGACCCGGGAACAGCCGTTGATCCGGCAGGTTTTCGTTTTCACCCCCGACGGGACCCTCGCCTACCCCTCCGAGTCCGAACCCTTGAGCGCCCGGGAAACCGAGTTCCTGGAGCGCACCCGGGAGATCGGCCTCTCACCGGCACTCTTTCATGGTGCGGGAGAAGGCCGGTCTTCGGTCCGCCACGGCTGGTACACCTGGTACTTGGGCGAGGGGATCAACTTTATTTTCTGGCGAAGGACCGGAGCGGGGGGAATCGAGGGGCTCGAGCTCAACCGGATGGCGGTCATAGCGCGGATCATAAGCGTCCTCCCTCATGAAGTCCCGAACGGGGAGGATACCGAATGGAGCGCCGACTCGTACCGGATCGTCCTCGAGGATATCTCGGGACAGACCGTCTACCAATGGGGCGGCTACGATCCAGCTGAAGATGCCGAGTCCCGAGCCGCAATGCCCGCGCCGTACCCGGTGTCGGCTTGGAGGCTCCGCTCGTTCTCCGGTCCCTACGACGGGAACATTACTCCCGCTCGAAAAGCGGCATTGACGGCTCCCTTCGCGGCCGTCGCCCTTGCGGTCGCCGGGCTGGCGGTCTTCCTGTACCGGGAGAGCACCCGGGAGAGCAGGGAGGCCCTCAAGAAGGTGAGCTTCGTCAATCAGGTATCCCACGAGCTCAAGACGCCGCTAACCAATATCCGGATGTACGCGGAACTCTTAGAAGACCGTATGCCCGGGGACGATCCTTCGGCGCAAAATTACCTGTCGGTGGTCGTCTCGGAGAGCAACCGATTGAGCAGGCTCATAAGCAACGTGCTCACCTTCGGAAAGGAGCAGAAGGGAACCCTCCCCTTTAGACCCGTCGAGACCGAGCCCGACGGGGTGATAAGAAAGGTATCCGAAACCTTTACTCCCGTCCTCGGGACGAAGGAGATAAAGACCGAGGTCGATCTCGGAGCCCCAGGACCGGCCCTGGCCGATCCGGACATCATCGAACAGATCGCGAGCAACTTGATAACCAATGCCGAGAAGTACGCCGGCGGAGGAGGATATGTAGGTATCCGGACCCTTCGGGAGGAGGAGACCTATATCCTGAAGGTTCGGGACAAGGGGCCGGGGATTCCTCAGGCGGCGCGGGAACGAATTTTCCGTCCCTTCTACCGGCTCAGCAATAAGCTCACCGACGGTACAGCGGGCACGGGTATCGGGCTGTACATCGTGCGGAATTTGGCCCGCCTCCACGGGGGCGAAGCCCGGGTCCTTCCGACGAATATCGGTGCCGAGTTCGAGGTCCGCCTTTATGCTCCGGTCTCAAAGTCCCGTAAGGAGAAAGAGGAATGAAGATACTGATAGCCGAGGATGACCAGTTTACCCGGC
>CAZXMO010000025.1:0-17037 GCA_964641125.1 uncultured Spirochaetales bacterium
TCATGTAATCGGATATAATAAGGTCGGGTCTAAAGTCATCCAAGGCCGCGAGGAAGGCGGCCTTCGTATCAACCTGTTTAAATTCTACGGGCGTCTTGTATTCTTTGGAAATTTCCCGCTCCGCTAACTCCGCGTCCAAGATACTATCTTCGACAATCAATATTTTCATGTTTATAGAGGTAATTCTAACTCTATTTTCTCTAGAGTACAAGAAAGGTGGGTTAAATTCAGCAGTTCTCATTTGGCAGTGCCCCCGATCGTGGGGATAGATTCGGTCTAAAACACATGTGCTCAGGGAATTAGCTCAATTTGCCTTTATTAAAATAGTATAGGCTTAGTAATTCAAGCTGTCACGGACAATTAGACAATTTCTATCCCCACGATCGGGGGCAGTCTCTATAAGGTACGTCGATTGAGGCACGGGGTCAAACCGGAAAAAAAATACCGGAAGGATTCGTCTATATGTCCCAGTCAAAAAGCTCGAGGAGCAAGCCGGTCCCGGAGAATAAAACGGGGCGGCCCTTTGCGTCCGTTTCCTCGAGTACGTTGTTGTATTCTTGGATAGTCATACCGATACGGCCCCGCGCTGTCTTCAGCGCCTAATGCTTCCTGTTGCGCGTTTCTCCGGTCCGCGTTGTCGGCGGTTTTACCGGAGCACCCGCCTAATGGCGGAGATCAGGGTCCCGATCCCCAAAGTCGCGGCGGTCCCGTAGCCGATCAGCGCGAGAACAGGTAAGCCCCGATAGAGGGGAGGGGTCCCTGCCGATACCAGAAGGGACGACCCTATCACGAGCCCCGTGATGGACATCCCGGTGATAAATCGAAGTCCGGTCAGTTCCAGGGAACGGCGGAGTTTGTCGAGACCCAGAAGGCGGAAACCTATTCGGAATCGCCCGTCCTTCATCTGTTTGAGGAGCTCTCCCCCGTCCGCGGGAAGGTCCTCGAGGAACCCCTTGTACTTCATTCCGGTCTCGTAGAGCTCGGTTACGACCTTTTCAGGGCGGAACTGCTCTCGGATGAGCTTCCGGGAAAAGGGCTTGAAGAGCCTGAACAGGCTGAATTCGGGATAGAGATACCGACCGATCCCCTCCACTGCGATGATCGCCTTGGACATGAACAGGATGTTCGACGGGATGATGAGCCCGAAGCCCCGGATCAGGGTTATGAGATCGGTGAACATCGCGGTTATATCGAAATCTTCCAGGGAGAGGTCGATGTACTCCTCGAGGAGGTCGTAGATCCGTATCTCCAGCTCCTCCTGATTTAACCGGCCGGTTCGACGGGTGAGGAGAAGGAGGGAGTCGGTCACCTTAGCGGCGTCCCGATTGACGATCCCTAAGAGCATAACCGCTAGGGCCTCCTGCTCCCGGGGACGGATGCGGCCCATCATGCCGAAATCGAGAAAGCATACCACGTTGTCTTCGAGGACGAGGACGTTTCCCGGGTGGGGGTCCGCATGAAAGAACCCATGGATAAAGATCTGTTCCATCATAAGCTCGGCGATTCGTCCGGCGAGGAGTTCCTCGTCGCAGGCGATCCGATTTTGAGATTTGACTTGGGACACCTTGATACCCTCGATGTAGTCCATGGTGAGGATGAGGCGGGTGGAGTACTCCGGGTGGGCCCGGGGAATGCGGATGACCTCTTCTCTGCCGCGGAAGAGGTTCTCGAACTTCTGGATGTGGAGGAGCTCCCGGCGGAAGTTGAGCTCGATCTTGAGCTTGGTGCGAAACTCACCGACCATTCCGGTCAAGTCGAAGTGGCGGGCCTCCTTCAGGTACTTCTCCGCGAGATGGGCGAGGCCGCCTAAAATATCCAAGTCGACGTCGATCACCTTTTCGATCCCCGGCCGCTGAATCTTGACCGCCACCCGGGTGCCGTCGGGAAGCCGGGCCTCGTGGACCTGTGCGATGGATGCCGAGGCGACCGGCCGGATGTTGAACTCGGGAAAGACCTCTTCCAAGGGTTTACCGAACTCCCGCTCTAGGGTCCTTCGGATTCCCGCTTCGGGGATGGGGGGCACTGTGTCCTGGAGCTTGGCGAGCTCGTCCACGAGAGGCTGCGGGAGGAGATCGTTCCGGTTACTCAAGAGCTGTCCGAACTTGATATAGGTGGTGCCGAGCTTCTCCACGGCCATCCGGATAAGCTCGTATCGGGAGTACATCCCCTCCGGAAGAGCATCCTTCCCGGAGGTGATACGCCGGAGGATCTTCAGGCTCCGGTCGAGGCGCAGGAGCTTGACGTAGTCACTCAAGTGGTGCTGCAGCAGGATGGAAACCACTTCCCTGATACGGCTGCCGTGGGAAAAGGCTCGTTTGATACTGTGTCTCCGGGAGGGTATCCCGCCGGTGTTCATCATGGATAAACTATATCAAGAAAAGAAAGACCAAGAAAGAATAAAATATCGAGTTGCCCTCATTACTAGGCGGGTTTATACTGAATGATCATGCAAACCTATTACGATATAGCCGTAGTCGGCGCGGGGCCCGCCGGATCGTCCGCCGCGTACTACGCCGCCGAAGCGGGGATGTCCGTCGTTCTCTGCGACAAGGCGAAGTTTCCCCGCAGGAAGATATGCGGGGACGCTGTAACCCGGCGCGCCCAGCACCACCTCGAACGGATGGGGGTATTGCAGCGGATTCTCGATGCCGGTGAGGGGAGATGGTCCGCCGTCGGCGGGCTGGTAAGCCCCTCGGGGATCCGCTACATCGGGGATTCGAAGAAGCACCTCGGCTCGTCCCTGGTTATCTCGATCAAGCGGGAGATCTTAGACGCCCGGCTCGTTCGCGCCGCCGAGGACAAGGGTGCGGAGCTCAAGGAGGTTTTTCGCGTAACCGACGCCGTTTTCGATCCCGCTGCCGGACGGTGGCGTATTATCTCAGACGACGGGGCCGAGGTCTCGGCGACCGTTCTCGTCGCCGCCGACGGCGCCTCGTCTCTCCTTGCACGGTCCTTGGGGCTGGTAGAGCGGAGGGCCGAAGCGGTCTGTTCGAGTGTATATATAAAAGGAGGAACCCACGATTTCGACTGCGACGGGATCGTCTACTACCCGGACTACCTCCTCCCGGGATACGCCGCACTGTTCCGCGAAGCCGACGACGACCTCGTGTTCTGTACCTATATTATACCCGGCGGCAGGGCGGCGCCGGGGGACCTCAAGAAGCTCCATTATCGGGTTTTGACCGAATACGAACCGGTGGCCTCGGCAATCGGGCCGAATGCCCGGATCGAGGATATGAAGGCGGCTCCCTTGAGATTGGGCGGGGAAAAACGGACCTACGGCGACCACGTCTTAGTGGTCGGAGACGCCGCGGGGCATGTCGATCCTTTGACGGGCGAGGGGATTCAGTACGCCCTCGACGCGGGACAGATTGCCGCCGAGGTGCTCCGCCGGGCCTTCGATGCAAAAGATTTTTCCGCTGACCGGCTCGAGCGGTATCAGAGCGCGTGGATGCGCTGCTTCGGACGGGACTTCGCCTGGTCGGCACGGATGGCGGCGGTGTCCGCGAAGCGGCCGGTTTTCCTAGACGCCTTCGCCTCGCTCAGCAACAGGAAGGGAGACCGCTACATGACCCGGTGGGGAATGATCATGACCGGATCGAAGCCGAAGAGACGCTTCTTCCTGCCGGGCCTGAGCCTTCCCTTAGCGGCGGAGGCGGTCCGCTTGAAAAATCAGCGAAAAACGGCCCGGTATTAAGTAACTTCCAACTCCATGGTCAGGTTGATCCTCGTTCCTCCGTCGTTCTCGATGAGGAGGTCCCCGTCGAGCTGTTGGGCGTAGGCGTCGATAAGGGTAAGCCCGAAGCCGTAGGCGGAGCCGTCGAGAATTCCTTCGGGAACGCCCCGTCCGGTGTCGGCAACGGTCACCTCGAGTTTATCCTGCGGGTATGATTTTACATACACCTCGATCGTTCCGGCTTCTCCGTTCTCGAAGGCGTATTTGAAGGCGTTTGTCAAAAGTTCGTTGATGATGATACCCAAGGGGAAGGCCTGTCTGGAACCGAGGCTGATCTCATCGATATCGGTTTTGACGGCGATCGTATCGGAACCGGCATGGGATTCTTTGATATCGTAGACGAGCTCTTCGATAAAGGGCTTGATATCGAGGGTTTCGAAATCAGCCGACCGGAAGAGCTTTTCGTAGATACTGCTCATCAGCCCTATGCGCCCCTTGGCCTCTTTCAGGGCCTCCGCCGCGGCCGCGTCGGAGATGGAGAGCTCCTGGAGAGAGAGCATACTGATAATGGTGTTCATGTTGTTCTTGATCCGGTGGTGAACCTCTTTGAGGAGGAGATCCTTTTCCTCGAGGAGGCTTAACACCTTCTCTTCGGCGGACTTCCGCCGGGTGATATCCTCGGAAATCCCGAGCATGAATCGGGGGTTTCCCTCATCGTCGAAGAGGGGGACCTTCTTGGTGTAGACGTAGCGGATCCCCTCGGGGGTGGAGAGTTCCTCTTCCGGAATGATGAGTTTCCTGCCGGACTCGACGACTTCGGTGTCTTTGGAGCGGAAGAAATCGGCCTCGTGACGGGGAAAGATATCGTAATCGTCCTTTCCCAAGAGCTCTTCCCTCGGACGCCCCATGAGCTCCTCCGCGGCGGCGTTGACCAGGCAGAAGGTCAAATCCTTAGCGTCTTTCATGAAGATCATGCTGGGTATATTCTCCACGATTCCCGTAAAGAGCTCCCGGCTGCGCTTGAGCTCCTCCTCCGCCCGCGACCTCTCGGTTATGTCCCGCACGAACTCGATTATTCCGGTAATCTCCCCGGTCGCCGGGTCCCGCATGGGATGACTGAAGAGCTCCACCCGGGAGATGCCCGACCCGGGAAGCCCCGGGACTATCTCCGATTCGGTGGTTCCGGTTTCCATGCACCTTACGCTGGGGCAGGGATCGCAGGCTCTCTCGTAGTTGTGATAGCAGGCGAAGCACTTCTTGCCCTCGAGAGGCAGGTTGTGCTCGTGCCAGCTCTTCATGACCCTGTTTGCCGCGCGGATGGTCAGATCGGGATTCAGGATGCTTATTCCGTCCTGGACACTGTCGAAGATTCCCTGCATAAAGGATGAGTTTTCGAGGAGCTGCCGCTCCCGCCTGCGGGCTCTGGCATGCGCTTCGAATAACCGAAGCGCCATGTGCACCGACTCGATTAAGACGAACTCGCCCGAATCTTTCAAGACGTATCCGTACCGGGTAATACCCTTGACCGTCTCCACCGTAGCCTTTTCCCCGTGGCTGGTCAGGAAAACGATGGGGATATCGATGAACTGTAAAATTGACTTCGCGGCGGCGACGCCGGTCATCCGGCCCGGCCCCAAATCGATATCCATAAGGACGAGATCGAAATTGTCGGCGCGGACCGCTTCGAGGGCGCTCTCCCCGTCGGGAACCGTAGTTACGTCGAATCCGTGCTTTTTGAGGAGTTCAGCCTCATCGAGGGCTATTATCGATTCATCTTCCACGAGTAGGATGTGTTTCTTCATTACAGTCCGCCTTGATTCTTGCACCTTAGTATACGGCCTCCCGGACTACACCGCAACAGATTCTCCTGCGAAAACGTGGGAAAAGGTAAAATCAGCCGGGAATTTCATGCCGGGGTCGGGGGGATCAGCTTACGCGCTCCGGAGACGCGGAAACGGAAAACTCCCTGCACGAGCCCCGCCGGACGAGCTGCTGTTTGACCTTCAAGACGTGGATGTCTTCCGGCTTGTGTTTGAGCCGGTTCTGCATCATCTGGCTCACGATCTTTCCCATGTAGGTGGTATTTATCTTCATGGTGGTAATCTGGGGATAGTAGTGCTGGTTGTAGTCGAGAACATCCCCGGGGGCGAGGATCGAAACGTGGTCGGGAATCTTGAATCCGAGATCTTCTAGGGCGATGATGACCCGAAAGGCGATTTCGTCGTCGAGGCAGAATACGGCGGTGGGCCTGTCCGGCTTAGTAAAAGCCCGTTCGAGCTTGGATTTGAGCTCTTCCATATCGGAGAGCTCGAACCGTATGGTCGTGTCGGCGGGCATCTTGAGGCGGTACTCTTCCATGGCCTTGCGGAATCCTACGAATCTGTCGTTGGAGAGCATAGGGAGGTCCGGGCGCGCGGCTTCGACGTAGGCAATGTTTCTGTGTCCGAGGGTAATCAGATGGCGGGTCCCCTCGTAGGCACCCTGATAATCGTCCACGCAGACCGAGTAGAAGGTATCCTGGAAGTTTCCGTTCATGACGACGACCACCGGAATGTCCGATTCCTCGAGGCGGGTAAAGAGCTCCGCGTTTCCGTAGTGGAGAGATACCACCGCCTGCACCTCGGCATTGCTTACCTTGTCCAGAATCTCTTCGTTGGTGTCGCTATGCTTGATGGGGATGAGAATGGTGTGAATCCCCATGTTTCGCATGTTCCGTTCTATTTCTTCGACGATGGGACGGATGAATACCCAGATGAAGCCCCAGTCGTAGTCGATGCTGTGAAAAATGCCTATGGTGCGGTGTGTGTCCTCCGAGGCGGCACGGTTCTTCGGGACGTATCCGAGCCGGTCCACAGCTTCAATAACCCGCTGCCGGACTTCCTCGGAGATGCGCCCCTTTCCCGAGAGGACAAGCGAGGCTGTGGTGAGGGACACACCGGCCGCTTTGGCGACATCTTTCATCTTGGGCTTCATGATTAAGTAAAACTCCAGTAAAATATTTAAACTATTTTATCACGAAAGGGGGGGATGTCAAGAAAATAAACCCAAAACTGGGCCATACATGGGGAAAATCACTAAATTTTGGTAAAATATGGATAAGAAATTTCTTGACAACCCACTAAGGTATGGTACAATAATTAAAACTTGGCAAAATATGTTACTATTTTACTTCAAAATTTATCGGAGGTTTTATCATGAAGCGCCATGGGCAGTTGATCGGCGTCAAAGAGGACAAGCTCGATGAGTACAAGCGGTACCATGCCGAGGTGTGGCCCGAAATCGCCTCCAAGATCAAAGAATGTAACATTCACAATTACTCCATTTTCCACAAGGACGGTATGCTCTTCGCGTATTTCGAGTACGTCGGATCCGATTTCGATGCGGATATGGCGAAGATGGCCGCCGATCCCAAAACCCGGGAGTGGTGGGATATCATGATGCCCATGCAGGAGCCCTGGCCGTCCCGGCGGGAGGGTGAATGGTGGGCCGAGATGGAAGAACTCTTTCACCTCGACTGAAGACCTACTATACTAGTTAAAGGACGAATTCGTGTTTGATGAAAAGAAACGAAAAATGCCGGAGGGGGTAGAGAGGACGGAAAAGTGCCTCCTGAAGCTCGACCGGATGAACAAGACCCTGCGCCATGAAGAGGCCGACCGGGTACCGGTAAGTGATTTCTTTTGGGGAAGCTTCTTAGAGAGGTGGAAGCGTGAGCTCGACCTTCCCGCCGACACCGACCCTTATTCGTATTACGATCTTGATTGGATCGTCACCATCCCTAATATGGACCCCCATATAAAGCAGTTCGAGATATTGAAAGACAACGACGAGGAGGTGACCGTCAAGACCGGATACGAGGCGGTTATTCGGAAGAAATTCGAGGATCCCATGCCCGCCTTCGTCAATTTCGAGACCGATACGGTCGAAAAGATGCAGGCTTTCGAGTTCGACGATCCCCGGGACGATCGACGCTACTTCGGCGGCGGGGATAACCAGCTCGCCGGGGTCGGCGACGGCTTCGTCCGGAACCTTCCCCCCTGGGTGGACACGGTCAAGGCGCTCTATCCGAACATCCCCGTCTACGGGAGCATCTGCGAGGGACACGAGCAGCTGTGGCGTATTATCGGCAGCGAAAACGTGATGCTCTGGATAGGTCTCTATCCCGAGGAGCTGGGGGAGTTTATCCGGCGTCTCGGCGATTTTTTGGTGGAGATGACCAAGGGGCAGATCGATGCCGCCGGCGGAATGCTCGACGGGATGGTCGTCTGGGGAGACGTCGCCTACGTCAACGGCATGCTCTTTTCGCCGGTATACTGGCGGGAGTACTTCAAGCCCATCGTCAAAGCCCAAATCGAAGCGTGTCACGACGCGGGAATACCGGTCATCTACCACGGCTGCGGAAACGCCACCGTTATCTACGAGGATTTTATCGAGATGGGCTTGGACTCCTACAATCCCTTGGAGGCGAAATCGGGTCTCGATGTCGTCGATCTGCGCCGCGAATACGGACACCGTATGGGCTTTTGCGGAAACATGGACGCCTTGGCTTGGGCTAACGAGGATTTCGACGAGCTGAAAAGGCAGGCGCTTTCCAAGCTCAATGCCGCTAAGGGCGGAGGCTATATCTTTCAGTCCGATCATTCGGTCCCGAGCAACGTGTCGGCGGAACGGTACGAGTACGTCGTCAATCTGGTGCGGGAGAAGGGGACTTATCCCTTGGACCTCGGGGAGTACGACGTCCCCGACGTGGAAAAAGGAGCTTGACGTGACCTCCCGGGAGCGCGTACGCGCCGCGGTGGAACACAGGGAGCCCGACAGGATTCCCATCGATCTCGGATCGACCCCGAGTTCAGGTATCTCCGCCATCGGCTATAACAATTTGATAAAGCACACCGGGCTCGATTCCGAAAACGCCCACATATACGACGTCGTCCAGGAGCTCGCCCAGCCGGAGGAGTCGGTCCTCGAGCGGTTCAATATCGACGTCGTGGATATCGGGAGGACTTTCAACACCGATTCCACCGACTGGTATCGGACCGTTCTCTCAGACGGGAGCGATGCCTACTATCCGGTGTGGTTTAGGCCGATGGAAGAAGACGGTACCCTCAAGGTCTATACCGCCGAAGGTACCCACATCGCGAGCAAGCCCGGCGGGGCCACCTTCTTCGACCAGACCTATTTTCCGTATTTGGACGGGTATCCCGACGATTTCGGGGATATTCAGGAGGCCATGGGCAAGGTGCCGTGGGCGGCGTTGGTGCACAGCCCCTGGGACCACGCCGGCGACAAGGACTTCTGGACTACTTTGAGGCAGCGGACCCTGAAGCTCAAAAACGAAACCGACTATGCCTTAGTCGTCGTCGCCGGGTGTAATCTCTTCGAGTGGGGCACCTTCCTCCGGAGGATGGATAATTTTCTGATGGACATCTACACCGATCCCGATTCGGTGGAACGGCTCTTGGACGCTCTCATGGCGGAGCATCTGGCTACCTTGGAGAAGGTGTGCGAGGCGGTGGGGGACGTCGCCGATGTTCTGCGCTTCGGGGACGACCTGGGAATGGACAGCGGTCCTTTTATGGCGCCGGAGATCTACCGAAAGCTGTTCAAGCCGAGGCACGCTCAGCTCTGCGACTACGTGCATACGAACAGCTCTATGTTCACCTTCCTCCACTCCTGCGGATCGATCTACAAACTCATTCCCGACCTTATCGAAGCGGGGTACGATATCCTTAATCCCGTGCAGACCAACTCTGTAGATATGGACCCGGCTACCCTCAAGCGGGAGTTTGGCCGGGACGTCACCTTCTGGGGAGGCGGGGCGGATACCCGGAATGAGCTTAACCGGAAGACTCCGCGGGAGGTCAAGGATCATGTGAAAGAGAGGCTCGATATATTCACGGCGGGGGGCGGGTTTGTTTTCAACACCGTTCATAATATAATGCCCGATGTACCGCCGGAGAATATCGTCGCTATGTATGAGGCAATCGAAGAATTTTCCCGGTAAGGGAAGATCGATCTATGGAAAGAACATACTATGAATAGAGGGAAAGACAGTGAGTGACCACGAAATCGGTCTAGCATTACAGATGAAGAACGTTACCAAGCGTTTTCCCGGAACCATCGCGGTCAACGGCGTCGATTTCGACGTCCGTCCCGGAGAGGTCCACGCCTTAGTCGGGGAAAACGGGGCGGGTAAATCGACGTTGATGAAGATGCTCGCCGGAAGCTTCGACGATTACGTGGGAGACATTTATATCAGCGGCAAGAAGGTGGATCTCCATTCACCCGCAATCGCCAAGGCGAAGGGTATCGAGATGATCTATCAGGAGCTGAGCTTAGCTCTCCCCATAACTATCGCCGAAAACGTCCTCGTGGGCAGGCTTCCGAAGGCAAAATCCGGATTTATCGACAAGAAGAAAACAGCCGAGGAGACATCCCGGGTGCTCGAGCGGGTCGGTTTGGAGGACCTCGATCCGAATATGGCTATCGAAGAAATAAGCCAGCACGAAGCCCAGCTCGTGGAAATCGCCAAGGCGTTGGGAAACCGGCCGGGCATCCTCGTTATGGACGAGCCGACCTCAGCCCTTTCGCGGGAAGAGGTGGAGATGCTCTTTCGGATCATCGAGCGCCTCAAGAACGAGGGGCTTTCAATCGTCTATATATCGCACCACCTTCCGGAGATCTTCAGGATTGCCGACCGGGTGACGGTCCTGAGGGACGGAAAGCTCATCGCTACGCGGCCGGTTGCCGAGGTTACCCGGGAAGAGATCGTTCAGATGATGGTCGGACAATCGATAACCGAGTTCTATAGCCACGCGAGCCACGCTACCGGGAAAGAACGCCTTCGGGTCGAGGGTTTCACGAGATACGGGTTTTTCCATGACCTGAGCTTCAGCGCCTACGAAGGAGAGGTCTTAGGGATAGGAGGACTCTCAGGAGCGGGGCGGAGCGAGTTGGCCCGCTCATTAGTCGGTCTCGACGACTATCACGACGGAAAGGTCTTCATCGACGGGAAGGAGGTCAAACCCGAATCCATGCCGAAGGCGATGGAAAGCGGGCTTACCTATCTGACCGAAAACAGGAAGACCGAAGGTCTGGCCTTGAGACTGAGCCTCAAGGAGAACGTTCTCGCTAGTCTGATCAGCCCCCTCACCAAAGCGGGATTATACCGGG
This sequence comes from uncultured Spirochaetales bacterium, assembly GCA_964641125.1. Lineage (GTDB taxonomy): Bacteria > Spirochaetota > Spirochaetia > SPDA01 > CAZSGZ01 > JBKHAJ01. The sequence continues at coordinate 10,850 of CAZXMO010000025.1, forward strand.
AAGGAGAGGGAGTTCCCGTGCTCAAACGGCTCATACAGGAGCTCTCCATTTACCCGCCGGACCCCTCGAGGATGCTCAATAATCTGTCCGGAGGAAATCAGCAGAAGGTCCTTCTCGCCAAGTGGATGGCCTACAATTCCGAGGTCATCATCTTAGACGAACCGACACGGGGCGTCGATGTGGGGGCAAAACAAATCATCCATGAGTCCATCGAAAAACTGGCCGAGGCTGGACATACGGTGATCCTCATTTCTTCCGACCTTCCGGAGCTCGTTTCGCTCTCAAGTCGCATCCTGGTTATGCGGATGGGGCGGTTTATTACTGAAATACCCAAGACGGAAGCAACCGAAGAAAACGTACTGCTCGCCGCGAACGGAGAGGAATACTAATGGAACCGACGACACATACGAAAATACAGGAAAACCCGGCCGATTCCAGAGCAACGAAGCAGGGAATTACCAACCGGGTTTTTATCACCATCGGGGTGTATTTAATCGCGATCTTCCTCCTCGTTTTAGGAATAATCCTTCAGGCCTCAGGGGCGATAAATAATTTCTTAACCGGTCAGAATATGATCAACATAATCGACGCGGTGTCGATGCTCGGTATCGTTTCCGTAGGAATGGCCTTCGTGACCTATTCGGGGCATTACGCGGACTTATCGGTACCGACGACGATGGCCCTGACCGGGACCGTATGCGTAGAGATGCTCAAATTCGGGTTTTGGCCGGCCATTATCATTACCTTCGCCGTAGGCCTGGTTATCGGAATAATCAACGCGATAGCGGTGGGCAAGTTCAAGGCCAACCCGATCATCTGGACCCTTGCCCTCAATTATGTGACCTTGGGAATTATCCGGCTGGTCTGGGTAAACAAGCAGATCTATCCCGACATGACGGCATCGACCGTCCGGGCGGGCGAAATGTTCGACGCCATTTTCAGGCTGCGGTTTTTCGACACAATAGCGCTGCCCATGGTGATGATGCTGTTTCTGGTAATCCTCCTCCAGTTTGTGCTGCGGAAGACCAAGTTCGGGGTGCAGCTGAAGATGACCGGGGCCGCCCGGACCCCGGCTAAGTTCTCCGGTGTAAACGTGGAGCTCGTCATCGGCATCGCTTTTATCATCTGTGCATTGACCGCGACGATCGGCGGACTTACGGTCACCTCTCTCAATCGGGTGGGGGCCTGGTATAACGGAGAAGGATACGACTTCAGGGCCGTTACGGCGGTGGTTATCGGCGGGGTGACCCTCGCGGGAGGCCGGGGTTCCATCATCGGGGTCCTAGGCGGGGTGCTCGTCATAGGGCTCCTCAACAACATCATGACCCTGCTCGGAATCGGCACTTTTTCCCAGGACATGGTCCGGGGAATCATCTTCATCATCGTGGTGTACATCAACGCGCGGTCGCTTAGGAAAATGGGGCGGGACTATGAATAAAAAAATTAACAAAGAAAAACTCCTTATCGCCTTCGATAAGAACCGGATATTTATTATCTTCGGGTTCGTTCTGGTGTTCATGTTTCTGTTCGCCCCCCGCTTCGGTACCTCATACAATCTTACGACGATAATGCGGACCATGGCGATGAACGCCACGGCGGCCATCGGGTTTACCATGATACTGATAATCGGTCAGCTCGACCTCTCAATAGGCACGATCATAACCTTCGCGGGGGTCGTCGGGTTGGGGCTCAAACAGTACATAGGATACGGAGGCAGTGTTCCCGTTGCCATCGCCGCCGGTTGTATCATCGGCCTTATAAACGGACTCCTGGTGGCCAAGGCCAAGATAAGCTCCTTTATCGTGACCCTCGGCATGCTTACCTTTCTGCAGGGGGCGGTATATACGATAACGGGCGGCAATTCGATAAGCCTTTCCACTCCCGACGCCTTCGCGGTCTCCGATTGGATGGCCAATCAACTTATCCCGATGTTTACCCCCCGGGTGATAATCACCTTAGTTCTCGTGATCCTCTTCGCGGTGTTCCTGAATTACACACGGAAAGGACGGAACTTCTACATGGTCGGGGGCAACGCTCAGACGGCCTGGCTCGCGGGAATCAACACCGACAGGTATACGATTATCACCTTCGTTATTTCCGGGTTTACCGCGGCCGTCGGGGGAGTGCTCTTCGCCATGGAGAACTCCGCGGCTACGCTCAACATGGGGAATACCTCGCTTATGTACGTAATTTCCGCGGTCATCATCGGCGGAACGGCGATGTCCGGAGGCAAGGGCGGAGTCATCAAGAGCTTTTTCGCAATCCTGGCCCTCGACGTCTTATATAACGGGATAATCCTCTTCGGACTCGGAAACGAGGTAAAGATATTTATAGCGGGAATAATCCTCGCATCGGTCGTCCTCTACGAGGCGTATACCGCCTACCGCCATGAGAAGGTGGTGGGTCAACGGCCGGAATTGATGAAAGAAGTGGAACAGCTCAGGCTCGACCGAAAGGCGCGTCTCAAGGGCTGATGCGATCCATTAATATATGTGTGAAACGGGTCTCGTTGAGGCCCAAAAAAAAATACTTTACGGAGGTAAAGGATGAAGAGACTTTTGACAATTATGTTCTGCCTGATTATGGCGTTTGCCCTTACGGGAGCCGTATTCGCGGGAGGACAGCAGGAAGGAATGGAAAAGGCCGCAGCCGAGGAGGAAACGGCTGAAGGCGGAATGTCGAATCTGGAAAAATCAATGGCTGTAGATACTTCGAATCTCAAATCGGAAGACGGTCAGCCCCTGATTATCCTTCAGCAAAAACAGCGGGAAGTTCCCCCCCGGCCCGAAAACCCGGAAGCCCTTCCGGAAGACGATCCCCTACACTGGTGGGACATGGAGTTCGCCGGCTGGAACGCGAATAAGAAGAACATTCCCGCGTCCCCTGAAGACGGAGCTATCGGGAAAAAGATTACCTTTATTGTTCACGGCGATCATCCCTGGACGACCGCCTGTACCTTAGGCGCCCAGAAGATCGCCGACGCCTACGACATGACGCTGACCCCGCTCAGCCCGAACTGGGACTTAGCGGTGCAGAACCAGATGATCGACCAGGCAATCAACGAGCGACCCGACATGATCCTTCTCATCCCCTTGGACGCGAAGACCGCTCCCCAGCAGGCGAGGAAGATCAACCAGGCGGGCATCCCCCTTATCCTGTTCAACACCCTGCCCTCGGCGGCGGCTATGGACTACTGTATTGCGTGGACCGGACCGGACGACTTCGGCCAGTTCCGCATGCTTTCACGGGTATGGGCCGACAAGATGGAAGAGGAACACGGTACCGACAACGTCGGCGTCACCTATGTACAGCACGCTCCCGGCGGTTCCCCCTACTTCGCACGGTGCTGGGGCCCGATCTCCGAGCTCTCCGGCTACGCTCCCTGGGTCACCACCCTGGACAAGCAGGCCCCCGGTTTCGAAGCGGACAAGACCATGCAGCTGACCTCCGACTGGCTTACCCGGTTCGGCAACAAGCTCAAGGGAATCTGTGCGGCGGACGATTCGTCCCAGGCCTTGGGTATCTTCGAAGCCCTCGAGAGGGTCGGGAGAGATGATATTGTCGTTGTAGCCGCCGGAAACTCCAAGGTCGGAATGGACCTGGTCAAGGAGGGTAAGCTCTACGCTATCACCTATCAGACAGCTGAAGGGGACGGTGCTCTCGCGGTCCAGACCGCGGCGGACTGGTTCAATGGAAAAGAGATTCCGCCGGTCAAGTACCTGCCCAAGCACATCATTACCCAGGACGACGTAGAGAATTTCTATCCTCCCCAGTGGTAAGAAACGGTATATTCAACCGAGTAAAAAAAGCACAGCCGTCCGGTCCGCCGGGCGGCTGCTTTTTCTTTCATCGGCGCGCCGGATAATGAGGCGCCCCCAAACGCCAATACAAAGGAGACACCTATGCTCCACGATCCGAGCAGCTACACTCCACCCCTGGAGATATCGGAGATCGACCTGACCGATCAGGAAAAAGACGTCCTCAAAAAACTCGGGCAGGAGATTGCCGAGATCTCCCGGGACCCTAAGAACAAGGAGCGGGAACAGCTGTGGACCCGCCTCAACGACCGGGAATCGATCCGCCCGATGGTGTGGATCAACGAGATCCCCTGGCACGAGATGAACGTCGACGACGAGCTTACCCTCCGGTGCTCCAATGCCTGGGCACGGGAGCTCGAGACCCGCCTGCGCCGGGAGATATACCAGTGGAGACACATGCAGGGAGACATGGTGGTAAGCGATTTCATCGCCTGTCCCCTGGCCATCCACAGTACCGATTTCGGCATCCTAGAGGACGTGGACCTGGCCGTCACCGACGAATCGAGCGATATCGTATCCCGGCATTTCAACATTCAGATAAGGGAGCCGGAAGACATCGAGAAGATCCGGATGCCCACCATCACCCACAGCGAGAAGAGTACCGCGGTCGTCTACGGCACCATGCGGGAGCTCTTCGACGGCATCATTCCGGTAAAAAAGGTGGGGCAGACTCACATCTGGTACACCCCCTGGGACTATCTGATAAGGTGGTGGGGGATACAAGAGGCGATGATGGACCTGGTTATGCGCCCGGAGATGGTCCACGATGCCTACGAGCGAATGGTCCGGGCCTGGATGACCGAGCTCGACCAGTTCGTGGCGATGAACCTGTTAAGCCTCGACTGCAACAATACCCGGGTCGGATCCGGGGGATACGGCTACACCTCCGAGCTTCCCGGTGCGCCTTACGATCCGGACCATGTAAAGCCCCACAATATGTGGGGATGTTCCAACGCCCAGATCTTCTCCGAGGTAAGTCCTGAAATGCACCGGGAGTTTGCTCTGGAGCACGATATGAAGTGGCTCGAAAAATGGGGACTTACCTACTACGGCTGCTGCGAGCCCCTCCATAAAAAGATGCACCTCCTCCGCAAGATCCCAAACTTACGAAAGATCTCGGCGAGCCCCTGGATCGACGTGCCCACGATGATGAACGAGGCGGGGACCGACTACGTAGTGAGCTTCAAGCCGAATCCCGCGAAATTTACCTCCGTCGAATTGGACGAGGACGCCTCCCGCCGGGAGCTCGAAGAGGTCATCGAGGCCGGGGAGGGGAAGGCCCACATCGAGTTCATTATGAAGGACATCTCCACCGTCAAATACCGGCCCCAAAATTTATGGAGGTGGAGCGCAATCGCCATGGAGGTGGTCGATAAGGCCGGAAATAAGTAGTATTGGGGTATGAACCTCGAACGCTCCCGCGGAATACGTAGGGCCTCGTGGATCGCCATAGTCGGCAACGCTTTTCTCGCGTTCCTCAAGATCGGGGGCGGTCTCTTTTCCGGGAGCCTCGCGGTGGTCGGCGACGGGGTCGACAGCTTTTCCGATATTATCAGTTCGGTCATTTCACTGTTTGCCGCGGTCATCATCGCGAAACCCGCCGATCCGGAGCATCCCTACGGACACCATAGGGCCGAAACCATCGCCACCTCACTTTTAGCATTTATCATGTTCTTTGTCGGTGTGGAGCTGATCCAGAACTCGGTAGGCGGTATACTAAATCCCGAAGAAAAAGAGGTACCCCGAGCCCTTGCCCTCTGGATTACCGGTCTCTCTATCCTGGGTAAGACCGGGCTCGCCCTGTATTTGAGAATATACGGGAAGCGGATAGAAAGCTCCATGCTGACCGCTAACGGCAAGAACATGCAGAACGATGTGCTCATTTCGTTCGGAGTGTTGATTGGACTCTTGTTCGCGGTGTTCTTTTCGGCTCCGGTCGTGGATTCCATACTGGCTTCCGCCATCGGACTATGGGTCATCGTTTCAGCGGTCAGGATTTTCCTCGAGATCAACACCGAGCTCATGGAGGGAATCGAAGATAAATCGGTCTACGACGATATCCTCAAGGCGGTCGAAGATACCCCCGGGGCGGTCAACCCTCACCGGACACGGATCAGGAAGCTCGCATCGTGCTATGTCATAGACCTGGACATCGAGGTTGACGGAAGCAAGACCGTAGACGAGGCGCACGAGATAGCGATGAGGGTCGAACGGATGATCAAAGAGCGGATTGAAAATATATACGACATCGTAATTCACGTCGAGCCGAGGGGCAATTACGAAGAAGCCGAAAAGTACGGTGTAAGCCGCGACTCCTGAAGCGTACAATTGTACGAAAATATCCCTACGGAAACATAGGTACTCTTCACT
>CAZXMO010000025.1:17137-41120 GCA_964641125.1 uncultured Spirochaetales bacterium
GCTTTTCCTTCGATCTTTCAGTCGAGGATATACACCTCGATATTACCTTAGCCGTGCCGGTGGGTATCATATTGAACGAGCTGTTGACCAATTGCCTCAAACATGCCTTTTGCTGTGGTGAGGAAGGGAGAATCACCGTAACCTTTGAACGAAGCGGTTCCCTTTCATGCAAGCTGTCCGTACGGGACAACGGTGACGGCTTTCCCGAGGAGGGCTCACCGGAAAAACTTAATTGTCTCGGCTTGAATCTCATCCGCATCTTAACAAAACAGATCCGGGGAGACCTTTCATTGCGTAACGGCGGCGGCGCCGAAATCGAGATAATCTTTCCTCTGGTTCCGGAATAAGCGGAGAGCTTGCCCCGAAAGAGGAACAATCGTATAGTTTATGTAGATGCGCCCAACCGTTACGGTCAGCTACGCCCAGAGTCTCGACGGAAGAATCGCCACCGTCACCGGGGAGTCGAAGTGGATCTCCGGCGATGAGACCCTCGAGTTCGCCCATATCTTGCGAAGAGACAGCGATGCCGTGCTCGTGGGAATCGGGACGGTCCTCACGGACGATCCGGAGCTCTCCTGCAGGCTTCCGGGCAATCCTCCCTCCCCTTTGCGGATAGTACTCGACTCGAGGCTCAGAATTCAGCGAGAATCGAAGATATGCAGGACTATCACCGACTATCCCACCGTAGTTTTTACCGGAACCGACACCAACACTGAAAAGCGAAGCCGTCTCGAGACCTCCGGAATACGGGTGTTTCCGGTACGGGTGCCGTCTCCGGACGGCGGTCTCGACCTCGAGGCGGTCCTCGATAAACTCGGAGGGATAGGTGTAACGAGCCTCTTTGTGGAAGGGGGGTCGAGGGTTATAACCTCATTCCTGAGGCACGGTCTTGTCGACCGGTTGATCGTGGTCTGCGCTCCGGTGGTTATCGGAGAGGGCAAGAGTGCGATAGGAGACTTAGGTGTCAAAGCCCTAACCGAGGCGATCCGGGGAAAGACCCGCGGTGTGCGGCGGGCCGGTGACGATATTATATGGGAGGTCGATCTGCGCGCCTCTTCTAAGATGGGTACCGGACTCGAGAAGAGCAAATCAGCCGGCGGGGAGACCGCCCGGGCCGTTTTCTTTACCGCTCCCAAGCGTGTAGAGGTCCGGGAGGTCCCATTGGAGCCCGGAGACAGCCGGATACCGGTGGAATCCCGGTGCATCGGCATCAGTCACGGAACGGAACTCCATTTTTACAGGGGGAGTTTCGTCAGGGGCAGATCGGAGGATGCCGTCGAAGGGATGGACGAAGTCCTCGATTATCCCCTCCGGTACGGCTACATGAACTCCGGCGACGCCTCCTATCCCGACGGAACTGTGAGGAGGGTCTTCGCTTTCTACCCCCACCAGGACCGTTTCTACGCCGATCCCGATAGTCTGATCGGGATAGACGATCCCGAGCTCTCCTACGAGGACATCGTCCTCTATCCCAGCATGGAGACGGCCTACACCATCGCCCTCGATACAGCTCCCCTCCCCGGAGAGGAAGTGGTGATCTTCGGCCTCGGAATGATCGGGCTCTTGACAGCGGAAATTTTGTCGCTGAACCGGAGTATCCGGCTGACCGCGGTGGAGCCGCGGGGGGAGCGTTCCGCCCGGGGACGAACATTGGGCATCCGGTGTCTCGATTCTCTTCCTATCGACGGGTCGGCGGATAAGGTCGTGGACACGGTGGGAACCGAAGAAACCCTTGCGGCGGCCATGCGGTGCCTGCGGCACGAGGGAACTCTTGTAGAGGCGGCCTGGACGGGCGAGAGAGTTACCGGGGTCGAATTAGGGAAGGATTTCCACCGTAAGCGCATCGTCATAAAGGCGAGTCAGGTATCTCACATACCGGGTTCGCTTCTCGCGAGGTGGGACCGGAAGAGGCGAAGCTCATCCGTAATCGAGATGCTTAAGGTCATACGCCCTTCCAAATACATTACCGGGCGGTACCCGCTTATGGATGCCGCGGAGGCTTTCGAGCGGATAGACCGGGAAGAGGAGGATGATTTCCAAATCGTCCTTCTCCCCTAGGGAGTGCCCCCGATCGTGGGGATAAAGACAAAGGAGTCACTAGTATGTTTCAAGCGGGAATCAAACAGAGCTTCAATGCGCGCCACTTTTTGCGGGGCGATTTCGACGAGGAGTCCACCCCCCACACCCACCCCTACGAGGTGGAGGTTATCTGTGGTGCCGGAGAGCTCGATAAGAACGGTTTCTCCGTGGACATCGCTCTCTTAGAGGATGTCCTGAGCCGGAACCTCGCGGCAATCGACGGAGTACTGCTCAACGATCTGGAATTCTTCTCCGAGAGGCAGCCGAGTCTCGAGAATCTGGCGGTTTATCTGTGGGAACGGATACGAGAGGATATCGAGGCCGCCTGCCGGCTCGAATCGGGACCGCCGCCGGCGAGCATCGAAATCAAGATATGGGAATCGGTTACCGCCTGGGCGGCATACGCGGCCTCCGTCGCCTGAGAGGAACATGATTCTTCTCACGTGTCCCTATAGGAATAACCGAGCCACCGGCGGATTCAGATACAACCGGGAGATTGCCGTAAGGGTCGGGGATGAGGAGCTCCGGTATATTCTCGTCGGTGAACCGCGTGACCGGACCCCGGCGGAGGTCGAGCTGGTGATCCTGGACAGTCTCTTCTTTCTCGATCCCGATACCGGACTCGAGGTCGTCGGGGAAACGGATGCCCCCTACGGGCTTTTGATCCACTATCTTCCCTCCTCCGATCCGACCCTCGGCGACGACGAACGTCACACCTTGGGGCGGGCGGAAAACCGCCTCCTGTCCCGTGCCGCCGGGGCCGTGGTAACCGGCTCGGAAGTGGGTGATTCAATTCTCCGGCGGCGTCCGGAGGTGCGAATCGACCTGGTGCCGCCGGGGGTGTCCAAGGTTAAGGAAACCGGTCTCTCTGCCGAGGGTGCCCGCCGGGACGCCGGATCGGGACCGGTACGGCTGGTTACGGTCTCGAATCTGAGCTCCCTCAAAGGAATCGACCGGCTTGTCCCGGTTCTTGCCGGACTTATGAGCATGAACTGGACGTGGACTATTTATGGGGATACCTCAATCGATAATGACTATACCCGGAGGGTGTACAATGCGATCGCCGAAGCGGGGCTCGGAGAAAGAATCCGCATCGCGGGGAAAATCGATCCGGAGGGTGTCGGGAGTGCTCTCGAGGACGCGGATGTCTTCGTTTTTCCCTCGTTGAGCGAGAGCTACGGGATGGCCGCCGCCGAGGCGACGGCGGCGGGACTTCCGGTTATCATGAACGGCACCGGGGAGATGGGAAGAACCCTCGAAAACGGGAGGGAGGGTTTTGTGTGTCCTTTGAAAGGCGACGATCTCGATGAAAAGAGGTGGGAAAGGTGCTTGTCCCTTCTTATCGCCGACGGCTCCCTTCGTCGAAGAATGGCTGCCGCCGCGGTCTGCCGGGCATCCCGATTCAACTCGTGGGACGATACCGCTCGAGATTTTATGAAGGCGGTCCGGTCATGGATGAAGTGAGGCGAATCATAGGGATGCACCGGGTGTGGTCGCCGGTACAATCGGGATTAACTCTCGGGTCGGCAGTAATCTGGGCGGTCTTCCCTCAGGCCCCGGTCATCTTGTGGGCCGTACCGACGGTCAATATGCTCATTTTCTATCTTATTGCGGGCCGGAAGAGTCATCTGAACGCGGCGAATCTGATAAGCCTGGCGAGGGTCGGGATAACCGCCGGGGTCTTTGTATTTCAAGCTGTACTTCTCGATCGGTGGGTAATCCTCGTAATAATCCTCTCGGCTGCGGAGCTCCTGGACTGGGTGGACGGACGGGTTGCACATAGAATAGGTCCGACCCGATTCGGGAAGCTCTTCGACGAAGAGGCGGACGCCTTCTTTGTCCTTACCGTCTCGGCGCTTCTGACCCGGACCGGTATATTCGGACCCTGGGTCCTCGCCTTCGGGGCATTGAGATATGTATTTTCGGTCGTGTTCGCTCTTTTCCCGGAACGCGCGGTGTTCCCCGGACGATTCAGCCGCTACGCGAAAACGGTCTGCGGCATTTCCGCGGGAGTGCTCATCGCCGGATTCGCCGAGATTCTCCCCCCGGCGGTTCGTCTGGGAGCCGCGGGCTTGGCCCTGGGTCTTCTTGTCGTCTCGTTCTGCTGGGAAACGGTGCTGCGTATCCGTCTCCTCCGCCCGCTTATATCCTCGGGGGGGCTCCTGAAGTCCTATGCCGTGTATTATCTTGTTCCGGGAAAGCGGTATCGGATGAGGCGTCTCTACAGAAATTTTCTTCGTGAGGGGGACCTAGCCTTCGATGTCGGCGCTCACCTGGGGAACCGGATCCGCGTTTGGCGGGACATGGGGGTGAGGGTTCTTGCCGTTGAGCCGAATCCGGAATGCCTGCTTTTTATGTCCTCGGTCTACGGCGCGGATGAGAGGGTCGAAATTATCGCCGCCGCTTCGGGGGCGGAAGCCGGCCGGGGCAGCCTGTACGTGGACCCCCGAAATCCGACCCTCGCCACGGTTTCCTCCCGGTGGATCAGGGAAATGGAGAAATCTGCCGTTTTCTCAAATATCCGGTGGGAGCGGACCCACCCGATCCGCATGGTTACCCTGGATGAGCTCATTCATCTCCACGGGACACCTCGATTCATAAAGATCGATACCGAAGGGTTCGACCATCGGGTCCTCGAGGGATTGACTATCCCCGTAGAGAACCTCTCCTTCGAGTATCTTCCACCGTCTCCGCGCACCGCGGAAGAGGCCCTTCTCAGGGTGGAGAGTCTCGGGGATTACGAGTTCAATGTCTCCCGGCGGGAGACAATGCGATTCCGTTGGAAAGAATGGCGGAGCGCTGAGGAGATCCGGGGTTTTCTGGCGTCCCTCGAGGAGAAAGATTCGGCGGGGGATGTCTACGCACGGCGGAGGGATACACGGTGATGAAGGCTTCCAATTTCAGGCGCTTCGCGCTCGTTCTGGGGTGTCTCTACGGCGTGTCGGTCATATTTAACCTTCTATTAGGGAGTTATTCGTGGCTTCCCGGTCACCGGTGGGAGCTCATCCTCCTTCCCGTTCCCGAGTCTTTGGCGGTAGTTTTCCTGGTCTTCGGGATATCCCGGATGCGTTCTTCCGCCGGATACAGGCTTCTTCTTATCATACTTTCAGGCCTCTTTCTCGTCATCTTTTTATTCAATATCGGGCAGACCTTCTTCCGGTATGTCTACCGGAGGGATTTCGACCCCTTTACCCATCTGGACCTGATTCCGGAGTTCCTTGCGATGGTATTCCGTTCCGATCTCATAAAGAGACCCCTTTTTATCGCCGCCGCATCGGTATCTCTGGCGGGGCTCTTGGGCGGGGCCTTCTTTCTCGTGTTTTCGCTCCTGCGGAGATTATTCGTCCGCTTAGTAAGCCCCGCGGCGGGCCTTCTGCTTCCCCTGGGCATTGTCATGGCGATCTTTTTTTCCCCCTCACCGGTCCTTACCGGGGTCCTTTTTCGAAAGCTCCTAGACGGTCCCGCCGATTTTACCCATTCGGTACCGACGGAGGATTTCGAAGCGGTTGCGGACCCGGACCCGGACCCGGACCCGGCTTACGCCTTCCCGGGAATCGAGGATGCGGATATCTACCTCTTCGTCATCGAGTCGTACGGCCATACCGTATTTACCAATCCCCGTCATTATAAGAGACTTGCCGGATCCTACCGGGACATCAATGAAAAGCTTTCCGGCGCGGGTTTCGCGGTTTATACAACCGTGTACGAGTCCACGACCTTCGGGGGGACCTCGTGGCTCGCGGACTCCTCCCTCGTTACCGGTATCGAGGTGGATACCCAAGCCAAGTTCAATAAAGTTTTGGAAGAGGGAACACGGAATCTCACGCATATATTAGGGGAGAAGGGATATACCACCGTTTTTTCGTCCCCCGCGACGAAGGCGATTCCCGACGACCAAAAGAGGTTCTACTCCTTTTCCCGATTCGTCTTATCCGGTGATTTCGGTTATCAGGGGCCCTACTTTGTCTTCGGGGACATGCCGGACCAATTTCAGATAAACCACATCCGGAAAAACGTTCTGCCCGAGTTGGAAAGCCCCCTATTTATCGAGTTCATGCTCGTTTCGAGCCATGTACCCTGGAATTACATTCCCCCGGTCATCGAGGATTGGAGCAGGATAGACGACGGAAGCATCTATTACGACAGGAGCAGGAATACCTTTTACGACAATTCCTGGGCGATGGGAAGTGAGCTCTTCGAGGGCTATACACATTCGCTACGCTACGTTCTCGAGGTGATTACCGATTATCTGGTTACCTATATCGCCGGAAACGATCTCGTTATTCTGGTGGGAGACCATCAGCCGAAGTTTCCCGTCAGTGAGGAGGATGCCGGGTTCGGGGTACCCCTGCACATCATCTCGCGAAACAGGGAATATCTTAAGCCTTTTACCCGATTCGGATACGTGACCGGTTTCATCCCTCCGGAAGGTGAAGGCTTTTACGGTTTGGAGAGCTTTCTCGGACATTTTCTCCGCGTCGCGAAGGGGACCGCCCGGGGATTAACACCCCGGGAGAGACCGGTCAGGATTCCCTCCTCGCCTTACGAAGTACCATAAAACGGTGTTTTACCAATCCGTTTTTGAGGCAGTACTGAAGGGCGTCGCCTCCCACGATGTTGCTCAGCAGAGGGGATGAGTGGGGGAGCTTTCTCATAAGTGCGGCGAGGGGCCTCAGCAGCAGGTCCCGGGGACGGTCGAGCTCGAGGTACGGGGTAAAATCATCGTTTTCCAGTGCGGTGAAACCGAATTTCTTTGCCTCGATGAGGAAAGTTTCCGCGGAAATAAGTGACCGGGCGTGCCAGCCTCTGCGGAACGATTCTATCATACGCCTGTCTTTACCTGCCGGTTCGTCGCCGGCTCCGCGCTGAGTCAGGAAGTCGTCCGCGACAATCAGGAGGCCTCCCGGACGGAGGAGGGAAACTGCGTTCCGGAAGAAACACCCCGGATCCGCCATGTGGAGGAAGGCCTCCACGGCATAGGCAAGATCGAAGCCTTCTCCGATGTTCTCGAGGGAATCTCCGCGGCAAAAATCACCGGGAACTACGGAGCACCGCTCGTCTAGTCCCGCGGTTTCGATGTAGGAAGCACCGAGGGACGCCTGCACCGAGCTCAAGGTAATCCCTAAGAAAAAGGCGGAATGCAGTTTCGCGAGGTAGAGAATGGTTCCTCCTACCCCGCATCCGATATCGAGGACCCGTTGCGCGTGTGAGTTTTCCAGGTGTTTCGAGATGATCGTATGGATGTAGTGGATGGCCTCTTCCCGGTCGGCAACGCCCGGTGCCCACACCGCCCGATGAATCGCCTTCGCGGAGCTTCCATGGCCGAGGGTGAGAAATCGGGAGGTATTCTTGTCGTAATACCGCCCTACCGGGTCCTTCTCGATCGATGCTTCCATACCTTCAAAAGTATATATAACGGCGAATTGCGGCAAGGAAGTTATCGATACAAGAGAAATTGACTTTTTGATACCCGTGTATTAGCTTTTTTATATGAAAGATGAAGCCCTGGGTGTTCAAGGGAAAGATGTGTCTGCAAAATACGAGGGAAAGACTACTTTCCGGATCAAATCGGTGGCCAAAGTCAAATTTCCGACAAAATACGGAATTTTCGATCTCTACGGTTTCGAAGACGGTTCATCCCCGGAGGTAAATACCGTCCTCGTCAAGGGAAATGTACGAGGGGTCCGGGATTGCCCGGTCCGGGTACATTCGGAATGTCACACCGGAGACGTCTTCGGTTCTCTCCGATGCGATTGCCGGGAGCAGCTCGAGGCCTCCCTCCGGTACGTCTCCGAACAGGAGTGCGGTGCCGTTCTTTACATGCGTCAAGAGGGCAGGGGAATAGGGCTTTCCAACAAGCTCAAGGCTTATTCCCTTCAGGACAGCGGATTCGACACCGTGGAAGCCAATGAGCTCTTAGGACTTCCCGCGGAGGCGAGACAGTACGATTTCGCTGCGGCGATTATACGCTATCTCGGGATGGAATCCATAATCCTCCTGACCAACAACCCCGACAAGATCGAAAAGCTGACCGAAGCGGGAATCGTTATAAGCGGCCGGTATCCCGTGGTCATAGATTCCAATGAGCACAATCGAGCTTATCTGACAACAAAAAAACTCAGGATGCGCCACCTTCTATAGGGACCTTAGTCGGACCGCTTGACCCGGAGGGGCTGTATAGGTACTATTCCGATGCCCTTACCTGATCGCTTAGCTTCTGTAAAAAAAACAAAGTCGAGGAAAACGAGTGACTCATCACTTCTCCCACAGATTCCATAAGGAGATGTGGATAATAAATCCCGGAGAGTTTTTAGCCTCCGGTGAAGATATTGTAATCGGAACAATTTTAGGTTCCTGTGTTTCGGTGGTCCTCCACGATCCTATAAGCCAAGTAGGAGGTATGAACCACTTTCTCTTGTCCGACGTGGGATATCACGTTGACGTGGATTCGCCTCAATTCCTCGTCACAAAGGGGCGCTTCGGCATTCACGCCATGGAGCTCCTCATCAACGAGATGCTCAAGAAGGGGGCGAGCCGAAAGGAGCTCGAGGCCAAGGTTTTCGGCGGGGCTAACATGCTCATCTCGTCGAATGCCGAGGGCTCCACGGTCCCTCAGAAGAACATCGAATTCGCTTTGCGTTTTCTGGAGAAGGAGCGGATCCCCGTGGTGAACAGTGATGTGGGGGGCACTCAGGCGCGTAAGATATTCCTCATGCCCCGGAGCTTCGAGGTGCACAAGCTTATCGCTGTCGAGAAAAAGCGGGTCGAGCGGTTGGAGAAGAGAGAAGAAAACTTCGCCGCCCAGATAGCCCGGCTCTTAGACGGTGAAAAGTAGGCGTATCTAGGCGAATCGTGCTGCTTGTCATATCCCCTGCTCTGAGTTATGCTTCCCCATGCCATTTGCGAATTTCGAATCTTTTTCCGACATGACCGATGCGGCGAGGAGGAGGGGCTTCGCCTTCCCCGCCTTCAACGTCCACGATCTCTACACCCTGAACGGGGTGATAGAGGGATTCGCCTCCGCGGAAAGCGACGGGATCGTGCAGATCTATCCCGACGCGGCTCGTGAAGCCTCCGGCGCCGCGGGGGATCCGGTGCTCGGGGCGGTGACTTTGGCGGATCACGCCCATCGCCTCGCCGACAAATACGGCGTTTATATCGCGGTTCATTCCGATCACTGTGATGCCGATCTTGCTCCGGTCTTTCTCGAACCCCTCATCGAGGTGACCGCCGACAGGCGGTCGCGGGGGATGCCCAATCTCTTTACGAGCCATATGTTCGACGGGAGCGCCCTCCCCTTGGGCGAGAATCTGGATATCTCGGCAAAATATTTAGAGCTCTGCCGAAAGAATGATCTTTGGTTGGAGATCGAAATCGGAATCGTCGGCGCGGAAAGCGGTGCCGGTGACGCGGCCGGAGGTGAACAGACCAGGGTGTATACCTCTCCCGACGATTTTCTCGCCGTTGCCGGCCGCTTGGGAACCGGGGAAGGTTTGCTGGTGGCCCCCTCCTTCGGAAACGTTCACGGGGTCTACAAGCCCGGAGAGGTGGTGCTCGAGCCGGAGGTACTGGGAAGGTGTCAGGCGGCGGTCCCGGAACCGGACGAGCTCAAGCTGGTTTTTCACGGAGGGTCCGGATCGAGCAGAGAGGATATCATGAGGAGCATCGGATACGGAGTGGTCAAGATGAACTTCGATACCGACGGCCAGTACGCCTTTACCCGGGGCGTGGCGGATTATATGTTCAAGAATTACGACAAAATCCTCCGTTTAGACGGAGAGATGGGGATAAAGCTCGCGTACTTCGCGGAAACCTGGCTCTCCCGGGGAAGGGAGAGTATTAAAGATATCGTTCGTGATACCTGTGCTCTTCTCGGATCGGCGGGAAATTCAGTATACTGAGAAAACCATGAAGATTCTCGTAACCAACGACGACGGAGTATTTTCCCCCGGCTTAGCCGCGGCGGCGGAAGCGGCGGCCGAGCTGGGAGAGGTGACCATCGTCGCTCCGACCAGCCAGAAGACCGGAAGCGGAAGAAGCCTCTTGGGAGACCGGAACCAGAAATTCCAGGATGCCGAGCTCAAAATAGGTGATCGGCGCTTCACGGCGCGGCACATGGACTGTACCCCCGCCCTGGTGGTCAAACACGCCTTCAACACTATCCTTAAAGGGAAGCGTTTCGACCTTGTCGTGTCGGGTATTAACTACGGAGAGAATATCGGCTACGATATAACAGTTTCGGGGACCGTCGGCGCGGCGATGGAGGGTGCCGTTTTCGGGATCCCCGCGATCGCAATTTCCCTGCAGACACCCATAGATAACCACCTCACCTACGGAAACTTAGATTTCTCCTGTGCCGGGTACTTCCTCTCATCTTTTATCGAGCGCTTTCGGAGCAAGGGAACTTTCGAAGGATTCGATGTTCTCAAGATCGATGTGCCGGAAACGGCGGACCGGAATACCGAGTGGGTTGTAACCCGGCTTTCGCCGAAGCCGTACTTCCGCACCCTCCTCGACGACGGCCACGATGGTTCACCGATTTCCCAGGGTCGGCTCGTCGCGGGGAGCGGTCCCTTCGAGGAGGGGACCGATGCCTACGTCCTTACCCGGGAACGTAAGGTCTCGGTTACCCCGCTGACCCTCGATCTTACCGCCCGGGAGACGGGGAAGTTCTTCGAATAACGGGGCGGAGTCGCCGGACCCCCCGCGCTAGCGGTTCGGTTTACCTCTTCCGGATCTGCACATGTCAACGAACCGGGAAGCCCATCGGACGTCGCTTGCGAAGTGGATGTGAAAGTAACTCGCCAGGGTGTTCGCCCGGGCAAAGCCGTCGAAAACAGCCTCCTTTCCCGGAGCATTCAAGCGGAAGGCATACTCGGTTTCCGGGTCTATATCGATCAGGGAAGACCAGTGAAAAACATGTCCGGGAATTTTCCACCCTTTTTTCGCCGCGACGGAATCTTTGAGGGCGGTAGCGGAATAATAGCCGAGGGCGTGGAGCTTCTTTTCCATCTTTACGGTACCCGGAAAGACCCCCGCCATTTCGCAGCGTTTTCCCTCGAAGGTAATAAGCCCGTCCATCAGGTACATGAGTCCTCCGCACTCGGCGTAGACGGGGAGTCCGTCTTCGCACGCTTCCCGAAGGCATCTTCGCATGCTCGTGTTGCTCTCGAGGACCGCGGCATGGAGCTCGGGATAGCCGCCTCCGAGATATACGCCCGCGATGTAGTCGGGAAGCCGATCGTCGGCGAGGGGACTGAAATTGACGAGTTCGGCTCCGAGCATCTCGAGGATATCCAGGTTGTCCCGGTAGTAAAAATGAAAGGCCGAGTCATAAGCGACGGCGATCCGGACCGGTTTCGAGGGACGTTTCGAGCGGGGCGGCAGGATTGAACGGCCGGGTCCGGGCAGGGGAGGGGCCGCTCTCGCGGCTTCGATCAGGGAATCGACCTCGACGGTTTCCTCGACGGCCTCCGACAGATCTACGATCGATTGGGGCAGGCTTCCATTCTCCCAGGCGGGGACGAGACCGAGATGACGTTCCGGAAGCAGGGCCTCGGGGGTCCGTCGTACATACCCGTAGACCGGAATCCCCGTGGCGTCCTCGACGGCGGCTTTGACGGTCTCGTAGTGCCGCCTGCTCCCTACGTTATTGAAGAGGAATCCTCCTACGGGTGTGGCCGGATCGAAGCGGGTGAATCCCAGGGCTACCGCGGCGGCGCTGCGGGCCATCGCCGAGGCGTCGATACAGAGTATGACCGGGGATTGGAGGGTCTTGGCGAGGTGAGCCGTGCTTCCCCGTTCATCCAGGGCCCCCGCTCCGTCGTAGAGGCCCATCACCCCTTCGATAAGGGCGATATCCGCCTTCTCCGCGCTCCTTTGAAAGAGCTCCAGTACGGCGTCGGGTCCGAGCATCCGGGTGTCCAGATTCCTGCAGGGTCTTTCCGCCGCGAGGGTATGGAAACCGGGATCTATATAGTCGGGGCCGACCTTGTAGGACTGGACGGTGAGCCCTCTCCTTCTCACCGCGAGTATCAGAGCCATGGTGAGGGTGGTTTTCCCGGTCCCCGAATGAGTAGCCCCAAGGGTCAATCGCGGGTATTTCATATCAGGTAATGTATCAGAATCGCCTTCTCCTATTAACCGTTTTTTTGCATTTTTTACGGCATTTTTGCCGGCCTCTATCAGGCCGAGAGTATGGGCCGGAACTCGGTAAGGACCGGCTGAGCCCTAGTCTTCCCGCTCACCGCTTAACGATTGTGTACGCTGGTCCGGTTCCGGCCGCGCGATTTCGATAGGTACAGCGCCGAATCGGCTTCCTCGATGAGGGTTTGCGCGGGGGCGTAGGAATACAGCGAAATGTGGCGAATCCCGATGCTTATGGTAAGCGACAGCTCCTTTCCCTTGTGCCCAATGACCGTCTCTTCCGTCAATACGCGGATACGCTCGGCGATATTCCAGGCGGCGTGCTTGGAGAGATTCGTCATGAGGATGGAAAATTCCTCTCCCCCGAACCGGGAAACCACATCTTCCCGCCGCGTCATCGAGGTAAGTATCTCCGAGATTCGGACAAGGACCTCGTCTCCCAAGAGATGACCGTAGGTATTTATATGCAAACACTGCTCGCAGGGCCTCATATTCCGGTAGCATCGTACGGTCAAGAATTTCGCCCGGGTCGGCTCCTGGAGGACGAGGGCGAAGTAGGAGGGGACGAACTTTTCCAGGAGCTTGGATACGACGTAATCGAGGATATCATCGAGGACCCCGGTACGTTTCAAGAGATCGAAATTCTCGATGATTTCGGGATGGGTATCGAACTCCTCGATCCTGTTTTCGACCGATTGGATGACGCTCTGGGTCGGTTCTTTCATGGCCAATCCCACTATACACCAGGTGGAAAAAAAAGCAAAAGAGGGTGCGTGGTTTTAGTTTTCGCCCCTTCTTTCCGACCATAGAAGAAGAGCAATGAAACGATACCGCTGCCTCTACCTGATACCGCTTCTGTGTGTCCTGCCTCTCTTACCTTTGAGCGGTGAGGCTGCGGGAGTGCATGTGCTCAAGAAGAACGAGACCCTCTACTCGGTAGCCCGTCAGTACGATGTAAGCGTCGATGAGATAGTGCGGACGAATGATATCAATGATCCTACAGATCTTCCGGTGGGAATGCGTTTGACTATACCCGGCCGGGGCTCCGCCTACACGGTCCGAAAGGGGGACACCCTCTACGGAATCGCCCGGCGGAACGGCCTCACGGTAGAGGAGCTTAAACGTCATAACGGCCTCGGTGAAGGGTACATTCTCAAAGCGGGGGACCTTTTGATGCTTCCGGGAGAGCCGGACGAAATCATCGAAGAGCCCGCGAACACATCGGCTGAATTTCTGCCTCCACAGATGGACGATCCTGAGGGATTTTGGCCCCTGAACGGCGACCGCCGTTACGTTGACGGTAAACTCAAGGGAATACAGATCCACGGTACGCAGGGCGATCCCGTGCGGTCGATATCCTCGGGGAAGGTTATCTGGGTAGGTCCTTACCGGGGTTTCGGACGGGTCGTCCTCGTCCAGTCACCGGACGATTATATCTATGTATATGGAGGAAACGAGGAAATCGAGGTCGTGGTAGGACAGGAGGTCGATCCGGGAACGATAATAAGCTCCCTAGGGATAAATCCCCATCTCCAGGAACCGGTGTTATTTTTTACGGTTTTTAGAAATGGAAAGCCGGTCAGTCCTGAAAATGCGCCGCGTTTGTGATAGATTTCCGAGTAGAATGGTAAATTTCTTGACTTTTAGGGACATTAAACTTACGTTGATATCGCGCGATCGGTTACGCAACATACACTAAGAGGGAAAACAGCGATACATAGATGTACCAGGAATACAGTGACGTACAGGCCGGAGAGGATAAGATAATCGAGAGCGAGCTGGAAGACGGCATCGACAAAGATCCCCTTGCGGTGTATCTCAAGCAGATATCCCGATATGCCCTCTTGGGAATCAATGACGAGCAGGAGATCGGCCGGAAGATTTTCGAAGCACGGGAAGCCTTGGAGGCCGTCAGCGAAGAGCTCGAAGCGGGTGAAAAAGACAAGCAGGAGCTCTTGAAGCAGCGGAAAGAGAAGGAACACGAGCTTCGGGAGCTCAAAAACCTGATGATAAACTCTAACCTCCGGCTGGTTGTCTCCATTGCCAAGAGGTATCAGTACCGGGGCTTGAGTCTCCTCGATATGATCGACGAGGGAAATATCGGGCTCATCGAGGCGGTGGAACGATTCGACTACACCCGGGGCTGCCGCTTCTCCACATACGGAACTTGGTGGATCCGTCAGGCCATAATCAAGTCGCTGGCCGATAAGGGACGGGTCATCCGCATTCCCATTCACATGCTCAATACCATCAAGAAATGCTACTTCGTGGCCAAGCACATGACCCAGGAGCTCGGACGTGACCCCAGCCACGAAGAATTGGCCCAGTATCTGAACATTCCCACCGACAAGGTCAAGGAGATTATGAAGATTTCCCAGGAGACGACCTCTCTAGAGACCACGGTGGACGAAGATAATTCGACGAAACTATCCGACCTCATCTGCGACGAGAATTCGGAGGAGCCCTTTGAGCTGGTTTTTAATATGACCCTCCAGGACACCCTGGAATCGGTCCTCAGTAATCTGTCCGAGCGGGAGATGCGGATTATCAAGCTCCGCTTCGGGCTTGCGGGAGACGGCCCCTGCACCCTGCAGGAAACCGGTAAGATCTTAGGGATTACCCGCGAAAGGGTACGGCAGATCCAGGAGAAGGCAATCCAAAAACTCAGAAACCTGAAGCTTATTCAGGACTTGAAAGACATCCTGTAAAGGATACCTTGTACTAGGATCGAAACTGTACTATACTGCCTGAAGGAGAAAGAGGTGAAGGGTAAAGTCAACATCTACGATTTTCAGGGAAATATCGTTCACACCATTCAAGGGCTTATCAACATAACCCACGAGGGAAACGTCACCATTATCACCTATCAGGAAGACAACAGCCACACACGAACAATTCAAACGAACCTGCCGTACATCTATTGGCAGGACTAAGATGAAATTCCGGACTCAGGTCCAATGCCCGCGCATATTACTCACTATCTTTTCGTAAAAGAAACTCTGCGGCGCGCTTTCGCCGGGAGGGGAGACCGGCTTCTCGAAGAGTACAAGGCGATTTTCGCCTTCGCCTCTCAAGGACCCGATCTCTTCTACCACAATCAGCGTACCCGCCCGGGGGCTTTCAAGTACGGGCGAATTCTGCACAGGGGCGGCTACGGAAGTTTCTTGACAGCTTTGGCCGCCCGGATTATTCCGGACATCCGTGATATACACGGGGATGCGGAGGCAATACATTGCAGAGAGGGTGCCCTCATGCTCGGGTTGGCCACCCATGCTGTATTGGACCGGTTCACCCATCCCTTTATCATTTCCCGGTCGGGCTGGGTCGAGCCGGGAAAAGGGGCGAGCAAGAAATACTTCCGTATACACGCCTTCTACGAACGAATAATCGACCGTCTGATCTACGAGCATCTTACGGGGGAAAGCCTCTTCGATTTCGACTTTTATCTCCCTCTTTCGAGAATCGACAAGGATATGGAGTGGTTTCAGAGGGAGCTCATTCAGTCGGTATTCACCGCTTATCCGGATCTGAATAAACCGGACTTGAGCCGCCGGCGCCTCCGGAACGCCTTGGGGGATGCCCTCTATTTTTATAGAGTGACCGACCCCACCCGGGAAGACAACGCCTATAAAGCCTATCTCAGGGATGAGCGGTACGGAAGAAAGAAACGATACCTCGCCCTCTATCACCCCAGGGTCTTGGACTCCGGAGTCGACTATATGAATACCGAAAGGTCCGGATGGCCTGATCCCTTCGAGAAGAACTACATCAGATATGAAAGCTTCTACGATCTCTTCGAAGAGGCGATAGGGTCGATGGTGTCAATTTTCAGAGAAATCGAGCGGTTATTCATCCGGCGCGGGGTAACCGAAGACTTCGAGGCGGTTATAGGAGACGGCAACCTCTCCAACGGAGCAATGGACAAGGCCCCCGAGCCCTTGTATTCGGACCCGTTGGATTTGAGCTTGACCCTCGCCAAACAGTACGAATATTTCGCGGAGCATCCCGTCGCTCAGTAAGTTCCTTAACCGTTATCAGTCCAGGAGCTCTTCGTGGACGAAGAGACCGTAGAGGGTGCTGAACTCCGCTTTCAGGGGGATGACGAACTCTTGATCGAGATACTCGAAGGAAATTTTCAGATATTTGACGAGAGCATGGTTGAGGGTGCCCCCTCCGGTTATGGATACCGGTAGGTGGACCTTGCCGTGCTGCTTACTGGCCAGGTTCGCCATGACCGCAATGGTTTCAGCGACCATCTTGTGCAGCGCCGCTAGGAGGTCCTTGGCGTCCGGCTTTTTAGCGCAGTCCAGGTGACGCCAATCCTGGTACTTACCGAAGTTCGACGCGGTTACGTTGCCGGGGAGGGCAACGAGATCCGGATCCTCGTAGATGTCGGAGATGAGGAGATTGACCCGGTCGGCATTCCCTTCGTAGGCCTTCTCGTCGATCCGGTCGAGGTCGGAAATGCCCGTCATGTAATAGGAAAGTCCGGCGAGGGAAGCCGAACCCATCCCGGTTCCCCCGAGGTGGCGCACCTCTTTGGTCCTGCGGTCGACATAGAGGATGGGGGTCCCGGAACCGATGTTCATGACGATGCACTCCTGTTTACCGGATAGATATGCACCGCCCAAACCGATCGCCTGGAGCTCGGGCACGAACCGGAGCCCTGAATCAGGGAACCATCCCTGGATTTTCATCGTTCCCGATCCGGTTATAAAGAAGGGGCCTTCACGGGGGTCGAGCTTCATTTCCAGCCATTCCTTCGAGTAGGGAAGGGGATGAAGCTCTAAGTCTCCCTCTTTGGGGTTCCCCAATTTCAAGTAAGTTCCGCCGGCGTCGATTCCAAACATGCCCACTTTATACCATACAAATCGGGCTTTGACACCCTAACGGCTATTGACTATCTTACAGGTAGAACCATTATGCAGGAACGTACGTTCGATTCACCGGAAGAAGCAGCCGCCTTATGTAGGAATGTCCTCATCGACGCGGCGGGAGAAACGCCGCATCCCTCGGCGGCCCTTCCCGGCGGACGGAGTGTTTTTCCGGTGCTCGAGGCGGTACGGGGGCTTTCCGAGGATATTTTGAGGAGATACTCCTACTATCTCGTCGACGAGAGATGGGGGCGTGACTACAATGGGGAGATGCTCGAAAAAGAGCTTTTTCATGAGCTCATCGAGACGGATCGAATCAGCCGGAATCAGCTCCGCTTTCCCGATACAACCCTGCCGGTGGAGCTGGCGGCCGAGGAGTACGGGAAGGGACTTCCGGATATCTCCGTTGTCTTTCTCGGGGTAGGGGAAGACGGACATGTGGCGTCCCTCTTTCCCGGACACCCGGTTCTGCACGCGGAGGGAAAGACGGCGTACCTCACCGATTCGCCTAAGCCCCCGCCTACGCGTTTGACCCTTACCTTCGATGCCCTCTCGCGGGCTTCGGTTCAGGTTCTTATTTTCTTAGGCGAGGAAAAGAGTGAGGCATACCGGCGGTTTAGGGAGAGTGAGGATTGGAAGTCGACACCCGTGTGCTACTTCAAGGGGTTCGACACCACTTTAGTACTACGAGACGGGAGGATCGGAAGATGAAACAGATAATAATTCAATACGGCGGGACCGGGGACCTGTCCCGAAAGAAGCTCATCCCCGCCTACTATGAGCTCTTCAATAAGGGATACGATCTTACGATTCTCTTCTTAGGGCGAAGGTTCGATTCCCGGGAGGAGTTTATCGAGAATATGACTTCCGAGGATATTCGGGATGAGGATTTCTTGAGCCGTGTCGAGTATATCCAGTACGACATGAAAGAGGAGTCGGACAATCTGAAGGTCCTCCAGGTGCTCCAGAAGAAGCTGAGCGACACCGGCGAGATCGAGCTCATCTATTATCTGGCCCTGCATCCCGATCTCTACGAGCAGGCGGTGGAGGGAATAAAGAAGATCAATACCTACTTAGGGGACGGGGTCAAGAAGAAGGTGGTGGTGGAAAAGCCCTTCGGTTTCGATTACGGCACCGCGGTCAGCTACAACAATATCCTTAAGCATGCCTTCTCCGACGAGGAGATCTTTAGGGTGGACCATTACTTAGGAAAAGAGTTCATACAGAACCTTTTGGTCCTGCGCTTCAAGAACGATATCATCCACGGGATATGGAACAAGGACTACATAGACCACATCCAGATCGTCATCGACGAGGACAGCGGGATCGAGAACCGCCTCGACTACTACGAGAAGACCGGAGTCATCCGAGACATGGTACAGAACCACGTTCTCCAAATTCTCTCGACATTGGCCATCGGAGAGCCGATAGAGCTGAATCAGAAGGAGATCGCCTATGAGAAAGTCAAAACCATGCGGGCCGTCCGCCCGTCGGATGATTTTACCGTGGGCAGATACACCGGAATCGAGGGGGACGAAAAAACACCCACCTTCTTTGCCTGCACCTTCTACGTGGACACCTTCGAGTTCGCCGGCGTTCCCTTCTTCGTCCGTACCGGCAAGAAGATGCCCACCGGCCAGTCCTTTATCTACATCCAGTTCAAGGAATTCCGGGCCCCGGAAAAGCGGGCCGAGCATACTCCTCCGAACTCCCTGATCATCGAGATCCAGCCGAACATGAAGATCGACTTGATGCTCAACGTCAAGAAGCCGGGCAAGTTCTCCGAGGTGGACGGGGTCAAGCTCAACTTCGACCACTTTCAGACCTTCCGGATCAATACACCCGAGGCATACGAGCAGATCGTACGTAAGATCTTGGATGGAGATAAGATCCTCTTTCCTTCGGAGGAGGAGATCAAGCACTCCTGGAAACTGGTGGATCCCCTCATCGAACAGTCCGAGGAAAAAGACCTGGACTTTTACGAACCGGGAAACGTGCCGGAAAGCGCCGTGGAGCTTATCGAAAAGCACGGCCGCTGCTGGTACGGGCTGTGCGGGTGACCGCGGATTAGCCGGGGCAAAAAATACTCTCCTTCCGCTGGACTTCCCTGAATACTACATCGTACAATTCAGTTATGAAAACGGCGATAACCGGTGCCACCGGACACCTCGGCGCAAATCTGGTCAGGCTTCTCTTAGAAGAGGGGCGGGACATCCGAGTAATGGTGCGTGATGATCTGAGGGCTCTCGAGGGGCTGGATGTGGAGTCGGTCCGGGGGGACGTGACCGATCCAGCTTCGCTCACGCGGCTCTTTTCCGGGGCGGACACGGTCCTTCATCTGGCGGGGCGTATCAGCATAACCGGGACCGAAGATCCGGGGCTTCCCGCAACCAACATCGAGGGGGTACGCAAGGTGGTGGACAGTTGCGTGGAATCGGGAGTCAGGCGGCTCGTCCATGTCAGCTCGATCCACGCCTTTTCTACCAAGCCCAACGACGAGGTATTAGACGAGACACGGGAGCTTGCGCTAGGCGATCACCACAAGCCCTACGACCGTTCCAAGGCGGCGGGACAGCTCGAGGCGTTGAAGGGGATAGACCGGGGACTCGAGGTGGTCGTCGTCAATCCGACCGCCATCATCGGCCCTCACGACTTCAAAGTATCGGCAATGGGAAAGGTGATCCTCGACATCTATCATCACCGGCTCCCGGCATTAGTCGACGGGGGCTACAACTGGGTGGATGTACGGGATGTCGCGAAGGCTGTACTTCTCGCTGAAAAGAAGGGCAAAAGCGGCGAAAGCTATCTTATAAGCGGCCATTGGCGGTCGCTCCTCGAGCTCGCGGCGTACATAACCCGGCACACCGGCAAGGCCACGAGCCGCACCGCGATCCCCTACACAGCGGCGCTCTTCTTCTCCTACTTCTCCGGGGCCTTCAGCAGGATCTCCGGGCGGCCCACCAACTTTACCCCCTTTTCGATGCAGTCGATCCGGTGTCACCGATTTATATCCCATCTCAAGGCGACCCGGGAGCTCGGCTACGTTCCCCGTCCCTTCGAACAGACGGTCGAAGAGACCATGGCCTGGTTCGACGAAGCGGGAATGCTCGACGGCGCCCGGAAGAGCCCTACCGGTTCTCTTCGATGACCTGTCTCGGGGGATTGAAGTATCCGAGCCGGACCGAAGGGTGTTCGTCACGCAGCCGGTTTGCCCAGTTCCGGACCCCGATAAAGCCGGTGCCTAAATCTTCGAGCCCTAAGCTGCTGATGTAGACGAAAGGATCGAGGTTGAGATTCCGGGTCTGGATCATGTCCACGTTCCCCTCGGCGAGGATCCGGTCCAGTGCCTCCATCTCACTTTGGTGGTCGGTGAGTCCCGGGAAGACGAAGTAGTTGAGGGACACCCACAATCCGTGACTCCCGGCGATGCGGATCGATTCGAGGACCTCGTCGAACCCGTAGTCCAGGGGTCTGTAGTAGGCGTGATACAGATCGGGCTGGGCCGAGTTCATGCTGACCCGGATGCTTTCCATCCCGGCCCCGCAGAGCTTCTCCACCGCCTCGGGGGCTCCTCCGTTGGTATTGATATTGATGACCCCGCGGTTGGTGCGCTTGCGGACCTCTTTCACAGCCTCGGCGATGGTGTCCGCCACCAGGAGAGGCTCCCCCTCACACCCCTGGCCGAAGCTCATAACCGGATTTTCGGCGTTATCGAGGTGGGGTACAGTAAAGGCGGCGATCTCTTCGGGGGTGGGAACAAAACCGATGCGATTCTGCGCGGGCGGAAACCCCGAATCCTCCGGCTGTTTGGATATGCAACCCACACACTCGGCGTTGCACCCGGGACTGGTGGGGACCGGACACTCCCATCTCCCCATTACGAAGTTTCTCGCCGCGGGACACCCGTAGCACAGGGCGCAGTTGTTTATTAGGTGATCGACCAGCCGGTTGTCCGGATACTGTTCGAGGACCATCGGGGCCCTCCGCTCGATTTCGTGGAGATCGACATATTCCCAGTCCTGTCTGATATCGGGGTCGATTCTTTCCGCGGGGACCACGAACTCCCCGTCCTTGAATCCCACCGCGGTGTAGCTGAACAGGGTCAGGGGAGGGGATTCGGGGGTCTGCGCGTAGGCCGCCCGGTAATACTGGAGATAGGCCGGGGCCATGAAGGCCGCCACCGGGTAGACCCGCCTGCCGTTGTAGAACTCGATTTCGGTAAAATTTTCGGTTGAGGGATCGAACCCGAAGGCTGTCCGTCCCGGCAGGACGAAGACATCGCTTCCCTCAGGAAGGGGGATACATTCCCCGGGCTCGGGAAGGGTCAGGCTCATATTGGCCATTCCCGTCATCCTCAATTCGGAAATCTCGAAGATATTTCCCGATTCGTCGCTGACTAACAAAAAGGGATAGGAAGAAAAATCACTCATGCCTCTTCCTATACCCTCGGGCCGGAATGTGTCAACGCCGGGTGCCAACCCAGGGCCCCGTTGACTTTCCCCGCGTATCGATTAGGATAAGAAACATGATTCCGACGAAAGTACAGGATGTGTTGGAAGCACATGGACTCGATGTCCTCGAGTTCGAGCCGGGAAGCACGCCTACAGCAGTTACAGCCGCCGAAAAGATCGGGGTCGAGGTGGGGATGATTGCCAAATCGATCCTCATGAAAGGAAAGGACGGCAGGTTCCGGATGTTCGTCTTGGCCGGAGACCAACGGATCAATTCGTCTCTGCTGCGTAAGGCCACGGGTTTTAAGCACCGCATGAGCTCCGCCGACGAGACCCTTGAGATGACCGGCTACCGGCCGGGAGGGGTCTGCCCCTTCGCCCTCGAGAACATCGATATATTTCTGGATGTTTCCCTCAAGAAGTACGACCGGGTCTATCCCGCCGCGGGGACCGATTCCACGGGGGTACCGATTGCCTGCGATAAGCTCGAAGAAATTACCGGCGGAAGATGGGTGAATGTAACCCATGTCTGAATATACCGAAAAACTATTAGAGCTCCTCAAAAAATCGAGCTTTACCGTTGCCTTCACCGGGGCGGGGGTATCCACCTATTCCGGGGTCGCCGACTTCCGGGGGAAGAACGGCCTTTACTCCAGGACCGACATCGACGCGAACAAACTCTTCGATATTTCCTACTTCCGGCACGACCCCTCCTACTACTACACAAAATCCAGGGACTTCATCTACGGCCTCCGGAACATCGAGCCGAGCATCGTCCACACCGAGCTCGCCCGGCTCGAGGAGAAAGGCCTTCTCGAGGGGATCATAACCCAGAACATCGACCTCCTCCATCAGAAGGCGGGATCGAAGAAGGTAGTCGAGGTCCACGGCTCGCCCCTCATCCACAGGTGCCTCTCCTGCAACACAACCTGGGATTTCGATACGATCGCCGACATCGTCCTTTCCGACGAGGTCCCGAAGTGCGATTCCTGCGGAGGGGTCGTCAAGCCGGACATTACTTTTTTCGGGGAGATGCTTCCCGCAGGCGCCCTCGAGGAGGCGGAGCGTCTCTCCTCCCGGGCGGACCTGATGCTCGTCTTAGGCTCCTCCCTGGTGGTGCAGCCGGCGGCGTCGATCCCGCTGAATACAGTACGGAACGGAGGGACCTTAGTCATCGTCAATGATTCCCCGACCCCCCTCGATTCTTATGCCGAGCTTATATACAGGGATTTGGGGAGGGTTTTTACCTACATTTCCGAAAACCTCTCCTAGTGCCCCCGATCGTGGGGATTGATTTTCGCAATACCGACCCGCGCCGCGGCTACAGTCGAGAACCGCAGAAAGGACAGTAAGCGAAACGGGGTTCCACCGCTCGTCCGCACTCGGGACATAGTCCTGCCTGTCGAACGCCTTCCCCTTCCGGCGACGAGGAATAGCCGCAGTTTTCACAGAGGAGTATTTCATCGCCCCTCTTGACCGGAAACAGGGGGATAAAGAAGAGGCTGAAGTAGTGGTCGATTCTTTTCAGCTTGGCCGTATTCCGTCCGCAGTTCGGGCACCTATGGGGTGTATCGTCCACGGTCCGGGTCCGGGGCTGAACCCCGGCTATGAGGAAAAACATGATGTGATAAAAATACGAAGAGAAGCCGCAAAAATCCAGTTGTCCTTCATCGGAAAATTTTGTATGATGCAGAGGACAATTTTACGGGGAATTAGCTCAGTTGGTAGAGCGGTTGGTTCGCAATCAACAGGTCAGGGGTTCGAATCCCCTATTCTCCAGGAGTAATTACCGGTAAATATCTTTACGGTTACCGATTCGGATTACCAAGATTAGAAGCTCCCGGTCCCGGATGTCGCAGATAATGCGATAATCTCCAACCTTGTACCGCCAAAAAGTTCCGAGGCGACCTGAGAGAGCTTTTCCAAGGGAGCGCGGATTTTCGAGGGGTTCTATACGCTCCCGTAAAAACCGGGTAATTCTCCGTGCTTCAGGTTTCTCGAGTTTCGCGAGACATTTTTTAGCTGAATTCGTAAAACTAATCGTCCAGTCCAAGTTCTTTCTCCACTTCCTCGAGAGAAGTTGTGTATTCCTCGCCTTTTCGAAGCCGCTCCATAACCTCCATACCGAGATAATAGTCCTCTAAATCCTCGATGCCCCGTTCAATAAGCTCACGGAGATAAAAGGCTTTCGTTCGGCCTGTTTCCGCGGAAAGTCTGTCTAGACGCTGTTCAATTTCATCATTCAGTCTGATGGAAGTAGCCATATCTTCCTCCGATGTAATATTTGTATTCAGAATATCACACATATCGCTTCAGGGCAATGCTCTATATCCTTTCCGGCATCCTGTTTGGGTGAGATCCTGGGATTTTATTTTCCTGAGTTTTATTAATTATCCATGTTCGAGGCGTAAAAAAATAGAATTAATGCAGTAC